>DAHXNN010000196.1 GCA_027365385.1 Acidimicrobiaceae bacterium | reverse complement strand
AGAGCGACCGGATAGCCGACGTCGGCCGCGGCGCGTCGGAGCGCGTCGAGGTCTCCCGCCACGGCGGTGGGCACCGCGCCGACGCCTGTCGCGCGGACGAGTCCCCACGCCGCGCCACCGGCGAGCCAGCCGCCCGCGGGGTGCCGGCCGAGCTCCGTCGCGACGAGGGAGCGGGCGCCGGCGGTGTCGAATCGGGCGAGCACCTCGGCCTCGGGCTCGGGACGCGCGAGCCACTCGGCATATCCGGCGAGGTGCGCGAGCGCTGCGGCCGCGCGCTCCGGCGACGGGATCGTGCCGAGGCCGGTCCGAGCCGGGCCCCGGCCGTGACCTGCACCAGCGTGCGGCCGTAGATCGTGCGCGAGCTGGCCGCCGACCATGCATGCCACGACCGGCTTCGTGGCGGTGGCCGCCACGTCGGCGATCGCGGCGCGTGCCTCCTGCTCGCCGAGGGCGTTGAGGGGCGTAACCACTGCGATCGCCGCGTCGACGGAGGGATCCTCGAGCGCTCGGCGCAGCACGGCGACGAGGCAGGCCGCGTCGCCGCCAGAGGTCATGTCGATCGGGTTCGACGCTGCCGAGGCGGGTGGCATGACGGCGATCAGTGCCTCGGCCGTCTCGCCGGAGAGCTCGGGCACGACGAGACCGGCATGCTCGCAGGCGTCGGCCGCGAGCACGAGCGGTCCTCCGGAGTTGCCGACGAGAGCGACCCGTCGCCCGGCGGGCATCGGCGACGACGCGCAGAGTGTCACGATGTCCACCAGCTCGTCGAGCCCGTTCGCGTGGATCACACCGGAGCTGCGCAGCAGGACCTCGACGGCGACCTCGGGAGTGGCGGCGGCTGCGGAGTGCGAGCGTGCGCCGCGTGCACCCGCGACGCTCGTCCCCGACTTCAGCGCGACGACGGGCTTCTTCCTCGCGACGCGCCGCGCGATGCGGGCGAACTTGCGCGGATTTCCGAACGACTCGAGGTAGAGCGCGACGACGGCCGTCCTCGGGTCGTCCTCCCACGCGCACAGCAGGTCGTTCGAGCTCACGTCGGCTTTGTTGCCCATCGAGACGAACGCGGACACGCCGAGATCCGCCTCGGCGATGCGCTCCAGGAGCATGACGCCGACGGCTCCGGATTGGGAGGCGAGGGCGACGTTGCCGTTCGTCGGGGCGACGGGGGAGAAGCTCGCGTTCATCCGGACGTCGGGTGCGGTGCTCGCGAGCCCGAGGCAGTTGGGGCCGAGCAGCCGGATCCCGTGACGGCGCGTCACCTCGAGAGCCTCGTGCTCGAGCTCCCGCCCGGCTGCTCCGGTCTCGGCGAAGCCGGAGGAGACGACCGCCAAGGAGCCGACGCCGGCCGCCGCGCACTGCCGGACGACGTCGAGCACCGCGGGACCGGGTACTGCGACCACGGCGAGGTCGACTGGCTCCGGCACCGCTGCGATGTCCGGATAGGACGGCACCCCGCAGATCGAGCGGGCAGAGGGGTTGACCGGGTAGACGCGGCCGTTGAAGTCGAAGGCGAGCAGCGAGCGCAGGATCTCGTGGCCGGCGGAGCCCGGGTGGCGGCTCGCCCCGACGACCGCGATCGACTGGGGCTTGAGAAGTGGTCGCAAGCTACGCGCGATCGAGCGGCGCTCACGATCGTCGCGCGCCGCGAGGTAGCGGGGTGTCGTCGCGAGCTCGATGGTGACGTCGACTGCACCGTCGTGGCTCGCGCGAGCGACCGCGAGACCGAGGTCGTCGAAGACCGCGAGCATTGCGTGGTTCTCCGGGAGGGTCTCGGCGACGAAGCGCTCTACCGACCTGCCCCGTGCGTACGCGGCGAGCTGCTCGATGAGAACGGTCCCGACTCCTCGCCCCTGGAGCTCGTCGGTCACGACCACGGCGAGCTCGGCGTCGGCAGTACCTGGCACGCGGTCGTAGCGCGCGACGGCGACGATCCTGCCGTGGGTCTCGGCGACGAACGCCATCCTGTCCGCGTAGTCGACGGTCGTGAGGCGGACGGCGTCGGCGCCGTCGAGCTCGGGGAGGGTCGCGAAGAACCTGCGATGGATCGTCTCGGGCGAAAGGTGGGCGTGGAAGTCGATGAGGCCGCTCGCGTCGGCAGTACGGACCGGCCGGAGGTGGACACCGGTCCCGTCGGCGAGCAGCGTGTCGATCTCCCACGCGCCGGGATAGGCCGGCGACGTGCTCATTGGTAGTGCGCCGTCCACAACGTGCGCTCCGCCATGGTGGCTCTGCTGATCCATCACGCTCCTCCTCGACGCGTCGCTGCCGGCAGGCAGGTCGCGCTTGTCGTCCGTCGCTCGCAGCTGTCGCGACCTCTGGTGGTCGTCGCTCGTACCAGTCTCGTCTCCTCTGCCGCTGCCGGACAGGGCCGAACGGCCTGCTCTCGCGATCGCGTACGTGAAGTGACGAACGGCCCTAGCCGCCGGGCCCAGGCAGGTCGACGATGGCTCGTGGCCGGCACGTCGGGCCGGCAAGACTGGTCGGTAAGGCGGGCCGGCAAGACGGGTCGGTAAGGCGGGTCGGGAAGGCGGGGCCGGTGGGGAGCGACAGTAGGTCGACGAGACAGCACGCCGAGCGGCAGCGCTTCGAGATCGTCTGCGTCGGCGACGTCGCAACCGACGTCTACATCGCGCTATCCAAGGACGAGGCCCGGGTGCTGGACGGCCCGGAGGGTCGCCGGCTCGACGTGCCATTCGGAGCGAAGATCCCCTTCGAGCGCTCTGTGACGGTCGAGGCGGGCGGGAACGCTGCGAACGCTGCCGTGGCATGCGCGCGGCTCGGGCTTCGCACGGCCCTCGCGAGCTATCTCGGTGCGGACCAGCTCGGGAGGGACATCCTGGCTGCGCTCCACCGCGAGAGCGTCGACACCTCGCTCGTCCGTCTCGACCAGAGACTACCGACGAACAAGCACTTCGTCCTCTGGCTCGGCGGGGAGCGGACGATCCTCGTCCGCCACGAGAGCTACGACTACCACTGGCCGCATCTGCGACCGAATGAGGTGCCCGCGTGGCTCTACCTCTCCTCCGTGGGGCGCGAGACCCATGCCTACGAGGAGCAGATCGCAGACTTCCTCGACGAGAACCCGACCGTCGAGCTCGCGTTCCAGCCAGGCACCTACCAGCTCGAGGAGGGGCCCCAGGTGCTTCGTCGCCTCTACGAGCGGGCGTCGCTGCTCGTGTGCAACGTCGAGGAGGCGGCACGGATCTCCGGGTTGAGCTCCTCCGCGGGCACCGGAGCGCTGCTCGACGCGTTGCGCGCGCTCGGTCCCCGTCGGGTCGTTGTCACCGACTCCGTCGCCGGAGCATTCGCGCGCGAGGACGGCCGCGTTCTCGAGGTCCCCGTCTACCCCGATCCGGGTCCTGTCGTCGACCGGACGGGAGCAGGTGACGCGTTCGCAGCGACGCTCACCGCATGCCTGGTACGCGGGATGGATCTCGAGGAGTCGCTGCTACGGGCTCCCGTCAACGCTGCGAGCGTCGTCCAACAGGTCGGGACCCAACAGGGGCTGCTCCGTCAGGTGGAGCTCGACGCCTACCTCGCGAGCGCGCCCGACTCCTTCGCCGTGCGCTCGGTGCCCGCGCTGACGGTGCCGGCGGCGCGGAAGTGACTCCAGTCTCTCGAGAGGGCGAGCTGCTGCGGCGGATCCCCGGTGCGTCACAGAGCGACAGGCGCGCACGGGGCCTCGAGACCGAGGAGATCGCGCGCTGGTCCGACCAAGCCGCCTGCAAGGGGCTGAGCACGTCGTTGTTCTTCCCTCGCGACGGCGAGCCTGCGAGGGCGGCTCGTGAGATCTGTGCCCGCTGCCCCGTCGTCGAGCAGTGCCGTGCGGTCGCGGTCGCCGACGCCTCGCTTCACGGGATCTGGGGAGGTACCAGTCCCGAGGAGCGGGAGCGCTTGCGCTCCTGGCTGAGCGCCTGAGCTCCTTGCCGAGCGCCTGAGCCGGGTCGGCTGCCGCAGTCGTGACTTTCGGCACTGTTCACCATGCCAGTCGAGGTCGAGGCTTGGCAGTAGAGCATGCAGTCGGGAGAGCTCCTCGAAAGGGAGGCCGTCGTGACCACGCGACTTGCCATCAACGGCTTCGGGCGAACGGGCCGTGCGTTGTACCGGGCGATCGTCGAACGGCAGATGAACGTCGACGTCGTCGCGGTCAACGACCTCGGCACGCCGGAGCAGATCGCACGCCTCCTCCAGCGCGACTCGGTCCACGGCGCATTGCGCGAGTCCGTGACGGTCGACGGTGGCGAGCTCGTCGTCGGTAGCCAGCGCAGCCACCTGTTCCACGAGCCGGACGTCTCGTTGCTCCCCTGGAGGGACATAGGAGTCGACGTCGTGGCGGAGTGCACCGGGCGCAACACCACCCGGGAGCACGCCGCCGAGCACCTCGGCGCAGGCGCAGCGCGCGTCGTCGTCTCCGCACCGTGCAAAGATGCCGACGCGACGTTCGTCATCGGCATCAACGAGCACACGTTCGATCCCGACTTGCACACGGTCGTCTCGAACGCCTCCTGCACGACGAACTGCTTCGCTCTCATGGCCAAGGTCCTCGTGGACGCGTTCGGGATCGAGTCCGGGCTGATGACGACGGTGCACGCGTACACCGGGGACCAGGTTCTCGTGGATGGCCTGCACAAGGACCCGCGCCGCGGGCGCTCGGGCGCGCTCAACATCGTCCCGACCTCGACAGGCGCGGCGCGCTCCACTGCCCTCGTGCTTCCCGGGGTCGAGGGGCGTCTAGACGGGACCTCCCTCCGGGTGCCCGTGCCGGACGGCTCGATCACCGACTTCACCGCGCTCCTCGAGCGCCCGACGTGGGTGGAGGACGTCAACGCTGCCTTCCGTGCCGCCGCAGGCGGCTCGCTCTTCCCGGTGCTCGAGTACTCGAGCGACCCGCTCGTCTCGAGCGATATCGTCGGGTCGACGGCGTCGTGCGTCTTCGACTCGTCGCTCACGATGGTCAAGGGACGGCTCGTGAAGGTCTTCGGCTGGTACGACAACGAGCGGGGCTACTCGACACGGCTCGCAGAGCTGTGCGTTCTCGTCGGTCCAGCGGCGTAAGGGAGGCGGCTAGATGAGCGAGGCGCCCCAGCGCGTCGTCGAGCTGACGCGAGACGAGTGCCTCTCGGTTCTCGAGCGGCACGCATTCGGCCGGCTCGCTGTGGTCGAAGACGGCCAGCCCGCGATCTTCCCCGTCAACTACGCGCTCGACGGCGACCGGGTCGTGTTCCGCTCGGCTTCGGGGTCGAAGCTCGATCATGCGAGCCTCGACCGGGTCGCGTTCGAGGTCGACGAGTTCGACGACGACCTCGCTTCCGCATGCAGCGTGATGGTGAAGGGCACCGCCCGGGAGATCACCGAGGCGATCGACTCGGAGTCAATGCGCGAGCGGGAGCTCGCCGTGTCGAGCTGGATGCCGCCCGGGGAGCTGCACTGGGTCCGGATCGTCCCGAGCGAGATCACAGGTCGGCAGGTCTACCGGCCCTGATCCGCCGGCCGGCAGCGGACGAGCCCGGTGTGCCCTTCCAGGTCGAGCCTGCGGGCAACCTCGGGTGCGACGCTCCTTCGAGCCGAGGGCGCTCGCCTCGCCTACTCCCATCGGCGCCATACGCGCCGGTGGAGCGGCACGACGCGCGGGATGTCCCGGATGCCGGGGACGAAGGGGACCCCGAGGAGCAGCAGTGTCGCCGCCCCCGTCAGGTAGACCGCGATCAGGTCGACATTCGACGAGCTTCGGAAGCCGGGTAGCTGGTACCAGAGCGTGTAGAGCCACAGCCACGGCTGGCCGGGGTAGCTGCCGGTCTCGTTCATGACGCCCCACTGGGACCCGGTCATGTGCCGAGCCTGGGCGACCGAGGAGAAGTACTGCCCGTCCTCGAGGAACAGAAGTGGTGCGGTGAAGTTCGACCCGTAGAAAGCCTGGTTGGCGATGAGGTCGGCGTCGAGGGCCCCGCTACGGGCAAGGGTGAGCTCGGTCGTGAGCAGGACCGGGACCGGACCGTCGGCGGCAGCGGGGAGCACGGGCGCGCCGCTGGAGAACCTAAGGTGGTCGAGCGCCTTGATGTAGGCAGCGTCCCATGCATTGCGCTGGGCGGACGTGGCCCGCTCGTAGGCCGCGAGCGAGCTCGCGAGCCGCGGCTCGGTGCTCGCGACCTTCGAGAGCGGGGAGAGGACGAAGGTCGTCGCCGGTTCGATCGCCTCGTGCACGCCGGAGAGGCGCTGCCACGAGACGACGATCTTCTGCACGAACGCGTTCCCGTTGTTGTAGGGCGGGCCGTAGGTGGCGGTCTCGCTCGTGCCGGCGAGCTCGGTGGCTGCCGTGCCGAGGAAGTCCGCGGGGGCGACCTTTGCCCAGGTTGCGATCGTCACGGGCGGCTCGTCGGGGGAGGAGAGGATCCCGGCGAGCAAGAGCACGAGGACGAGCACGATGCTCGACGCGACGGTCGCCTCCTTCAAGATGTCGTAGCGCTTCGTCGGTCCGTGCCAGTCGGCGGCGTCGGCCCGGGCGAGCGCTCGCCGCTCGGTAGCCCCCGCGCGCCCGAGGCGCGGCCGCTCCTTCGGCAGCGGGTGGGACACACCGCGCACCCGGACGAGCAGGACGTGCGCGCCGACGATCGCGACGAGCACGAGCGGCAGGAGGACCACGTGCCAGAGGAGCATCTGACCGAAGTTCAAGAGGTTGAAGAACGCGCCGAGCCCGGTGGCGTTGATCGCGTCCTTGCCGTTGGTGGAGACCCACTGGGAGTCGAAGTTCTGCTGGGAGAGGTAGCCCGTGAAGCACTCGACGACCGACGCGCCGAACGCGAGGACGCCCGTCATCCACGTGAGCGCCCGGCGGCCGCGCCACGCGGCCATCCAGAACTTGCCCCAGAGATGGATGACCATGAACGCCATGAACAGCTCGACGCTCCACATGTGCATGCTGTTGAAGAAGTGACCGACGACGTTCGTGTGCCACCAGTCCGCGCCACCGACCGCGATCGCGAAGCCGGACGCGATCGCGAGGCCGAGCGCGGCGATCGTCGCGACGCCGAACACGTAGATCCAGGAGGCGACGTACGCGGGCTGGTGGTCGGGGAGGAGCTTGCCGGGCGGCAGGAGCGAGAGAGCGAGGTTCCGCACACGCGCCGTCCACATGTCCGACGTGTCCGACGGGTCGGTCGAGCGCGCCCGGGCATGCGCGCCTCTCGAGCCGGCTGCAGCCGGATGGGCTGGAGTGCCGGGAGCATCAGGCGCGCCGTCAGTGACCGTGCGCGTGCCGGGATCCGGGGTATGCGCACCGGTCGTCGTCCCGGGGGTGCTCGTCCGGTCGTGCTTGCCGGGGAAGGGCAAGAGCAAGGCGAGGCCGAAGATGACGACCATCGCGGCGATGAGGACCAGGTTCGCCTCGGAGACCTGGAAGATCGACCAGTGTAGGTAGCGACCTGGTCCGTTGAGGTCGAATACGGCGCCGAACAACGAGCTCGATCCTGGCACGTCCCTCTCCCTCCGGGGCGCGCGCGCGATGACGGGCCCGCCGCGCCATCATGCCAGCGGCGCGCCGTGCCCGGTAGGGTCCAAAGTCCTGCCGGCCCGATCGGGCCCTTCGCCCTCGACCGCGGAGCGGAGGCCGCGGCCGGTCAGCACGGTGAAGGGGGGCCACCGACGGGGAGGCGGACGACGAAGCGGGCACCGGGGTCCGAGTCCTCCACGTGGACGTCGCCGCCGTGGGCGCGGGTGATCTCGCGGACGATCGCGAGCCCAAGTCCCGCGCCGGTGTCACGGTGGGTCCTCGCGGTGTCGAGCCGGACGAACCGCTCGAAGATCTGCTCGCGCATCTCGGTCGGCACGCCCGGACCGTCGTCGGCCACGGTTACGACGACCTCGCCGCCCTCGATGCCCACGCCGAGCGAGACGACCCGGTGCGCGTAGCGTTCGGCGTTGTCGGCGAGGTTCGCGACGACCCGGGAGAGCTGCGCCTCGTCCCCGTGCATACGGGCCGCCCCGACGCCCTGGACGGAGACGTCCACCCGTCCGCGCGAGCGCAGCCGCTCGGCGTGGCGGAGCACGACGTCGTCGACGTCGACCTCCCCTGCGTGCAGTGGCAGGGTGCTTTCGTCGAGGCGGGCGAGGGTGAGCAGGTCCTCCACGAGCTGGCTCATCCGGGCGACGTCGAGGATCGAGCCATCGAGCAGTCGCGACGTCCCCGGACCCGGATGCGCCACAGCGACCTCGAGCTGTGTGCGCAGCGCGGCGAGCGGGTTGCGCAGCTCGTGCGAGACGTCGGCGACGAGCTGGCGCTGGCGCTGGCCCGACGCCTCCAGCCGCCCGAGCATCGCGTTCATCGTGCGGGCGAGGCGGCCGATCTCGTCCGCCGTCGCAGGCTCGGGCACACGCCGGTGCAGGTCGAGCGCCGAGAGGCTCGCCACCTCGGAACGGATGAGCTCGACCGGTCGGAGCGCTCGGCCGGTGAGGACGAAGACGAGCCACCCGACCAGGAGGACGAGGATCGGCAGGGCGAGGGCGAGGGCACGCAGCACGAGGCTGACAGCGTGGTCGGCCGCGCCGAGCGAGCTCGCGACGAGGACCGTCCCTGCGAGCGGGCCCTGCGCGAATCCTGTCGCGGCGACAGAGAAGCGGTAGTCGAGGTCGAGGGCGATCCGGCTGTGCCGTCTGATGTGGAGCACGACGCCGGTCACCGTCGCGGCGTGGCCCGGTCGGGGGTGCAGGGTCGTCATTGGCGGCTGGCCCCGGACGTCGCTGCTCGTGGCGAGGACCTGGCCGGAGGTTCCGACCACCTGGGCCGCGGTCTCGTCGTCGGCGATCGGCAGTCTCGGCGGGATCCGGCCTCGAGTGACGATGAACGAGCTGATGTCGAGCGCCTCCGCCTCCGCCGAGTTCGTCACGCTCGTGTAGAGCGAGCTCCGTAGGAGCAACACGACGCCTAGGGAGCTCAGCACGAATGCTGCACCTACGATCACTGCGGCGGCGAGGGCGGCCCGACTGCGCACCGAGCCCCGGCGTGCCGGTCCGGTGCGCTCAGCTCGTCGGCTCATCCAGGTTGAAACGGTAGCCGGAGCCGCGCACCGTCTCGATCGAGTGCCTGGCGAACGGAATGTCGATCTTCTTGCGAAGGTAGCCCACGTAGACCTCGACGATGTTCGGGTCGCCGTTGAACTCCTCGCCCCACACCTGCCGCAAGAGGTCGTCCTTGCGCACCACGCCTCCTGCCCGGCCGAGGAGGGCACCGAGCAGGGCCTGCTCTCGTTTCGAGAGCTTGATCTCCACCTCGCCACGCGAGCACCGGCCGGCACGGTAGTCGAGGTGCAGGTCGCCCGCGTCGAGCACGGAGGAGCCTCCGCGTGGATCGGCCGCCCCCCGCCGGGCGAGGGCGCGCAGATGGGCGCCGAGCACTACGTAGGAGAACGGCTTTGTGAGGTAGCCATCAGCCCCGGCATCGAGCGCCTCGGCCTCGTCCCACTCCCCGTCCTTGGCCGTGAGCATCAGGATCGGCGTCCAGATACCTTCGGAGCGCAGCTGCTTGCAGACCTGGAACCCGTTCACCTTCGGGATCAAGATGTCGCACACGACGACGTCGAGACGGTCGTCGCGGGCGAGCCGAAGCCCGGCCTCGCCGTCGCTCGCGCCGAGGACGTCGTGGCCCTCTGCGCGCAGTCCGCGGCTCAGCGCCTGGCGCAACCGGTCCTCGTCTTCTATCAGTAGGACGCGCATCCGCGCTCAGCCGCTCCTGTCGAGGTCGGCGTGTCGACGATCGCCACAGCGTCCCGGCTCGTCGCTACCTCTGGCTCGTCGTGGAGGTGCTGGCTCCGTGCAGGGAGGGGCTTGCTCCCTCCCGCACGGAGCCCCGCTCCCGTTGCCGGGAGTGGGAGGATCAGGCCTTCGACGCGAGCACCGAGGAGGCGTCGAGAACCTTGCCGGCCGCGGTGTACACGACGACCACGTGCTCGCCCGCCTTCAGGCCGGCGAGCGCAGACTTCTTGCCCGCGAACGTGACGACCGTCTTCGTCGTCGTCGTGAACACGTCCGACGCCTTGCCGACCTTGACGGTGAGCTTGTCGGTCTTAGCGTCCACGACGGTGACGATGCCGGACGCCTTGCGGCTCGCCGCGACGGTCTTCGTGGTGTGGGCCTTCGGCTTCGGCTTCGGCTTCGTCGCAGCAGCGGCGGTGCCGATGCTCGCGCCGAGGAGGCCGCCCGCGAGACCGAGTGAGATGACCGCGGGAGCGATGCTCTTGGTGATGAACTTGCTCATGTGATGTTCCTTTCGGGTCGTTCGTCCGTGTGCCTTCGCCGGTCCCCCGGCCAGCGTGTCGGCGGCGTCTCGAAGGTGTCGAGCCGTTGCGCAAAGTGTTAACAGCATGTGATGGTGCCGGCGGGTCGCCCCGATGCCTGGCGAGGGACGGCCTTCAAGATCATGACCGTGAGCTGGTTGTTTTCCTCCGAGACGGCTGAGAGATCGTTCAGCGAGCACGAGGTGCCGGGCCCGCGGACGGCGTCGGCAAGCCGGGCGAGCACCGACCTCGAGCGCATCCGTACATGCACTGTGGTGCAATCTCGACGCAGGGGTGCAATCTCGACGCAGGCGTCCCGCGCCCGGGGCGGTGCCAGCGGACGGTACGATCATGCGCCGGCGGGTTCGGGCCGTCGGCGACAGGGCCGTCGGAGCGACTGAGCACGGAGGAGCTGTCGTGAAGGTGTCCCCTAAGCTGGCAGCGGGCCTCCTCCTCGCTGTCGGCCTGGCGAGCTCGCCCGCCGGGGCGGTCGCGACTGCGACGGCATCCACCGCCTCGTCCACTGCAATCGCGCTCGGTGCCCAGCCCCTCATCCTCGCGTGCACGGGTGCACCCGAGTACGAGCCGGCGAGCTTCGTGATCTCTTGTGCCGACGCCAACTCGGAGCTCACGGCGACCCGCTGGACGAGCTGGACGAGGCGGGGTGCGACCGGCGTGACGCGGTTCGGGCTGAACCTCTGCAATCCGTACTGTGCCGCGTCGAGGATCCAGTTCTTCCCTGGTAGCTCCGTGCAGCTTTCTCGTCCGGTGGGCACGCGGCACGGCGAGCTGTACTCGCTGCTCGTCGTGCGCTACCGGATCGGCGGAGTGCCGAAGACCTTCTCGTTCTCCTGGGCCGGCGACCCGTCCTTCAGCCGGTCGCGGCACGTGCCCGTCGCTGCGTGCCGGGCGCCGCAGCTGAGTGGCAACCTCTCGGTGATCCCGTCGGGGAACGGTGCCGGCAACGTCACGTACGCGCTCGAGCTTGTCAACCGCTCGGAGACGACCTGTTCGCTGTCCGGCCTGCCTCGCCTGCAGCTCTTCGGGCGGGACCACGAGCGACTATCGACCCAAGTCCAGCTCGCCGGTCCCGGCGGGCAGCGAGCGGTGACCGTCGTCCTCCGCCACGGCGCGCCTGCGTGGGCGTCGGCCCGGTTCTCGCCCGACGTGCCTGGTATCGGCGAGCCGGTGACCGGTCGGTGCGAGGCGACCGCGTACAGCGTCCGGGTCACCGAGAGGTCGTCCGGCAGCGCGCTCATCGTCCCGGTGCGGCCCCCGACGCCTGTCTGCGAGCACGGGACGATGCGTGTGTCGATGCTCACGCCGGTGCGCCCGACGAGCTGAGCACTTGAGCACTTGAGCACTTGAGCAGCTGACGAGTCGAGCGAGCGGCAAGGCTCGGCCTCGTCGGTAGCCCCGTCCTCGTGGCCGGCGCGTCAGGACGAGGCGGGAGGAACCACCGGGTCGAGGAAGTCGTCGATGTACGCCTGGATGATGGGCTCGAGGCCACTGTCCGCGACGAGGCCCAGCTCGGTGGCACGCCCGAAGGACGAGCGCTGCGCCCAGCCCCGGTAGATCGCCACGATCGCCGGATTCGGACGGACCACGACCGGGCCGAGCGGGCGGTCTGCCGTCCGCCGCAGCGCGTCCGTCATCTCCTCGGCCGTCACGGCGAGCGCCGGGAGGTTGACCGCCCTGTCGTCGCCGAGCGCCCGACCGTCGACCTCGTGGAGGCGTACGAGGTTGTCGACGAGGGTCCGGTAGCCCGACAGCGGCACCCGCGTCGTCGGCTCGACGGGCACGACGCACTCCTCACCGTGGAGCGGCTCCCGGAAGATCCCACTCACCCAGGAGGACGCAGCGCTGTTGGGGCGTCCCGGTCGGACGACGACCGTCGGGAGGCGGGCGCTGCGCCCGTCGAGGAAGCCCTTGCGGCTGTAGTCGTTGACGAGCAGCTCGCAGATCGCCTTCGTGGTGCCGTAGGTCGTCTCGGGTGTGAGCTTCGTGGAGTCGTCGACGACGTCCGGCATGGCGGACCCGCCGAACGCGGCGATGCTGCTCGAGAAGACGAGCCTGCAGGTGCCGCCACGGGCCCTGCACGCGTCGAGGACCGCCCGTCCGCCGTCGAGGTTGACACGTAGCGCCGCGTCGAAGTCGAGCTCGCACCCGTAGCTGACCATGGACGCCAGGTGGAACACCGAGGTGTCGTCCCGGTCGACGAGGGACCGTACGAGCTCGTCGTCGGAGACGTCGCCGACGACGAGCTCGACCCTGCCGGTGAGCTCGTCGTCGAGGTCCGGCGGAGCGAGCACGTCAAAGAGGACGATCGAGTCGATCGGCTCCGGGCTTCCGGAGGGGCCGGTCAGCTCGCCACGCCCGAGCAAGTGCTTGGCAAGGGACCGGCCGAGGAACCCGGTTCCACCCGTGACGACGACCTTCACGAACCGGACTCTAGCTGCGGGCTGTACTCGTCGACGACCCAGGCGGGTAGCCTCGCCGTGTCGTGGCGATCCTGGTCGATCTGAAGCAGGTGTCCGCGCGCCGAAGCGACAAGATCGTGTTCGAAGAGCTGGCGCTCACGGTGAGCGACGGGGACCGGATCGGTGTCGTGGGGATCAACGGCACGGGCAAGTCGACGCTCCTGCGGCTCGTCGCCGGCGTCGAGCCCCCCGAGACGGGTCGTGTCCTTCGTGGCCGGGGGGTCCGGGTCGGCTACCTGGAGCAGGAGCCCGAGCTCGCGCGGGGTCGGGTGCGCGACGCCGTCGACGCGGGCTGGGAGGGTGACGCGGCTCTCGAGCGTCTCGGCATGGGGCGCCGGTCGGAGGCCGATGCCGCCGAGCTCTCCGGCGGTCAGGCCAAGCGCGTCGCCCTGGCGGCGGTCCTCGCGCGTCCTGCCGAGCTCCTCGTGCTCGACGAGCCGACGAACCACCTCGACCTCGGCGCGGTCGCATGGCTGGAGGTGCAGCTGCTCGGCCGGCCAGGCGGGCTCGTCCTCGTGAGCCACGACCGGCACCTCCTCGACCGGTGCACGACGCGGATGCTGGAGCTCGACCGCGGGCGAGGCTACGTCCACGAGGGAGGGTACGCCTCCTATCTCGAGGCGCGTGCCGAGCGGGAGGAGCTGGCGGTCTCGGCAGAGCGCTCGCGACGCAACCTCGCCCGCCGGGAGCTCGCGTGGCTGCGGCGCGGCGCGCCGGCGCGCACCCGCAAGCCACAGGCGCGTATCGACGCGGCGACACGCGTCGTGGAGGGTCGCGCCGAGCCGCCGGCGCGCGCCGGGGAGCTCGCGCTCGGCTTCGGCACGCCGCGTCTCGGGGACAAGGTCGTCGAGATGGCAGGGGTCGCCTTCGCGTACGACGCGGCCGGGCCGCGGGTGCTCGCGGAGGTCGACCTCGTGCTCGATCCCCGCGAGCGCCTCGGCGTCGTCGGCGCGAATGGCACCGGGAAGTCGACCCTGCTCGACCTCGTGTGCGCGAGGTGCGCCCCGACGGCCGGAACGGTGCAGGTGGGGCAGACCGTCGTGTGTGGCTACTACGACCAGAAGAGCGCGGAGCTCGACCCAGCAGCGAGAGTACGCGATCTCGTCGCGGGTCCGACGCGTGCTCCCGGGGCCCCCGAGGACGTCGCGCTCATGGAGCGCTTCTGGTTCACGGGCGAGCTGCCCTTCGCCCGCGTGGGTACCTTGTCGGGTGGCGAGCGCCGCCGACTGCAGCTCCTTCTCGTGCTCGCCGGGCGGCCGAACCTGCTCGTCCTCGACGAGCCGACGAACGACCTCGATCTCGACACGCTCCGCATCCTCGAGGACTTCCTCGAGGACTGGCCGGGCGCGCTCGTCGTGGTGAGCCACGACCGCACCTTCCTCGACCGGGTGACCGAGCGCCTCGTCGCGGTCGATGAGACGGGGAGGGTCGCAGCCGTCCCGGGAGGTGTCCCAGGATGGGTGGAGCAGGTCACGCGCCGCGATGGCGCCCCGTCGGCGCATGCCGCGAGGCCGGTGGCGCCGGCGCGTCCAGCCACGCTGCGCGGCTCTCCGAGGACCGGTGTGCCCGCGACTCCGGCGGGTAGCCCCCGGCGTCGTCAGCCGGATGTCGAGCAGGGCTCGCCGAGCACGATCGCCCACCGGCTACGGCAGGTCGAGAAGGAGCTCACGCGTCTTACCCGCAGGCGCGACGAGCTCGTCGAGGCGATGCGCGGTCTCGTCGACCATGTCGAGCTCGCCCGTGTCGGGTCCGATCTCGCTGCGGCCCAGGCGAGCCTCGGCGAGGCAGAGGAGCGCTGGATCGAGCTCGCCGAGCTCGCCGAGGCGGCGAAGGGCTGACAGGTCGCCGGCGGCTCGCCAGTCGCTGTCTCGTGCGACGTGCCACCACGCCATGCGCCCTGCACGCACCGCCGAGGTGCACAGCGGTCCGGCACAGCTCTAGCCTCCCGCGAGCGCTTTCTCCAACGCGCCGGCGAACGCGTCGACGTCGTCCTCGGTGGTGTCGAAGGCACACATCCAGCGGAGCTCCCCCGTGCTGTGGTCCCAGTCGTAGAAGCGGTAGCGCTCCCGCAGGCGGTCGGCGACGCCCTCGGGGAGGACCGCGAACACGGCGTTCGCCTCGACGGCACGGGTGACCCGCACGCCGGGGAGGGATGTGACCGCGTCGTGGAGGCGGCGCGCCATCGCGTTCGCATGGCGGGCGGACGTCAACCACAGGTCGTCCTCGAAGAGCGCGACGAGCTGGGCGGAGACGAACCGCCTCTTCGACGCGAGCTGCATCCCGCTCTTGCGCAGGTAGTCGATGCCCGTGGTGGCTCGCGGGTCGAGCACGACGATCGCCTCTCCGAAGAGCATCCCGTTCTTCGTGCCGCCGAGGGAGACGACGTCGATGCCTGCGTCGGTCGTGAGAGCCCGGAGGGGCACGTCGAGCGCCGCTGCGGCATTCGCGAGGCGCGCGCCATCGAGGTGGACGCGCATCTGCATGCTGTGCGCGTGGGTGCAGAGCGACGCCAGCTCCTGCGGGCTGTAGACGGTGCCGACCTCGCTCGACTCGGTCACCGTGACGACGAGGGGCTGCGCGTGGTGGACGTCGCCGAATCCCCATGCGTGCCGGTCGACGAGATCGGGCGTGAGCTTGCCGTCGGGAGTTGCGACGCTGAGCAGCTTGATGCCGGCGACGCGCTCGCACGCGCCGTTCTCGTCGGTGTTCACGTGGGCGCTCTCGGCGCATATCACCGCCCCCCAGCGCGGGAGCATCGCCTGAAGCGAGACGACGTTCGCTCCTGTGCCGTTGAACACGGGGTACACCTCGGCCTGATCGCCGAAGTGCGTGGCCACGACCTCTCGCAGGCGCGCGGTGTACGCGTCGCCGCCGTAGGCGGGCTGGTGGCCGCCGTTCGCCTCGGCAAGCGCCGCGATCAGCTCGGGGTGCGCCCCGGCGTGGTTGTCCGACGCAAAGCTGCGGGCACCTGGGTCGTGGAGTCTCGCCATCTCTCCAGTCTCGTCCATCGGCAAGCCGAGCCGGTGCGAGCCGTGTGGGGTCCTAATCGGTATCTCGCAGATCTCTAACACCGGTCGTCGACACT
>DAHXNN010000183.1 GCA_027365385.1 Acidimicrobiaceae bacterium | reverse complement strand
GTCGGGGTCCCCGCCTTGAGCGGCCACCATCTCCCGCCAGCATGCGAGCGCCGATCCGTCTTCGAGGGCCCGCGCCGGATCCGCCGCGATCCCCGCGAGGTCGAGCATCTCACGCGCGAGCGCGAGCGTCACGTCGACGAGGTCGCGTGGCCCGCCGCCCGACAGCACCTCGACCGACTCGACGACCTCGAGAGCGTTCCCCGCTGCCCGCCCGAGAGGAGTGTCCATCGCGGTGAGCAGCGCCACGACGTCGAGACCGTGGTGACCGCCGAGCCCGACCATCGTGCGCGCCAGCTCGGCCGCCTGGGAGCGCTCCGTCATGAACGCGCCGGAGCCGACCTTCACGTCGAGCACGAGAGACGACGTCCCCTCCGCGATCTTCTTCGACATGATCGACGCAGCGATGAGCGGGATCGACTCGACCGTCCCGGTCACGTCGCGCAGCGCGTAGAGCTTGCTGTCGGCGGGCGCGAGACCAGGTCCCGCAGCGCAGATCACGCAACCTACTGTCTCGAGCTGGTCACGAATCTCTTCCGCGGTAAGCGTCGAGCGAAAGCCAGGGATCGAGTCCAGCTTGTCGAGCGTCCCGCCCGTGTGCCCGAGTCCGCGACCAGAGAGCTGGGGCACGGCGGCCCCACACGCGGCGACGAGTGGCGCGAGCACGAGCGAGACCTTGTCTCCTACACCGCCCGTGGAGTGCTTGTCGACCGTCGGACGCGAGAGCCCGGAGAGGTCGACGCGCTCCCCCGAGGAAAGGATCGCCTCCGTCCAGCGGGAGAGCTCGGCGGGCGACATCCCCCGCCAGAAGATGGCCATCAGGAGCGCCGCCACCTGCTCGTCCGCCACCCGGCCGGCGACATAGGCTGCGATAGTCCAATCGATCTCGGCATCGCTTAGCTCGAGGCCGTCACGCTTCGACCTGATGACGTCGACGATGTCCGGCTCTGTCCCGGGCACGTGGACCCGATCAGCCGCGGCGCGCGAACACGTCTGCACTCGTGAACGCGCCGGGGAGCAGGTCCGCCACGAGCACGGGCGCGGCGGAGGGACCGGTGTCGAGGAGCAGCCCAGCATCCCCGTGCTCGACAAGAAGCTGACGGCAGCGGCCGCACGGCGCGAGCGGCTCGCCGTCCCCTGCCGTCACGCACACCGCGACGAGACTGCCGCCGCCAGTGACTGCGAGGCTAGACACGAGACCGCACTCTGCACATAGGGTCAGTCCGTACGACGCGTTCTCGACGTTGCATCCCGTCACCACACGCCCGTCGTCGCACAATCCAGCCGCTCCCACCCGGACGCAGGAGTAGGGCGCGTACGCGTGCTCGGCGGCGCTCCGGGCAGCGCTCCGCAGCGCTTCCCAATCCGGCGAGAGTGGCCGAGTTGGCTCTCCCTGCTGGGATTCCGTGCTCATGCCGGGTGACAGTACACTACGGCCGCGATGGATCGACGAGGAGCCACGCCCCGCCAGAGGCGCGTGGTCGTGGTCGGCGACGTCATGTCCGACGTGGTCGTCCGCCCGCTCGGCCCCGTCGTCGAGGCGAGCGACACCGCGTCCTCGATCGTGTTCGCTCCCGGGGGATCAGCGACGAGCCAGGCCGTTTGGCTCGCCCGCGCGGGTGCCGAGGTCCACCTTGTGGCTGCCGTGGGCGACGACGCGCAAGCCGATGCGGCGGAGCGCTGCGTCGTCGCAGCGGGGGTCTGCCCCCACTTCGTCCACGTCCCGGGCCGGTCCACGGGAGCGGTCGTCTCCCTCGTCGACGCAGACGGGCAGCGCTCGATGCTGACCGACCGAGGAGCGAATCTCGCGCTTTCCCCGGCAGATCTCCCCGAGGAGCTCTTCGTGGACGGTGCGCACCTGCACCTGTCAGGCTACGTGCTGCTCGACGCGGAGACGAGGCCGGCGGGGCTCGCCGCACTTGCCACGGCCCACTCACGCGCCATGACCCGCTCCGTCGACGCCTGCTCGGCGGCACCGATCGCTCGCGTGGGTGCAACCACCTTCCTCGGCTGGACGGCGGGAGTTGACCTGTTGTGCTCCAACCGCGAAGAGGCGGCGGTCCTCACCTCCGTCGGGTCCGACGCCGACCCCGACGCCGTCGCCGGTCGCCTCTGCCGCTATTTCCGCGAGGTCGTGCTCACCCTCGGGGCCAGCGGAGCACTCTGGCTGCGCGCCGGGGGAGAGGCCATCGCCCTCCCCGGATTCGACGTGACGGTCGTCGACACCACCGGAGCGGGGGACGCGTTCGCCGGGACGTTCCTCGCCTGCTGGCTCGACGGCGCAGACCCCGCCGATGCGTTGCGGCGCGGCATCGAGGTCGCTGCCGGGGTCGTTGCGAAGCTCGGGGCCCGGGACTGGGCATGAGCGCGCTACTCCCGGCTGTAGGGCGCTCCGTCCGCGGCGGGCGGGCGCACGCGGCCAACTAGGCCTGAGACGACGGCGATCGTGATGACGTACGGTGCCATCGCGAGGAACGGTGACGGGATACCGACGTTCAGCACGGCAAGGAAGCTCTGCAACGACACGGAGAACCCGAAGAGCAGCGACGCCCCGAGGGCTCCGAAGGGCTTCCAGCGCCCGAAGATCATCGCGGCTAGAGCGACGTAGCCGAGCCCTGCGGTCATCTCGGAGGAGAACTCCCCTACCGAGCCGATCGTGAACGACGCACCGCCGATCCCTGCGATGACCCCCCCGAGGACGACGTTGCGATAGCGGACGGAGAGCACGTGGATCCCCACCGTCTCGGCCGCACGCGGGTGCTCGCCGACCGCTCGCACCCGGAGCCCCCAGCGTGTCCTGAACAGCCCGAAGTTCACCACGACGAGAAGAATCGCGGCGAGGTAGACGAAGACGTTCTCGTCGAAGAGCACCGGCCCGAGGATCGGGATCTTGTCGAGGAGCGGGATGGCGATCGGTGCGAAGGTCTGCGGACTGTTGAGTGTCGTCTGGTCCGGTGTGAGCACCTGCTCGGTCAAGAAGTTCGTGAGGCCGGTGCAGAACGCGACGATGACGACACCAACGATGATCTGGTCGACCGCGTACCTCAGTGCCAGGAATGCGAGCAGCCAGCCGAACAGCCCTCCGGCAACCGCACCGGCCAGCATGCCGAGCCAGAGGTCGCCCGTGACACTGCCGATCATGGCCCCGAGAAACGCTCCGGCGAGAAACTGGCCCTCGATGGCGATGTTGATCACCCCGGATCGCTCGCACATCACGCCCGAGAGCGAGCCGAACACGAGGGGGGTGGTCGAGATGAGCGTCGTGACGAGCATCTGGACGAAGTTGAGCTGCGCCCCACGGGCGGCCCACACGAGGAACGCCCAGAGGAACGTGGCGAAGCCGACACCGAAGATGAGGTAGGCGCCCCGCTGCTCGCGCCGGAGCACAAGGAGCACGCCCAGAGCCGCACAGAGCATTGCCAGGGCTCCTGCAGTCCAGCGGACCGACATCGTGAGCGGCGAGACACTGACTGCGGGCGGCGCGGAGAGCAGGAACGTCGCGTGGGCGCGGCTCGAGACGCTCGAGACGAAGCCGAGAACGGCGACGATCGCGAGCAGGACGAGGAACACACCCATCCCACGCACCCGGCCGCCCGGCACGACGCGCTCGGCGGTCGCGACGACGAGTCCGTCGGGCGCCACGACGCCGGTCATGCTCATCCGCCCCAGCCCCCCGTCGAGAGCTGCAACGAGGCCGCCGCGCTGCCACGCAGTCGGAAGATCTCGCGGACGAGCACCGGCGTCGCGACGAACATGACGATGAGCGCCTGGCTGACCGAGGCGAGGTCGAGAGGGATCCCGGTCACCGCCTGCATGTTGCGTCCACCGACGTCGAGCGCCGCGAACAGCAGGCCCGCGAAGAGCACCCCGGTCGGTCGGTTCCGCCCGAGCAGGGCGACGGTGATCGCGTCGAAGCCGATGTTGCCGCCGTAGCCGCTCGAGAGAAAGAAGTCCGTGCCCGCGAGGGACGCGGTCCCGGCGAGACCGGCGAGGGCGCCGGAGAGCGTCAGCACGAGCACCGTCACCCGCCGGGCGTCGATGCCAGCAGTCTTCCCGGCATTGGGATTGAGCCCGATGACCCGGAAGGAGAACCCGAGAGTGCTCCGTCGCGTGAACCAGGTGGCACCCGCCACGAGCGCGAGCGCCACGAGCAGTCCTGCGTTCACGCGAAGTCCGCTGCCGAACAGGTGCGGCAGGCGAGCCGTCGCCGGCATCGTGCGAGATATCGCGTTCGACTGGCCGGGTTGCTGGAAGGGGCTCACCGACAGGAGGTAGTCGAGAAGGTTGAGCATCACGTAGTTGAACATGATGGTCGTGATGACCTCGTGGGCACCGGTCCTCGCCTTCAAGATCCCGGGGACGAAGCCGGCCGCCGCCCCGCCCGCCGCCCCGGCCAGCACGACGAGCGGAGCGTGGATCCCGATCGGGAGCTTGACCTCGAAGCCGACGTAGAGTGCCGCGAGAGCGCCTGCGATCAGCTGACCTTGGGCCCCGATGTTGAACACGCCGGTGGAGAACCCGATCGCGACACCAAGGCCGGCGAGCACGAGCGGTGTCGCCGCTACGAGGGTCTCGGAGAGCGGTGTGAACAGCGTCACCCAGCCATGTCCCGTGGACAGGACATGTCCAAGCGCCGACGGCGACACGATTGCCCCCGAGAACATCGCCCAGTAGGCGTCGCCGACCGACGCTCCGGTCAGCCCGAGCGCCCGGCCCGGGTGCGAACCGATGTGCCCGAGCACGTGGAGCACCGACGGCGTCGTCACGACGATGAGGACCGCTCCGAGCACGAGAGCGCTCACCACCGACAGCCCGGTGACGACCGCGACGTTCGCCTGGGCGAGCCGGCGGAACGGAACGATCAAGGGGCGTGGCTGCCGTCGTGGCGAGCCAGGCTCGCTCATCTCTCCGGCTGTCCGGCGCGCGGCGCGCCCGCACCGGCCGCCACGCCGATTGGCTCGTCCGCCCTCGGTCCCGATCCCGCCATCATGAGACCTATCGTCTCCCTGTCGACGGACGGGTCGGCGATGCCGACGATCTTTCCACGGAACATCACGGCGACACGGTCGCCGAGAGCGAGGACCTCGTCGAGCTCCGAGGACACAATGAGGACTGCGACGCCTTTGTCCCGCTCCTCGACGACTCGACGATGGACGTACTCGATCGAGCCGACGTCGAGCCCGCGCGTGGGCTGCGACGCGACGAGGAGCTTGACCCCACGGGAGAGCTCGCGCGCGACGACGACCTTCTGCTGGTTGCCCCCCGACAACGTCTTCACCGGGACCTCGACCGACGTCGCGCGGATGTCGAATGCCTGGAGCTTCTCGAGGGCGTTCGCATGGACCGCCCCGAGGTCGCGTGAGCCGAAGCGCGCGAACGGCTGACGCTCGTAGATATCGAGGACGAGATTGTCCTCGATGGACATCGGGAGAACGAGCCCGTCGCGCTGGCGGTCCTCCGGCACGTGCCCGATCCCCGCGCGTAGCATCTCGTGCGGGCTCGATCCGGTGACGTCGACCCCGTCGAGCTCGATCGAGCCGGACACGACGGACCTCAGGCCCGTCAGCGCCTCGACGATCTCGGTCTGGCCATTTCCCTGCACCCCGGCCAGGGCGACGATCTCGCCGGCGTGCACCTCGAGGTCGACGCCGTGGACGGCCAATGCGCCCCGCTCGTCCGCGACGGTGAGGTTGCGCACGCGCAGCACCGCCGGGCCGGGCCGGGCGGGCTCCTTGTGAACCACGAGCTCGACGGCCCGCCCGACCATCATCGAGGCGAGGGCGTTCTCGTCGCTCTCCCGCGGCGTCGTCGTCCCGACCACCTTGCCGAGACGCATGACGGTGATCTGGTCGGCGACGGCCAGCACCTCTTTCAACTTGTGGGTGATGAAGAGAACGGACCGACCCGATGCAGCGAGCGAGCGCACGATGGCGAACAGCGCGTCGATCTCCTGCGGCGTGAGGACCGCTGTCGGCTCGTCGAGGATCAGCACCTGCGCGTCACGATGCAGGGCCTTCAAGATCTCGACCCGCTGCTGCACACCGACCGGGAGGCTCTCGACCGTCGCGTCCGGGTCGACCTCCAAGCCGAACTCAGTGGACAGCTTCCTGATCTCGGCACGCGCCCGACGCCGGTCGAGCACGCCAAGTCGGTGAGTCGGCTCGAAGCCGAGCACGACGTTCTCTGCCACGCTGAACACCGGGACGAGCATGAAGTGCTGGTGCACCATACCAATCCCGCGCCGTACAGCCTCGCCCGGATCGGCCGGCCGGAACACCTCTCCATCGAGGAGCACGTCGCCTTCGTCCGGGCGGAGCATGCCGAACAGCACGTTCATCAGGGTGCTCTTGCCTGCCCCGTTCTCGCCGAGCAGGCAATGGACCTGGCCAGGCTCGACCGTGAGGTCGACATGGTCGTTAGCGACGAGCGAGCCGAAGCGCTTCGTGACACCGGCGAGCTCGAGCCTCATCGGGACCTCATCATGCGGTGAGTGTGGGACGGGCGCAAGCTGGCGCCCCGGGACAGCGGCCCCGGGCGCGTGAGCGTGCGACGTCCCTCCCCCGGATGTGCTGGGCCGGGGGAGGGACGGGCGGGACCGGCTAGCTGGCCGGGTACGAGTTCGGGTCGGTCGAGATCTTCCCGGAGATGATCCCCGAGCGCAGCGCCACGAGGGCGGACTGCACCTTGGCCGGGATCTTGCTCTGGAAGTCGTGGAACGGCGAGAGCGAGACGCCGTTGTTCGCCAGGTCGCCGATGTAGTTCCCTCCGTGGAAGGTCCCCTTCGCAGCCGAGAGCGTCGCCGCCTCGACCGACGGGACGATGCCCTTCGTCACGCTCGTGATGAACAGCGAGCAGTACTGAGGGGCCGAGATGCAGCCGTCGGTGTCTACCCACTCCATGTAATGGCCCGCACCGGCCTGCTTCACCGCAGCAGCCGCGCCGAGGCCGACGGAGCCGGCGACCGGGAAGATGACGTCGGCGCCTTGTGCCATGAGGGTCGCTGCATCCTGCTTGCCGAGGTTCTGGTTCGTGAAGTCGTTCGTGAACAGGCCGTTGCCGGCGAAGCTACCCGGAGCGCGCTTCTTCGCGGGCGTCCAGCCGAGCGCGACGACGTGCTTGTGGTTGACCTTGTCGTAGTAGCGCACCCCGGCCACCCAGCCGTCCATATAGATCGTGACCGTCGGTATGTCCTGGCCGCCGAAGGTGCCGACCTTGCCACTCGTGCTCATCGCCGCAGCGAGGTAGCCCCCGAGGAAGCCGTCCTCGTTCGTGTCGTAGTGGAGCGCGAGCACGTTCTTGATCGCAGGCGTGTAGGTATAGTCGACGATCGCGAATCGCTGGTTGGGGTGGGACTTTGCGGCCGCCTGGGTCGCGTCCGCCATGTCGAAGCCGACCGTGATGATGATGCCGCACTTCTCCGCGATGAAGTCGGCGATGTTGGGCTGGTAGTCGCTCGTCGAGCTCGACGAGAGGAACTTGTAGCTGATCCCCGGGTCCGCCGCGGCTGCCGCCTTCAACCCCGCGTACGCAGATGCGTTGAACGACCGGTCGTTGATGCCGCCGGTGTCGGTGACCTCGCAGGCGAGGAACTTCTTGGCGTGGGCGACACGAGCCGGCGCGACACGCTTGCCGACGGCGTACGTGCTTGCCGACGCGGTGCTGGCTGCGAAGGAGGTCGTTCCGAGCGCGACGGCCGCGAGCACGGCTGCCACCTTCGTGCGCCCTCGGCTCCGCAGCGCTCGACATGCGAGCCCGGTCTGAGACAGGTCGTTCATAGCCATCGTCTTCCCTTCCACGGTGGGTGACCCGTACGTCCGATGGGGTGGACCAACCGAATGCGGTGGTCCACCCCTCGGAGTCGGCCGGACACGTAATCTTCTGGTGGACGTCCTGCACGATCAAGACACATTCTGTCGTGCATTTCGCGTCTCGCAGTACATATTGCCTTCATCTTCCGCGCCGGTCGGCTGCACTGCCGGCTGCTTCGCGCCGGTGAGCTTCCTTGCGATCACGTTGCGGGAAGGTTACGTCTTGCGCGTGAAGACGTAAAGCAGCGCCCGGATCGGCGACAGCCGACGCCGGTGACGGACACGGTCAGCGGCCAGCGGATCGACGCGTGCGGCGAAGGCCGTTAATCTCCCGCGCATGACGACCACGCAGCCGTCCGACCAGGCCCACCTCGACGACGACTACCGCCTGACCTACGCAGTCGCTCCGCGCCGCTACGAGCTTCGGGTCGCACCGGACCTCGAGGCGGCGCGCTTCTCCGGAGAGGTGCGGATCGAGATCGACGTGCTCGACGCCGTCGAGCGCGTCGTCATGCACGCAGCCGAGCTCGACGTCTCCGACGCGAGCCTGGTGCGCGGCTGGGCGAGCGACGGCGACGAGATCGAGGACGCGGAGTCGTTCAGCCTCGGCGTCGAGCTCGACCCCGATCGCGAGGAGGTCGCCTTCCCCGCCCCCTCCGAGGACGTCCCGCCCGGGCGCTACACCCTGGTCGCGTGCTTTGCTGGGACCCTCAACGACAAGCTCCGCGGCTTCTACCGGAGTGTCTTCACCGACGAGACCGGCACGAGGCGCGTCATCGCGACGACACAGTTCGAGGACACCGACGCTCGCCGCGCCTTCCCGTGCTTCGACGAGCCAGACCGCAAGGCGGTCTTCTCCGTGACCGTCGACGTGCCCGCGGGCATGCTCGCCGTCTCGAACGGCCCCGAGGTCAGCGCGGTCGAGATCGGCGGCGGGGCGCGCCGCGTGCGCTTCGGCGACACGATCCCGATGTCGACTTATCTCGTGGCGTTCGTCGTCGGCCCCCTCGAGGCGACCGAGCCGGTCGACGTCGACGGCGTCGCGCTGCGCGTCGTTCACCTGCCCGGAAAGGCGCGACTCACTGCGACCGCGATCGACGTGGCGACACACGCTCTCCGCTTCTTCTCCGAGTACTTCGCGATCCCTTACCCGGCGGCCAAGCTCGACCTCGTCGCGTTGCCGGACTTCGCCTCGGGCGCCATGGAGAACCTCGGCTGTGTCACGTTCCGGGAGGCGATCCTGCTCGCAGATCCCGAGCAAAGCGCTCGCGTAGAGCTGGAGCGCATCGCGGAGGTCGTCGAGCACGAGCTCGCGCACATGTGGTTCGGAGACCTGGTGACGATGGGCTGGTGGAACGGGATCTGGCTCAACGAGGCATTCGCGACGTTCATGTCACTTTGCTGCGAGGACGACTACCGCCCGGAGTGGCACGTCTTCGTGAGCTTCGCCCGGAGCCGGTCGGTGGCGCTCGGCGTCGACGGGCTGCACGCGACCCGGCCGGTCGAGTATCCCGTCCGCCGTCCCGACGAAGCAGCTGCCATGTTCGACGTGCTCACCTACGAAAAGGGTGCCGGGGTGCTCTGGATGGTGGAGCAGTACCTCGGCCGCGAGCGATTCCGGGCTGGTGTTCGCCGCTACCTGGCGGCCCACGCGTACGGCAATACCGAGACCCACGAGCTCTGGGACGCGATCGAGGCGGAGGCGGGTGACGTGCCGATCCGCGCCGTGATGGACTCCTGGATCTTCCAAGGTGGTCACCCTCTCGTCTCGGTGTCGGCGACTCTCGACGAGGAGGGCGCCGAGGTCGTAGCGCTGAGCCAGTCGCCGTTCTCCTACCTCCCCGAGCCCCCTGCCGCTGGAGCGCCGGACGGCGGGACGGCGGGGAGCGCGATCGGATCGACGTGGCTGGTGCCCGTGCTCGTGGCTCCCGCCGGTGGAGGCGACGTGCGCCGGATCCTCCTCGGCGGCGAGCCCCAGACGCTGGGCGCCACCGCGTCCCCGGTCGTCGTGAACGCCGGTGGGTCGGGCTTCTACCGGACGAGCTACGACACCTCGCTGCGCACAGCGCTTCTCACCGTGTTCGAGACAATGGCACCGCTCGAGCGCTACAGCCTCGTCGCCGACGTGTGGGCGACGTGCCTCGCGGGGACGTCGCGTCTCGCCGCCTTCGCGGACGTCGTCGCTCGCCTCGGGTCGGAGACGGACCCGCACGTGTGGTCTGTCGCGGTCGGCGCCCTCGGGATGCTTGACCAGATCGCGCCGGAGGCGGCTCGCCCTGGCCTCGCGGCATACGTCCGTGACCTCCTCGCGCCCCAGCTCGCCCGGGTCGGCTGGGAGCCCGGGGAGGAGGACGACGAGCAGACCCCGTTGCTGCGCTCCTCCCTGATCGGGGCACTCGGAACGTTCGGGAACGACGCCGGAGTCACGTCCAGGTGCTTCGAGATGTTCCGCGCCGACACAGAAGGCACCAAGGCGGTCGACCCGGACATCGACGCTGCGGTCCTCGGGGTCGTCGCCTACGGCGCTGGCCAGGCCGAGCTCGACGCGATCCTCGCCCGCTACCGGAGCCCGCACGACCCGATCGACGAGTTGCGCCACCTCAACTCGCTCGGGCGACTCGGCGACGAGGCGCTCGCCGCGCAGGTTCTCGCGCTCTGCCTCACCGAGATCCGTAGCCAGAACGCTCCGTACCTGATCAGCTCGATGCTGTCGAACCGTAGGATCGGTGAGTCGACATGGCGCTTCGTCACGGAGCACTTCGACGAGGCGGTCGAGCGCTTCCCGGAAAACTCGATCCACCGCATGGTCGAAGGTGTCGTCGGCCTCGCCCAGGTCAACGGGTCCGGCGAGGCGATCCACGCGAACGGCGTCCGCTCGTTCCTGGACTCGCACGTCGTCGGTGGCCGGCGCAGGCTCGTCGCGCAGTCGCTCGAACGTCTCGAGGTCAACGTGCGCTTCGCTCGGCGCCTGCCGGACGAGCTTGCGGACCTGCTCCCTGGCCGGTAGGTAGGCTCTAGCTGTGAACCTAGGGATCGCGGCGACGACGTTCGCCGTCGTGATCCCTGCGGAGCTCCCGGACAAGACGTTCGTCTCCACTGTCCTCCTCGGCTCGCGCCACCGCGCTGCCCCCGTGTGGTGTGGGGCGGCGGCGGCCCTCGTGCTCCAGGCGGGAATCGCCGCAGCCGCCGGCCGCCTTGTCGCCCTGCTTCCGCACCGCGCGGTCGACGGCGTCGTCGCCGCTCTCTTTCTCGCCGGCGCGGCTTACATGCTCCTGGGCTCGAGTCCGAGCCAGGTGACGTCCGGCACGGAGCTCGCCGACGCCGCGCGTGGGACCGCCACCGGCGCGGCGGGACCTCCGACGCGCGCGTCGTGGAAGCGTCTCGCCGAGGGGTCGTCCTCCGTGCGGATCGCCACGACGACCTTCGCCGTCGTGGCGCTCGCCGAGCTCGGAGACCTCACACAGGTCGTCGTCGCGAACCTCTCCGCCCGCGACGGCGACGCGGCGAGCGTGTTCGTGGGGGCGTCGGTCGCGTTCGTCCTGCTGAGCGGCATCGGGGTCCTCGCCGGGCGCTCGATCGCCCGCGTGGTCCCGCTCGCACTCGTCCGCCGGATCTCGGGAGCCGTCCTCGCTGCGCTCGGCGTCTGGAGCGCCCTGGGTGCTGCCGGTGGGTGACGGTGCTGCCGGTGGGTGACGGTGCGCCGGGCGACGCCTCGAGCTTGCGCTGGCCCACGCCATCGTCACTCGCTGGCCAGGTGACCTGCGAGCGGGCTGTCGCGCTGCTGGGCGCGGCCCGTGCGACCCAGGGCTTCATGCCCGACGACGAGGGGATCGCTCTCCACCTCGCGGCCCGGCGGGCGGTGGCGCTCGGGCGCGGCCCGCTCGTGGAGATCGGCGCCTACCGAGGGCGGTCGACGCTCTATCTCGCCGCCGGGATCGCCGCGGCCACCGGCGTGCCCTCCGCCGCCGACCTGCGGCACCGCTCCGCCCTCCTGTACAGCGTCGACCACCATCGTGGCTCGGAGGAGATGCAGGCGGGTTGGGCACACCACGACCCCTCGCTCGTGGATCCTGAAACGGGCAGGATGGACTCGCTCCAGGCGTGGCGGTCGTCGGTCGTCCGTGCCGAGGCCGACGACCTCGTCGTGGGCGTCGTCGGTGACTCGGCACGGGTCGCGGAAGACTGGGCGACGGAGCTCTCCCTCGTCTTCGTCGACGGGGGCCACGGTCGCGACGTGGCGTGGGCGGACTACCGGGGTTGGTCTCGCCATCTCGCACCAGGTGGGCTCCTCGTCTTCCACGACGTCTTCCCCGATCCGCGCGACGGTGGGCGCCCGCCTTACGAGTGCTTCCTCGATGCGATCGCGAGCGGCTCCTTCGCGGATGAGCAACCCGCGTCACGCCACAGCCTTCGCGTCCTCCGACGCATCGCCTGACCGGACCGCCATCCGTCGCGCCGTGCCGTGGCGCCGCCGTCTGGACGCGATAATTGAGAGTGGTTATCATTTGCAGTCGGCAGGACGGACGACCGCGACGACAGGAGCGATCAGTGCGACGATCGGCATCGAGGAGCGCAGCGCGACACGTGAGCGGCGCGCCGGCAAGCGGACGGCTCCGGCGGCTCGGCCGGTCCGCCGCGGCAGGCTCGGCCGCCTGCCTGGCCTCGGTGCTCGCGCTGGGGATCACCCCTGCCTCTTCGAGCTCGAGCGGGACCACGCGCTCGTCGGGTCGCTCCGCGAGGATCGTGGCCGTCGGCGCGGAGAACCAGTACGCGAACGTCATCGCCCAGATCGGTGGTAGATACGTGACGGTATCGGCGGTCGAGACCAACCCCAACACCGATCCGCACAGCTTCGAGGCCAGCCCGCACG
>DAHXNN010000166.1 GCA_027365385.1 Acidimicrobiaceae bacterium | reverse complement strand
GCGGCGCGGCCGTCGCGCTCCGGGTGGAGCTCGGCGACGAGGAGCCCCGCGCGGTGCTCCAACTCACGAGCCGCGTCGAGTCGAGTCTGGTCGTCGACGCGGCCGAGCTGTTCGGCGCTCCGGCCAACGTCATCTCCCGCTTCGGCGAGGACGCTGAGACCGACCTGCTCCTCGCGCTCCGTCGTGGGGCGCGAGCCTGGCCGCCACTCGAGCCGCTTCTCCACGAGCGCGTGCCCGGTGGCCTGACCCTCGACGACGACATGCTCGCCGAGCTGCTGGCCGACGGCGCGACCGTGCTCCAGGGCACCGGCATCGAGGTGCTCTGGCCCGCAGAGCTGCTCCACGACAAGGTCGAGCTGCGGGCGGCGATCGTCCCCGCGCCGGGCAAGGTCGACGAGGCGGGCTTCGACCTCCGCTCGCTGCTCGCCTTCCGCTGGCAAGCCACCCTCGGGGGTGACGTTCTCACCGAGGAGGAGGTCGAGCAGCTTGCCGAGGCCAAGCGAGGCCTCGTGCGCCTGCGCGGACGGTTCGTCGCAGCCGACCCCGCCCTGCTCGCTCGCCTCAAGGCTCGCCGGCTCGGCCGGCTCGGCGCGGCGGAGGCTCTCGGCGCTCTCCTTGCCGGTGGCCTCGAGATCGACGGGGAGCTCGTCCCGGTCGTCGCCGAAGGGCCGATCGCAGACCTCGCGGAGCGCCTCGCGGCGCTCGCGGACGGATCGCTCCCCGAGCTCGGCACTCCTGACGGTCTCGTCGCCGAGCTCCGTCCCTACCAATACCGCGGCGTCGCATGGCTCCACGAGATGGCTGCCTGCGGCCTCGGCGGCTGTCTCGCCGACGACATGGGCCTCGGCAAGACCGTCCAGGTCATCGCCCTCCATCTCCACCGCCTTTCCGAAGGCGAGGGGCCGATGCTCGTCGTCTGCCCGACCTCCCTCGTCGGCAACTGGGAGCGCGAGGTGAAGCGCTTCGCTCCGTCGGTGGCGGTCCGTCGCTACCACGGCCCCGGCCGCTCGCTCGACGAGATCGGCGACGACGAGATCGTCGTCACGAGCTACGGCGTCGCGCGGATCGACCAGCAAAAGCTCGACGACGCTGGCTTCTCCCTCGTCGTCGCCGACGAGGCGCAGCATGCGAAGAACCCACACTCCGCGACAGCTCGGGCACTTCGCGCGATCAAGGCCCCCGCTCGCATCGCGCTCACCGGCACACCGGTCGAGAACCGCCTGAGCGAGCTGTGGTCGATCCTCGACTGGACGACGCCCGGGCTCCTCGGGCCACTCGACCGCTTCGTGCGCACCGTCGCCGTGCCGATAGAGCGCTACCGCGACCCGGGTGCCACCGAGCGCCTCGCCCGCTCCGTCCAGCCGTTCGTGCTGCGCCGCCGCAAGAGCGACCCCAAGATCGCCCCCGACCTGCCCGAGCGGATCGTCACCGACGTCGCTGTCCCGCTCAGCCCCGAGCAGACGACCCTCTACGAGGCCGAGGTGCGCGAGGCACTCGCCGCGATAGCGGAGAAGGAGGGCTTCGCCCGTCAGGGCCTCGTGCTCCGGCTGCTCACCGTCCTCAAGCAGATCTGCAACCACCCGGCGCACTACCTCCACGAGGCGGGGCCGATCGCCGGGCGCTCGGGCAAGCTCGACGCGCTCGAGGAGCTCCTCGAGGTGATCCTGGCCGAGGACGACTCGGTGCTCGTCTTCAGCCAGTTCGTCGAGTGCTGCGGGATCATCGAGGCACGCCTCGCCGAGCTCGGGATCCCGACCCTCTTGCTCCACGGTGGCCTCGGCGCGCGCCAGCGGACCGCGATGGTCGACGCGTTCCAGGCCGGCGAGGTCCGTGTCTTCCTGCTGTCGCTGAAGGCCGGTGGCGTCGGTTTGAACCTCACCCGGGCAAACCACGTCGTCCACTACGACCGCTGGTGGAACCCCGCCGTCGAGGACCAGGCGACGGACCGGGCGCACCGCATCGGCCAGCGCCGCGCGGTCCAGGTCCACCGCCTCGTCGCCGAAGGGACGCTCGAGGACCGCATAGCGGAGCTGATCGAGAAGAAGCGCTCCCTCGCCGAGGCGGTCGTGGGTGGAGGCGAGGCGTGGATCGCGCAGATGAGCGACGCCGAGCTCGCCGAGCTCGTCAAGCTCGGGAGCGGATCGTGAGCCCGCCGACGGGCGATGGTTGGTGGCCGAAGGCGAAGCCCCGCCGCCCTGGACCGGGGGCTCCGAGGGCGAAGGGCAAGGCGGCGTTCGGCCGGACCTGGTGGGGCGCCGCGTGGGTCGGAGCGCTCGAGGGCAGCGCTCGCCTCGACCCCAACCGCCTCCCGCGCGGCCGGACCTATGCCCGCACCGGAGCCGTCGGGGCGCTCGAGGCCCGCGCCGGCGAGATCGTCGCGAAGGTCCAGGGCTCGCGGCGAACCCCCTACGAGGTGCGGATCCGGGTCCGGATGTTCTCGCCGGAGGAGTGGGAGAAGGTTCTCGACGCGCTCTCGGCCGAGATCGGCCACACGGCAGCGCTCCTAGACGGCGAGATCGCCCCAGGCGTCGCTGACGACGTCCGGGCGGTCGGGCTCGACCTGCTCCCCGGACCTGGCGAGCTCCAGCCGCGCTGCACCTGCCCAGACTGGGCTGACCCGTGCAAGCACTCGGCGGCCGTCTGCTACCTCGTCGCCGACGTCCTCGACGAGGACCCGTTCATGCTCTTCGCTCTGCGGGGCCGGGGGCGCGACGAGGTGCTCGCCGGGCTACGGGCTCGAAGAGCGCGGCACGCGGGCGCGTTTGCCGTCGGATCCGGGACGACAACCGCGGGGGGTCGGGTCGACGCGGGGGTCGTCGCGCGCTCCGCCTGGGCGCGCACGCCGTCCGAGCTCCCGACGCCACCCCTCCCGCCTCGGTCGCCGGGGCGACCGACTGTGCTCGGCGTCGACCCACCGCGAGACTCGGGCATCGACGCGGCGCGCCTTCGCGAGCTCGCGGCCGATACTGCGGCTCGCGCCCTCGACCTGGCGCTCGGCGGCACCTCGACCGGGATCGAGCTCTCTTGGGACGAGGACCTCGCACGACGCGCTGCACTCACGCTCGGAGGGCCGGCGGCGTCTGGCGGGGTGGAGAGGGTCGACCTCGCGACGCTCGCCACCTCCGCCCACGTCCCCGCTCGGGAGCTCCTCCGCCGGGCGCTCGCCTGGCAGGCGGCGGGCAGGGACGGCCTTGCCGTGCTGACCGAGGCCTGGGACCCCGCGCCAGGCGCCCTCGACGTGGCCCGGAGCCTCCTCGGCAAGGGAGCCGCTGCGCGGCGCAACCGCGTCAGCCTCGGGGACCGCCAGCTCCGGCTCGGGCGCGACGGCCGCCTCCACCCCTACCGCCGCGGCGCGGGGCGGGAGTGGGAGCCGGACGGACGGCCTCTCGACTAGGTGCCCGGTGAGGGGGTCGTCTCGGGCCCGAGATCCGGCACCTCGAACGCCCAGGCAAGCGGGACGGGCAGGAGGCCGCCCGGCGTCAGCGGGTGAGCGCGCTCTCCGGCGCCCCGGCGTGGACCTCGCAGGCACGCCAGCAGTACCACGCCGCCACAGAGCGGTACGGAGAGAAGGCATCGCCGAGGGGTGCGAGCTCGCGCTCGCTCGGCATCTCGACACCGAAGGCGAGGCCGTAGCCGCGCCGCACTCCGAGGTCACCCGCGGGCCAGACGTCGAGGCGCCGCAGCTGGAACATGAGGAACATCTGCGCGGTCCAGCGCCCGACACCTCGCACGCTCGACAGCCGCTCGATGACCTCCTCGTCGCCCTCGCGCGCCAGCCGCCGTGGCTCGAGGACGACCGTGCCATCCACGACCTTCTCCGCGAGGTCCCGGAGCGAGGTCACCTTGTTCCGCGACAGCCCCACAGCTCGCATCGCGTCGGGGTCCAGCGCGAGCAGTGCCTCCGGAGAGACCTGCCCGTCGAGGATTGCGATCAGCCGACCGTGGATCGCCGCAGCGGCGGCACCTGCGAGCTGCTGGTAGAGGACCGACCTGACGAGCGCTGCGAAATGGCTGTCGTGGCGCGGACCGAGCACCGGCGAGCCCACGGCAGCCACGAGCGCGGCGAGGACAGGATCCCGGCTCGCCAGCTCGCGGGCCGCTGCAGCATGGCTTACCCGACCCGTCGATGACATCGCGCAAGTCTGCCCCGACCGACGCCTCCTCGTGGGACGCCGTCAGCCGCCCGGCGGTCGCTCGGGAGCAACGAGCACCACAGGCTCCTCCACGAGCAGAGCGCCGGGCCCTTCGGACCGTTCCCCGTGCTCCGCCACCGGCACCGCCGCTCCCCGGTGACGACGCAGGATCCGCGTCGCCGACAGCGACGCGGCAAGTGCCATGAAGCCGATCGAGGAGTAGAACGCCGCGTGCAGCCCGGTGGTGAAGGCGCCCGCTAGATGGTGCGAGAGATGCGTCGTCCCGACGAAGATCGCGAACGCGAGCCCGCGGGGGATCGAACGGGCGGCGACGAGGATCGCGACCGCGAAGGAGAAGACCATCCCGACGTTCGCGAAGGTGCGGAGCATCCCCGACGCGATCCCGAACTGGCTGGCGGGCACCGCCTTCATGACCGCCGAGGTGTTGGCGGGGAAGAAGCCGCCCGAGCCGATGCCGTTGACGACCGCTGCGGCGACGACGACCCAGAGCGCCGTGCCGACCCCGAGGCGGGAGTAGACGAACAGGGCGACGATCTCGACGGCGAGCCCGATCGTCGCCGGCCACACCGCGCCGATCTTGTCCGAGATACGCCCACCGAACGGCCCGACGAGCCCGCCGACGAGATAGCCGGGGACGAGAAGCAACGACGCGTGCAGTGGGCTCAGGCCCCGGACGCCCTGGAGGTACATGATCACGAGGAACAGGACTGCGAAGTTGGCGAGACCCTGGAACAACGAGGCGAGCAGCGTCGGGCTCACCGTCGGGATCTTGAACAGCGACAGGTCGAGCATCGGCGCACGGCGGGACCGCTCCACGAGGACGAACAGGACGAGCAGGACCACGCCCGCGACGAGGGCGGTCACGACGTCGGCGGAGAACGGCGTCGTCGCGAGGCGTGTCATCGCCCACAAGATGCCGAACAGCCCTGCGCCGAGGGTGCACATCCCGACGACGTCGAGACGCTGGCGCTGGCGCTCGCCGCTGTCGTGCAGCACCCGCAGCGCGAGCACGAATGCGAAGATCCCGGTCGGCACGTTGATCCAGAAGATCCACCGCCACGAGACATAGGTGATGATGACGCCTCCGAGCAGGATGCCGAGGATCGCACCGAGGTTGTAGCCGACGGCGTTGAAGCCGTAGGCACGTCCGCGCGCCTCCGACGGGAAGGTGTCAGCGATCACCGCTCCACTGTTGGCAGTGATGAGGGCTCCTCCGACTCCCTGCAGGATCCGGAAGACGATGATCGTCGCCTCGTTGGTCGCCAGAGCGCACAGCGCCGAGCCGACGATGAAGACGATGAAGCCCGCCTCGTACATGCGCACCCGGCCGAACATGTCCCCGAGCCGGCCGACTTGGGTCGCGAGCAAGGTGATGACGAGCAGGTAGGAGATGATCACCCACACGACGCCCGACAGCGGGACGTGCAGCGACCGCTCGAGGTCGGGCAACGCGAGAACGACGATCGTGGTGTCGACCGCCGCCATGAGGACGCCGGTCATGATGACGACGAGAGCGAGACCCGTGCGAGCTGGCACTACCGCAGGACCTTCGCCCATCGTCTGTGACTCTACCGCTTCGCCGTCAAGGGCCATCCTGTCCCAGATGCACGCCCGGCGTCGCCACCCGGCTCAGTCGCATCGCTCACCTGGTCGCCGGGCGGAGGCGCTCCCTTCACCTCCGGCCCTCGAGCTCCGCTAGGGCGCGGGCAACGCGCTCACGCCCACCTGCTGGGAGCATGACGAGCGAGTCGCCGAGCCGGCTATCCGAGCGCCAGGCTCCCTTCTCCGTCCACGAGAGGCCTGGCCGATAGTCGAGCTCGTCGAAGACCGCCAGCAAGACCGCCATCGCGTCGCCGTCGTCGACGATCTCGGCGAGGCTCGACTCGAGCCCGAGAGCCCCGCGCGCCGCCACCGCGGCCGTGCCGCCCGTCTCCCCGTCCGAGCCACCGCCGGGAACCTCCACAGACCACTCGTGCGTGCCGCTCCCCACCACGAAAGCCTCGCGTCCGGGAAGCGTCACGCGCGCCCAGGAGTTCGCGGGGATCTGCGCACTCAGGGTGAGCACCTCGTCTGCGAGCGCCCAGGCGACGTCGACGCGGCCGTAGCCGGTCTCGAGCCGAGCACGCGCGCCGCGCAGACCTCCGCCGGGCACGGGAGAGATCTCGACGAGCCGGTAGCCGGGTGATCCTGGCGCTATACCCCCGATCGCCCGGTGCATCCAATCCGCGACAGCCCCGAGCGCGTAGTGGTTGAACGAGGTCATCTGCCCGGGGTTGACGCTGCCGTCCTCGAGCATCGAGTCCCAGCGCTCCCAGATCGTCGTCGCCCCCATCGACACGGGGTAGAGCCACGACGGGCAGCCGGTCTCGGTGAGCAGGCGGAAGGCCGTCCGCGGGTGGCCTGTGGAGACGAGAGCATCGCAGACGATCGGCGTCCCGACGAAGCCGGACCGGATGCGGTAGCCGTAGGCGCGGGCGAGCTCGGCGAGACGGTCCCCCGCTCCAGCGCGTCGATCGGGATCGTCGATGAGGCCGAAGGCGATCGCTAGCGCATACGCGCTATGGGCGTCGGAGAGCACGCGTCCCGCCTCGGTCACGTACTCGCGCACGAATGCCGAGCGGATCTGACCGGCGAGAAGCTCGTACTCCCGCGCCTGCTCCGCGCGACCGAGCACGCGTGCCGCCGCCGCCAGCACCGAGGTCGAGCGGTAGTAGTACGCGCTGGCGACGACGTCGGGATCCGTCCTCGCCCTGGCAGGGTCGTCCGGCGGTGCCGAGGGGTCCAGCCAGTCCCCGTACTGGAAGCCCCCGGTCCACAGGTGGTCGTCCCCGACACGGGTCCGCACGACCTCGACCCACGCTCGCATGCTCTCGTACTGCGTCTCGAGGACGGTCTCGTCCCCGAAGCTCCGGTAGAGCGCCTCGGGCACGAGCGTCGCCGCGTCTCCCCAGGCGGCTGCCGGCGTGCCGGACGTCGCGAGCGCGTCCGGCACGACGACGGGGACGACCCCGCCGCGCCGGGACTGCTCGAGCGCGAGATCGACGAGCCAAGAAGCGAGGAAGCCCGCGCAGTCGTAGAGATAGCCCGCCGTCGGCGCGAAGGCGGCGATGTCCCCGGTCCAGCCCATCCGCTCGTCACGCTGTGGGCAGTCGGTCGGGATGCCGAGAGAGTTGCCACGCCAGCTCCACACGACGTTCGCGTGCAGCCGGTCGAGCATCTCGTCGCCGGTGTCGAGCCAACCGGTGCGCGCCATGTCGCTGTGCACGACGACCGCTGTCACGTCCGTCGGCGCGAGCTCGCCGGGCCAGCCTGATATCTCCGCATAGCGGAAACCGTGGAAGGTGAACCGCGGGCTCCACGTCGCCTCTCCGGCCCCGGCCGAGGTGTAGGAGTCGGTCGCCGCGGCGTCCCGCAGGGGGCCCACGGCGAGCTCGCCGTGCTGGAGCACCTCCGCGTGGCGCAGCCTCACCGTCGTTCCTCCGGGCGCGTCGACCCGCAGCCGGAGCCAGCCGACGAGGTTCTGCCCGAAGTCGACGATCGTCGCACCGGACGCGGCGCTCGAGAGCGCTACTGGTCGTAGCGTCTCGATCTCGCGTACCGGCGGAGCGAAGGACGGCCGCAGCCGGGTGGCGTCCGCGGTGACGGCGACAGCAGCGGCCCCGTCTCGGAGATCCACGTCCGGGTCCACGAACGCCCGGTCCTCGAGACGGGCGTCGTAGTGCTCGCCCTGATAGATGCTCGCCGACAGGACCGGACCCACGTCGGACGCGGACCACTCCGGCCCGGTGACGACCCAGTCGACGATCCCGTCGAGACGCTCGATCCGCAGCTGCACGGAGAGGGCGGCGGCACCGTCATAGACGACGGCGGTCCTACCCCCGAAGCCGTAGCGCTCGCGGTACCAGCCGTCGGCGACCGACGCGCCGAGGACGTTGCTGCCCGGGAGGAGCAGATCCGTGACGTCGTAGGACTGGAAGAGCAGGCGGTCGGCGTAGGCCGTCCAGCCGGGAGCAAGCACCTCGTCGCCGACGGTCCGGCCGTTGAGCACCGCGTGGTACACGCCGTGTGCCGTCACCGAGAGCACCGCGGAGCGCACGCCACCGTCGAGGTCGAAGGCCCGGCGGAAGCGGACGACGGGACGCTCGCTGCGCGAGGCTCGCGGCGCGGCGACGAACGGCGCCACCCAGTCCGCCGGACCGAGCGGGCCGGTCCGCAGCTCGAGCCACTCCGACGGTGTCGACCACGGCTCGCCGCCCGCGCGGACGCGGACGCGGACGCTCGCCTCCTCGTACGCACCGAGTGGCTCGGCCGGCCAGGCGACGGCTTGGGACACGTCGCCGTCGAGCGGGAACACTGCCGTCGATCCGGACCGGACCACCTCGACCTCGCATGCCTGCTGGATCCAGCCAGGCATCGCGCTCACCACTTGCCAGGAGAGCGCAGGCCGCGAGGTCGCGAGGAAGACCGGGCGGTTGCGCCCTTCGGCACGGAGCGAGGTGACCCGCGTCGATCGGCCCCCTGCAGCACGCATCATCCCTCCGTCTCGCGACGCCCGACGGCTGCGAGACACAGCTGCGACGGACGACGATGCGCCGAGCCTACGAGCCGGACGCACACCTCGCCATCGCGTCGCCAGTACGTCTCTGTAGCTCGCCAATATTTCTCTTCCTTTGTTCTACAGGAAGATCTCTCTCGAGAAGAATGCTCGAGGCTCTCCGCGCAAGAAATCGCCGCTGCGTGCCGTTAGGCTCTCCGTCGAAAGCGCGGAGGTGGCGGTGCCGGTGGGATCAGACGTGGCGGAGGCGCCCGTCGATCGCGCCCTCGGTCGGTCCGCCGAGCGTCTGCTCGCGAGCGGTGGGCTCGTCTCGGCAGGCTTCGCCACCTCGAGTGTGTTCGTCTCGCTCTTCTTCTACATCACGAGCGGCAGCGTCGCGAAGATGGCCCTCTACGGGATCGGGCGCTACGCAGGGCTCATCGTCATGTCGGGCGTCATCGTGAAGGTGTTCCCCGACGCCTCACCACGCCGGCTCTTCCGGGTGGGCCTGTCACTGACAGCAGTGTTCTACTGCATGCTCATCCTGCTCGGCACCCGGGTAGCCGGGCTCGCCGTCCCTCTCGGACTGTTCAACGGCGCGGCTGCGGGGACCTACTGGTTCGGCAACAACACGTTGGTCTACGACGTCCTGGCGCCAGGCGAGCGCGGCCACTACTACGGCCTCAGCTTCGCGATCATGAGCGTGCTCAACGTCGTGATGCCCCTCACCGCTGGTGCCGTGATCTCCCGGGTAGGCGGCGAGGCCGGCTACGTGACCGTCTTCAGCCTCGCGCTCGCCACCTTCGTCGCCGCCTGGTGGACCTCCCGCCGGCTACGGAGCACCAGGGGCGTAGGCGGCGTCTCCCTGCGCTACGCGCTCGTGTTCCCCTTGCTCCGCGCGAGCTGGGGGCGAATGTGGATGGCGACGGCATTCCGCGGCTTCAAGCAGGCCGCTGGGGACATCGGCCTCATCGTGCTCGTCGCCCTCGCGACGCGCAGCACGACCGCGCAGGGCGAGTTCGCAGCGGTCGCGTCGCTCGCGAGCGTGGGAACCTCGATTCTCGCCGGGCGACTCCGGCCCGAGTGGCGAGCCGTCGGGATGTGGGTCGGCGCGGCGGGCTACGCGTTGGCGACGCTCCTGCTCTTCCTCGACGCCGACTACGGGATGCTTCTCGTCTACGGGCTCGTCACGGGCCTGATCTATCCCGGGCTCATGGTCCCGCTGTCGAGCGTGATCCTCGAGACCATCGACGACGACCCTGCCGCTGCCGAGCTTCGCGGCGGCTACGTGCTCTCCCGAGAGATCGCAGCGAACGTCGGGCGGATCGCCGCCATCCTGCTGCTCCTGCTCCTGCTCCTCGCGGCCCCCCCGACTGCCGCCGTCCTCGGGGTGCTCACCGCTGCCGCGATCCTCCAGCTCGTGGTCGCCCACCTCGGCTCGACGGCGGACGATCACGCCGGGCGGGGCGCCGTGCTCGGCTCGGCCGCCTAGCGCAGCACGCGAGCGACGTCGGCTGGACTGGCTGTCGTCGACCGGCCGATTGCACCGGCGCTCGACCTGGCGAGAGCATCGGGCACCTCGCGCGGCCCCGACAGCCGACAGCCGACAGCCGACAGCCGACAGCCGACAGCCGACAGCCGACAGCCGACAGCCGACAGCCGACA
>DAHXNN010000151.1 GCA_027365385.1 Acidimicrobiaceae bacterium | reverse complement strand
CTGGCGCCTCGATCGAGCATCCGCACGGGCAGCTCCTCGGCATCCCCTTCGTCCCACGCCAGCTCGTCGACGAGCAGGGGAGCTTCAGCCGGTTCGCCGGTGGATGCCTGCTGTGCACGACGGCCGAGGCCGAGGAGCGCGTCGGCTACAGGATCGTCGAGTCCGCCGAGCACGCCGTGACCTTCGCTCCCTATTGGAGCGGCACGCCCTACGAGCTCATGGTGGTGCCCCGCACCCACGAAGCGCACCTGCACACGAGCAGGCCGCAGGACCTCTCCGGCGTCGGCCTCGCCGTCCGCTCCGCGCTCGCCGCACTGCGCGAGCGGCTCGGCGACATCGCCTACAACGTGGTGTTCCACGCGGCCCCCTACCGGACGAGCGCCCTCTACCACTGGCACGTCCACATCCTGCCGAAGCTCACGACTCCCGCGGGGTTCGAGCTCGGGACCGGCGTGTACATCAACGTCGTGGCGCCGGAGCAGGCCGCCGAGGAGCTTCGGGCCACGATCGGAGCGGGCGGCCGTCAAGCCTCGGACGGCGTGGCTTCGTAGCGGAGCATCCGCTCTCGCCCGAAGCCAGCGAGGAGCAGCCCGACGACCGTCGGGTCGTCGGGGAGCAGGCGGCTCGCCCCGTCGGTCGCGACGTAACCGTCGAGGAATGCCGTCTCATTGCGCCGGATCCAGGCGTCGGCGAGATGCGTCGCCGTCTCGGCCTCCTCGGGCGCCCGCTGCGCGAGGGCTTCGCGGGCCACCAACTTCAGTGATACGCACATGTCGGCGATGTCCTCGAGCGGCGAGCCTCGCCGGCCCGTGAGCGAGCTGCCTACGGCGTCGGTGCCGTTCAGCGGGTCGTCGCCGAAGCCGGCGACGAGCCATCCCGGCTCGGAGCGCATGACCCGGCGCAGGTGGTAGTCGCCGTGGAGCCGCACGACGCGGCCTGCAGCGTCGTCGCGAAGCCCGGCAAGCTCGCGCGCGACGCTGCCGGACTCGTCGCCGATCGCCGCGGCGAATGTCTCGCGCGTCGCCGGGACGTCGCCGAAGACGTCTGCGAGCGCGAGGTGCAACCGGGCGGTCGTCGAGCCGAGGCGGCGCATCTCGGACGCGAGATCGCCCCCGGCTGCCGCAGTCTGGGCGTCGGGGTCGGCGCGTGCCTGTGCCGCCTCCGACGGCGTGCGCTCCACCGGCTGGGTGTCGTCGGGCGCGCACGCGTGGGCGAGCAGGTCGCGCAACGACGTGAAGGCGAGGAGACGGCCCTCGAGCGCGCTCGGCTGGAACTCACGGACGAGAGCGAGGTCGTAGCCATCCTCTCGCCAGTGCGCGACGGGGGCGAGCATCGCGTTGAACCCGGCCTCGTCGAGCCGGAGCATCACCTCGACCTCGGGCCGCGCCCCCGGCTCGAGGACGCGGTAGCACTTCATGAACAACCTCTCGTCGAACACGAGGGAGGCGTGGGAGACGAGGGTCGACACCCTGCGCACCATCGACGCCCGTTGGCTTCCTCCCGTGACGTGCGCGAGCAGCTCGGCACACAGCTCGTCGTCGGCGAGTGCGTCGTACGCGAGCACGGTCACCCCGGCGACCGTCAGCTGCCCCAGCAGCGCGGCCTCGCGGCTACCGAGGACCTCGGCCGCCTCCGCAGGCGGGCGCGATCCGACGAGGAGCTGGAAGCGACTCCCGCCCCTGCCGAGGACGAGCCTCGCGAGACCCGGCGAGCCCGAGCGCAGGACCTCCGCCGACAGCAGGGCGACGTCCTCGCCGCCCTCGTTGCCGACGACGGCGTGGTACCAGGTCTGCCGCTCGAGGTAGGCGGCAGCGAGGGGACCGATCCCCGCGAGCTCGGGAGCCACCGTCACCGCCGCACCTCCAGCTCGAGCCAGTAGAAGCCGTGCGGCCCCAGCGTCACGTGGTACGCATCCTCGTCGATCCGGGGGAACTGCGCCCGCCCGATGAGCTCCACCGGCACGGTGTCACGCCAGCGGGCGAGGCTTATCTCCGCCGCCTGGGCGAAGCGGCTCAGGTTGCTCACGCAGAGGACCGCTCGCTCGTCGCCGTCCGAGCTCGTCCGCACGTATGCGAGCACCGACGGGTTGTCCGCGGGGAGGACCTCGATCCCCCCCGTCGCGAAGATGGGGTGCTGGCGACGGACCGCGAGCATGCGTTGGAGCCAGTGGAGGAACGACGACGAGTCCCGGAGCCCCGCCTCGACGTTCACCGCCTGGTAGCCGTAGACGGGGTCCATGAGCGGCGGTAGGACGAGCTGCGCGAAGTCGGCTCGGGAGAAGCCGCCGTTGCGGTCCGGCGTCCACTGCATCGGGGTCCGGACGCCGTCGCGGTCGCCGAGATAGATGTTGTCCCCCATGAGCAATTCGTCGCCGTAGTAGAGGACAGGGCTCCCTGGGAGCGATAGCAGCAGGGCGTGGAGCAGCTCCGCGACGCCCCGGTCGTTCTCGACGAGAGGTGCGAGGCGCCGGCGTATCCCGAGGTTGCGGCGCATGCGCGGATCGCGGGCGTACTCCGCGTACATGTAGTCGCGCTCCTCGTCGGTGACCATCTCGAGCGTGAGCTCGTCGTGATTGCGTAGGAAGATCCCCCACTGGCAGCCCGCCGGCAGGCTGGGCGTCTGGGCGAGTATCTCCGTGATCGGGAAGCGCTGCTCGCGCCGGACCGCCATGAACATGCGTGGCATGAGGGGGAAGTGGAAGCACATGTGGCACTCGTCGCCGTCGCCGAAGTAGTCGACGACGTCGGCCGGCCACTGGTTGACCTCTGCGAGCAAGACCCTGTTGGGATAGTCGCGGTCGATCTCCGCCCGCATCTGGCGCAGGAAGTCGTGAGTCTCCGGGAGGTTCTCGCCGGACGTGCCGTCCCTCTGGTAGAGGTAGGCGGCGGCGTCCAGGCGAAAGCCGTCGAGGCCGAGGTCCAGCCAGAATCGTACGACGGAGAGGATCGCCTCGCGCACGTCGGGGTTGTCGTAGTTGAGGTCGGGCTGGTGGTGGAAGAAGCGGTGCCAGTAGAACTGCTGGCGTACGGGGTCGAAGGTCCAGTTCGACGGCTCGGCGTCGCAGAAGATCACCCTGATGTCCGACCAGCGCTGGTCGTCGTCACCCCAGACGTACCAGTCCGCTTTGGGGTTGTCCCTCGAGGAGCGAGACTCGGCGAACCACGGGTGCTGATCGCTCGTGTGGTTGATGACCAGGTCGGCGATGACGCGGATGCCGCGCCGGTGTGCTTGCTCGACGAGCACGGCGGCGTCTTCGACGGTCCCGCAGTCGGGCGCGACGCTCCAGTAGTCCGCGACGTCGTAGCCGCCGTCGCGCAGCGGCGAGGGGTAGAACGGGAGGAGCCATATGCAGTCGATGCCGAGCCAGGCGAGGTAGTCGAGCTTCTCCACGATCCCGCGCAGGTCGCCGACGCCGTCGCGGTTCGAGTCGTAGAAGCCTCGTGGCAGCAGCTCGTAGAAGACGGCCCGCTCGTACCAGCGCGGGTCGTCCTCGAGAGGCCGCCACGCGGGCGGCCGGGCGTCCGTAGCGCTCGCCTCCGGCGACGCCGGCCTCTCGTCGACGGTCACGCGGGCGTCCCCGCGCCGTCCACCCGCTCGACGTCCGCGCCGATCGAGCGGAGCTTCGCAGCGAAGCCCGCATAGCCACGGTCGACGTGCTCCGCGCCGCTCACGACCGTCTCGCCGTCGGCGACGAGGCCCGCGAGCACGAGCGCAGCACCGGCGCGAATGTCCGTCGCCCGCACAGGCGCACCGGACAGGCGCTCGACGCCGCGCACGACGGCGTGGTGTCCCTCGGTCCGGATGTCCGCGCCCATACGCCGGAGCTCGTCGATATAGCGGAAGCGTCCGGCGAAGAGGTTCTCGCTCACGATGGCGACGCCCGACGCGACGGAGAGCATCGTGACCAGGAAGGGCTTGTAGTCGGTCGCGACGCCCGGGTAGGGAAGGGTCGCCACGTCGACCGGGGCGAGGCGCCCCTCGGACCGGGCACGCACGCCGCGGCCGGTGGCCTCGAGCTCCATGCCCATGCCCGCCAGCTTCTCGAGCAGCATGTCCATATGGTCGTCGCGGGCACCGGTGACGTGCACGTCACCACCCGCGAGCCCGACCGCGGCGAGGAACGTCGCAGCCTCGACCCGGTCCGCGACTGTCACGTGGGTCGCCGGCCGGAGCTCGTCGACGCCCTCGACCTCGATGCGCGACGTCCCGGCCCCGGAGATCTGTGCGCCCATGTCCCCGAGCAGCCCGGCAAGGTCCTGGACCTCGGGCTCGCGGGCCGCGTTCTCGATGACCGTCGTCCCCTTCGCGAGGGTCGCCGCCATCAGCACGTTGTCCGTCGCCGTGTGGCTCGGGTACTCGAGGACGACCCGCGCGCCGGACAGGCGCTCGCAGCGCCCGTCCACGTAGCCGTGCTCCGTGGTGAACGCGACACCGAGAGCGCCGAGGGCACGCAGGTGCATGTCGATCGGGCGCGAACCGAAGTCGTCGCCGCCGGGGAGCGAGACTCGCGCGGAGCCGTGGCGGGCGAGCAGCGGGCCGAGGACGACGAACGACGCGCGCATCTTCTCGACGAGGTCGTATGGCGCCACGGGCGTGCACTGGTCGGGAACGGTGACGAGGAGCGCGTCGGGCCGACCGGGCGGTACGTCGGCACCGCGCCTGCTCGCTTCGTGCTCGCCGGCCACCTGCTCACGCGAGACCGTCACGCCGATCGCCTCGAGCACGTCGGACATGATCGCGACGTCCGCTATCGCCGGGACGTTCTCGAGACGCGAGGTGCCGCTCGCGAGGAGGCACGCCGCCATCAGCTTGAGGGCGGAGTTCTTCGCCCCTTGGACCTGGACCTCGCCGGACAGCGGTCCCGAGGTACGCACGGCGAAGCGGTCCACTCCTTGACCCTACCCGGCACGGGGCCAGGGTCGGAGCCGCCGCAGCTCCCCGCCAGGCACCGGCCGGGCGAGCTCACGATGGCGCGGCAGATGCCCGCGGCCGAGGACGCAGCACCTTGACCATGACGACGAAGTCCCGCTCCTCGCGCCACGCGGGCAGGGTGGTCGAGCGCTCGTAGCCGCGGTTCGCGTAGAAGCGCTCAGCCTGACCGCCCTCGAGCGTGGGCAGCCGCACGACGGCGCAACCGCGCTCTGCCGCGACCTTCTCGACGTGGCGCAGCAGCTGGCTGCCGACACCCTCCCCGCGTCTCGCCGGGTCGACCACGAGCCTCTCGCACTCACAGATCCCGCCGCGGAGCTCGCCGGATGCGACTCCGCCGATCCGGCCCCGTGGCGCGACGCCACCTGTCCGCTCGCGTGCGACGACGACGAAGGGCACGTCGTGTCGCCAGCCCGGCCCATAGGTCGCACGCCCGTAGTCCTGCCACGCAGCGGACACCCACGCGGCCTCGTCGGGATCGAACCCGTCGGCGACGGTGAGATCGAGATCGAGACCACCCCGGCCCACGACGGTCGTGCCGCCGAGCAGCCCGGTCCAGTGGACCCGCCACGGGAGACCCGGCGCGAGGGGGTCCTGCGCGAGCAGGTGCAGGCGCGTGACGACGACAGGGCGCTCGTAGGCGGCGAGCAGGCGCGCTGACAAGGCGAGGAGCTCCGGCGACATACCGCTCGCGAGCGTCACGTGGGGGACGAAGGGGCGCTCCGCACGGCCCGCGGGCGAGGCGAGCGGGCCGATCGAGGCGCTGCGTCGAAGGTGGTCCAGCTCGGCGTCGCCGCCGGACACGGCCAGGTAGAGCACGGGGCGATCGGGGGCGAAGGTCCTCGGGGGCCCGAGCATCACCTCGAAGGCACGGGTGCGCGCAGCGAGGGCATCGAGAGCCGACGTGACCTCGTCCTGCTCGCCACGACGTACGTTCACCGGCGCGACGAGAGTCACGTGCGGAGCGATCCTGCCGATCTGTCCTCCGCCGAGTGCCCGGCGCAGGCCGTCCACCTCCGAGGCCACCTCGCCGTCGAGGAGAAGCGCGACGAGCAACCGGACACGCCTCGTCGCGGCCGTCACTGCCGTCGCTCGGATCGGGGATGTCGCTCGGATCGGGGGTGTCGCTCAGGTCGGGGCCGCCGCCCCCGCGGCGTCCAACCGGACTCGGGCGCGCTTCGCCGCCGCTTCCGGAGCGTCGGGCTCGAGCATCGCGAGCAGCGAGCCAACGGGGGGCACCACCACCGGACGCGTCTCGGCGTCGTGGCCCGATGCCGCTGCCGGCTGCGGTGTCGCAGCGACCTCCGACGCCTCCGCTGCCTCGAGGGCGCGCCGGGCCCGCTCGACGTCGATCTCGCTCGCGAGCTCGGCAACCCCGGCGAGGATACGTACGGAGTTCTCGTCCTGGTCGACGTGGACGAAGCCCCCGTGGACCGCGAGACGGACCTCCCCGCCATGCTCCGTCCCGTCGCCGCCACCCGGTGTCGTGACGCGCACGACGGTGACGTCAGCGGCACCGATGAAGTCCTCGTGGTGGGCGAGGAAGGCGATCTCCCCCGCATCGGTGCGCATCGACACCTCGTCGGCCTCGCCGGAGTAGACGGTGCGTTCGGGGGTGACGATCTCGACGTGGAACGGGGTCGCCATCGCGACGGTCCTCCTGACTTCGGGTACGGGCTCCGGTGGTGGCCGGGCGCTCCGGCCGGGCAGCTCTCTGTCGGCGACCGCTCAGGCGCCTGCGAGCTGCTTGGCCTTGGCGTGGACGTCGTCGACGCTGCCGACGTTCAAGAACGCCTGCTCCGGAACGTCGTCGAGCTCGCCGCCGACGAGGGCCTCGAAGCTGCGCACGGTCTCGTCGATCGGCACGTAGACCCCCGGCTGGCCGGTGAAGACCTCGGCGACGAAGAAGGGCTGGGACAGGAACCTCTGGATCTTCCGGGCACGCGAGACCGTGAGTCGGTCCTCCTCGGACAGCTCGTCGAGACCGAGGATCGCGATGATGTCCTGCAGCTCGCGGAAGCGCTGCAGGACCTCCTTCACCGCCTGGGCGCAGCTGTAGTGCCGGTCACCGACGACCTCGGGAGCGAGGATGTTGCTCGTCGAGGCGAGCGGGTCCACGGCAGGGTAGATACCGAGGGCCGCGATCTGACGGGAGAGCTCCGTCGTGGCGTCGAGGTGCGTGAAGGTCGTGAACGGCGCCGGGTCGGTGTAGTCGTCCGCAGGGACGTACACGGCCTGCAGCGAGGTGATCGAGCGACCCTTGGTCGAGGTGATCCTCTCTTGGAGCTGGCCCATCTCGCTCGCGAGCGTCGGCTGGTAACCGACGGCCGACGGCATCCTGCCCAGCAGCGTCGAGACCTCCGAGCCGGCCTGGACGAAGCGGAACACGTTGTCGACGAACAGGAGCACGTCCTGGTTCTTCACGTCGCGGAAGTACTCGGCCATCGTGAGGGCGGACAGGGCGACCCGGAGGCGCACCCCCGGCGGCTCGTCCATCTGTCCGTAGACGAGAGCACACTTCTCGATGACGCCGGACTCCTGCATCTCGAGCCAGAGGTCGGTGCCCTCGCGCGTCCGCTCCCCGACGCCCGCGAACACCGAGACGCCGCCATGCTGCTGCGCGACGCGGCGGATCATCTCCTGGATGAGCACGGTCTTGCCGACGCCGGCCCCCCCGAACAGGCCGATCTTGCCACCCTGGACGTAGGGCTCGAGCAGGTCGATGACCTTGATCCCCGTCTCGAGTATCTGCCGCCGCGGCTCGAGCTCGTCGAACGGCGGTGCGTCGCGGTGGATCTCCCAGTAGGCGTCGACCTCACCGATGTCGTCGGTGTCGAGGGGTTGGCCCACGACGTTGAATACATGGCCGAGCACGGCGTCGCCCACGGGCACGGTGATGCCCCGACCCGTGTTGCGCGCGACCGCGCCGCGCTCCAGGCCGTCCGTCGCCCGTAGGCAGATGCAGCGGACGCGGCCGTCGCCGATCTGCTGCGCCACCTCGGCCACGATGACGGAGCGCTCGCCGTCGAGCTCGAGGTCGATCTCCAGCGCGATGTTGATCTCGGGGAGAGCGTGCGGCGGGAACTCCACGTCCACGACGGGACCTGCGATCGCGACGACCCGGCCGCTCTCGAATGCCTGCGACGGGTCGGTGCTCTGGCGTTCGGTCGTGGTCATGCGCTTCGCTCCTCGGGCTGGTCGGCGTCGATGTCGACGTAGCTGCGCGGGCCCGACCGGCGAAGAGCCTCGGCACCCCCGACGATCTCCATGATCTCGGTCGTCACGGCGTCCTGGCGGACGCGGTTCATGACGCGGCGCAACGTCGTGATGAACTGCTCTGCGTTCTCCGTGGCGGCCGACATGGCCCGCTGACGGGCTGTGTGCTCCGAGGCCGACGCCTCTAGGAGCGCCTGGTAGACCACCGCTTCGGCGTAGGTGGGGACGAGCAGCTGGAGCAGGTCGTCCGGTGCCGGCTCGAAATCGTAGAAGCCGCCGTCACCTCCGCCCGTCGCGCCCGGCCCCGTGGCCGTGCCCGGCGTCCCCGCACCGTTCCCCGAGCCAGGTGCGGTGCCCGCACCGTGCCCCGCACCGTGCCCCGCTCCGGAGACGCCGGGCACGTCGGCGAG
>DAHXNN010000142.1 GCA_027365385.1 Acidimicrobiaceae bacterium | reverse complement strand
GTGGCGCGGCTGGTGGCCCAGCTGGTGGCCCAGCTGGTGGCCCAGCTGGTCACCGGGCTCGCCGGCCGGGGCGTCGCTCGGAGCGACGACGAGGACCGCGGCGCCGAGGTCCTCGAGTGCTCCCGCTATCCCGAGCACCTGGCCCTGGACGCCGCCGGGCACCGACAGCGCGTACGGGCAGACGAGAGCGACACGCGTCGCAGCGCCGCTCACGGCTCGCCGGACGCCCCGGACGCCCCGGACGCCCCGGACGCCCGGTGCAAGGCGAGGCGAGGCGGCGTCGCCGGCCAGTTGGGCTGGAAGACGTGCCACTGCTCGGGCGCGAGGCGGACGAGCACCTCGAGCTCGTGGGCAAGCCTCTGGCTGAGCCGCGCCACGTCCGCCCGCATCCTCCCGGTGCGCTGCGCGGGGATGGGTGGCCGGACGACGATGCGGTGCGCCCCGCCCCGCTCGAGGTAGATGGCGACGGGGACGAGAGGCGCGCCGCTGCGAAGTGACAGGGCTGCGGGGCCGCCGGGGATGGTCGTCCTCGCGCCGAACAGCTCCACCTCGACGCCGTCGCCGGCGATGTCCCGGTCCGCGAGCAGGGCCACGAAGCCCCCGCGGCGCAAGATGGCGAGCAGCTCGTTCACAGCCGAGGCACCAAGTGGCAGGACCCGCATCCCGAGCGCCTCGCGCTCTGCCACCAGCCAGGCGAACAGCTCGGGAGGCTCGACCGGCTCGGCGACGGTCGTCAGGGGAAAGCCCTGCTCCGCCGCCCAGACCGCCCCGATCTCCCACGAGCCGAGGTGCGGGAGCGCGACGACCGCACCCTTGCCCGCGCGGTGCGCAGCCCGCAGGTGCTCGACGCCGTCCACGGTCAGCCCACGGGCGAAAGGGTGGCGGTCCCGGGGGTCGAGCGAGGCGGCGTCTGCCCAGTAGCGGCCGTAGGAGGCAAAGGCACGCCGCACCGATCGGGCGAGCTCCTCCGACCCGACGCCCGGGCCGAGCACGTGGCGGAGGTTCTCCTCGACGACCGAACGCCGGTCGCCCGAGCGGCGCTCGAGCACGCCGCCAGCCGCGGCCGCGGCCGCCGCGCCGATCGGAGCCGGCAAGGCGCGAAGCACCGCAGCGAGCGAGCGGTACGTGAGATAGGCGCGGCGGGCGCCGCGTGGGGCGCGCGGCGCTCGCCCCACGGGCCTCGTCGTCAGCGGGAGCGACCGTCGTCCATCCGGCGACGCAACGCCCGGGCCGAGCGCTCGGCCCGCGGCGCCTTGCGCTGGCGCGTACGGCCCGCGTCCTGGGTGCTCAGCACCCTGCGCAGGCGCGTCGACAGCGTCGCCTCACGCCGGCGGTTGCGCCAGCGCGCGCTCGGGGCGCCCGAGAGCCTCCCGGGGACCGGGCTTCCCGTCTCGCGCAACTGGCGCCAGCGGGAGTCCACCTTCCCTCGGCGCCACAGGTGCGCCGTCACAGGGACCGTCGCAGGCACGGTGCCACTCGCCTGCCGCCAGACACGGACGAAGCGCCCGACGGCCGTCGCGGTCGTGAGCACGAGCAACGCGACGAGGAGCGGGATCATGACGACATGGACGAGCATCGCGAGCCCGAAGCCGATGAGCCGCTCCGCCCGCTCCATGAGACCGCCCCGGGCGGTGAAGCCGAGCGACTCGGCCTTGGCCCGCTCGTAGGAGATCACCGAGCCGACGGCGAGGATGGCGACGGGCAGCAGTGCCTCGCTCGGGTGCGGCCCGACTGCTAGATACCAGGCAAGCCCGCCGAACAGCAGGGAGTCCGCGACGCGGTCCGCCACGGAGTCGAGGAACGCTCCTCTCGGCGAAGAGGACCCCGCTGCCTTCGCGACGACGCCGTCGAGGGTGTCCATGAGCCCGCCCACGATGAGCAGCGCACATGCGACGTAGAGGTGCCCGGTACCGATGACGACGGCATTCACCGCCGCGATGAGCACCCCGAGAGCTGTGACGAGGTCGGCGGAGACGCCGAGGCGGACGAGACGAGCACCGATGCCCCGGCGTCGCTCGACGCTCTCGCCTCCTGCCTGCGGCTCCGTCGTCCGGTCACGCCGGCCGTCGATCATGGAACCTCCTCGCCCTTGCGCGTCAAGGCTACCAGAGGCGCCTCGGACACCCCGGGCCTGCCAGAGCCGCCCGCTGCCGGACCGCCCCAGGCTCGGCCTGCCCAGCCCGGACTGCTCAGCCGGGAAGCGACGCCCAGGCGCGCGCCACGTCCTGCCGCCCCGTCACGGCGAGCGCGTCGGGGCCGAGCCGTCCCCAGCTGAAGAGGAAGATCTCCGACGCGCTACCGACGAGGACCGTGTCCGCAGGCCCGCGCCCGCGGCGCGAGCGCACGCGCCCCGCGGAGACGTCGACGACGAAGGACGCGTCGGCATCGCTGCAGACGAGGCACGTCGAGCCCCCGAGCGACACCTCTGGTGCGCGCGCCACCATGAGCGGCAGCAGCACCTCGATCCGCTCGTCGATACCGTCGACCGCGAGCTCGGTCTCGATGGGCGTCGACGACCCGTAGGCACGCTCGGCGTCGACGCGGTGCACCGCCGTCTCGAGCGCGACGCGCCGCGCCACCCAGCCGGAGACGAGGTCCGTCCCGGAGAAGTTCCAGCACGCCGCGTCCGGGCCGAGCTCTGCGAGCCGTCGAAGCAGCACCGAGGCGGCATCGTCGAGCCGGTCCCGGGTCCCCGGAGCCGCGTCCACAGGCGCGGCGACGGCACTTTGCGAGGGGTCACCGGCCGCGAGCTGGGCCGACCAGCGCTCGTACACCGTCGTCACGTGGCCGAGGAGGTCCGCGACGCTCCAGCCCGGGCACGACGACACTGCGGCGCCGAGCCCGCCCTCCGACGCCTGGCCGAGTCGGTCGACATCCTCCCCGATCGCGTCGAGGTACGAGGCGAACGCGAGCGCGCCGACCCTCCCGGTGCCGGTCATCGGGGCCACGCGGCGCGCAGCTTCGCCCACGAGTCCGGAAGTGCCTCGGGCAGCACGCGGGTCGATGCGACGCTCGTCATGAAGTTCGTATCGCCGACCCATCGGGGGAGCACGTGGAGGTGCACGTGGCGCGGGATCCCGGCTCCCGCAGCCCTGCCGAGGTTCGCACCGAGGTTGCAGCCGTCCGGCGAGTAGGCGGCCTGCAGAGCCTGCACCGCGCGGCGCGTCGACTCCCACAGCTCGCTCGACTCCTCCGCCTCGAGCTCCCACAGCTCCGCGACGTGGCGCCTCGGCATGACGAGGACATGGCCGCTCGCGTACGGGAAGGCGTTGAGCAGCACCACGCTCGAGCGCCCCTCCCACACGACGAAGCGCTCCTCGTCGGGCACGCCGCTCGAGAAGATCCGGCAGAAGACGCACAGCGCCTCGCCCCCGGGATCCTCTGCGACACCTGCCCCCTCCGCTGGTCCCCCGAGCGCTCGCCACCCTGCAGATCCATCCGGACCGTCATGGCGCGGCTCTGCGTCGAGACCGTGTGCGGACCCCGGTCCGGCTCCGGCACCCTCCGGCGGCCTAGGTGGCGGGCCGTCGGCGTCGGACACCCAGCTCACGTACGCGGAGCGCCATCCCGCCCAGAGGTGGTCGAGGCTCACCGGGTCACGCTCCGCCGGGTCACGCGCCGATCGCTCCCGCGCCCTCGGGCTCGTGATGGCCGGGCTCGGAGTGGCCGGGCTCGGAGTGGCCGGGCTCGTGATGGCCGGCCTGCGCGCCGCCCGGCCCCACGGCCGGAGCGACCGCCCGGGACACGACGTCGGCGACGATCCGCTCGACGAGCGCGCCGACCGGCACGCCGCGCTCGGGCGCGTCCGAGGCACGCACGTTGACGCCCACCGTGTCCGACGCCACGTCGTCGTCGCCGAGGACAAGCAGGTAGGGCACCTTCTCGAGCTTGCCCCTGCGGATGCGAGCGCCGAGCGGCTCGGACGCGTTCTCCGAGTCGGCTCGCAGCCCTGCGGCGCGAAGGCGCGCGAGCAGCGCGTCGGCTGGCGCGTCGTGGTCGTCGCGCACGGGGAGCACGCGGGCCTGGACCGGAGCGAGCCAGGTCGGAAAGGCGCCCGCGTAGTGCTCGACGAGAACGCCGAAGAACCGCTCGATCGAGCCAAACAACGCACGGTGGATCATGATCGGCCGGTGGCGACCGTTGTCCGCGCCCACGTAGCCGAGGTCGAAGCGGTGCGGCAGCTGGAAGTCGAGCTGGATCGTGGACATCTGCCACGTCCTGCCTATGGCGTCACGCGCCTGGACGGAGATCTTCGGGCCGTAAAATGCGCCACCGCCCTCGTCCAGGACGAGATCGAGGGCCTTGGCGACCGCCACGGACCGCAGGGCATCCGTCGCCTCCTCCCACTCCTCGTCGGTCCCCACGGCCTTGCCGGGCGGACGCGTCGACAGCTCGAGGTAGAAGTCGTCCAGGCCAAACGTGCCGAGCAGGTCGAGCACGAAGTCGAGCAGGGACGTCAGCTCCTCACGCATCTGCTCCCGGGCGCAGAAGATGTGCGCGTCGTCCTGGGTCATGCCGCGCACCCGGGTGAGGCCGTGGACGACACCGGACTTCTCGTAGCGGTAGACCGAGCCGAACTCGAACAGGCGCATCGGCAGCTCTCGGTACGACCGCTGGCGGCTGCGGTAGATGAGGATGTGGAACGGGCAGTTCATCGGCTTCAGGTAGTACCGCTCCCCACCGTCGAGCTCCATCGGGGGGAACATCCCCTCCGCGAACCAGTCGAGATGCCCCGAGGTCTCGAACAGCTGGGACTTGGTGATGTGGGGCGTCGAGACGAAGTCGTAGCCCGCCTGCTCGTGACGCGCCCGCGAGTACTCCTCCATGACCCGGCGGACGAGGCCACCTTTCGGGTGGAACACCGCGAGACCCGAGCCGATCTCCTCGGG
>DAHXNN010000131.1 GCA_027365385.1 Acidimicrobiaceae bacterium | reverse complement strand
ACGAGCGCGAGCGCGAGTGAGAGCCGCTGCCGCTCGCCGCCGGAGAGCCGCTTCGCGGCGGTCGTGGCGACGTCCGCGAGACCCGTGAGCGCGAGGAGCTCGTCGGGCTCGTACGCGTCCTCGTAGTAGGAGGCGAACAGTCGGAGCGCCCGCACGGGGCTGAGGACCGGGTACGTGCCGCCCTCCTGGAGCATGACGCCGACGCGGGGGGCGAGGGCATGGCGCTCCGACGCCGGGTCGAGCCCGAGCACGCGCACGCTCCCGGAGCTCGGGGTGCGGTAGCCCTCGAGCGTCTCGACGGTCGTCGTCTTGCCGGCGCCGTTCGGCCCGAGAAGGGCGACCACCTCGCCGGGCTCGGCCGCGAAGCTCACCCCGTCCACCGCGACGATGCGGCCGTAGCGCACGACGAGACCGTCCACCTCGATCGCCGCCACCCGGCGGAGGTTACCGGATCTCCGTCAGCGACGGCGTGGGGCCTCGAACCGGTAGCCGAGCCCACGGATCGTGGTGATGAGCACCGGCTTCGAGGGGTCCTCCTCGATGCGGGAGCGGAGCCGCTTGACGTGGACGTCGAGGGTCTTGGTGTCGCCGACGTAGTCCAGCCCCCAGACCCGGTCGATGAGAGCGTCCCGGGTGACGACCCGTCCGGCGCTCACGAGGAGCGCCTCGAGCAGCTCGAACTCCTTCAGCGGCAGCTGGACCTCCTCCCCCCGGACCGTGCACTCGTGCCGCTCGGGGTCGAGCCTCACCTCGCCGACCTCGAGCACGAGGGCCGGTGGCTGGGAGTCGGGGAGGGGTGCCTCCGGGCGTCCCGGCACAAGAGTCGTGCTCTCGGGTGCCCGAGGGACGCGGCGCAGGACCGCTCGCATGCGGGAGACGAGCTCGCGCAGCCGGTAGGGCTTCGCGACGTAGTCGTCGGCGCCGACCTCGAGACCGACGACGGTGTCGATCTCTGTGGACTTCGCGGTGACCATGATGATCGGCACGCTCGAGCGGGCCCGGATCGCACGGCAGACGTCGAGACCGGACATCTTCGGCAGCATCACGTCGAGCAGGAGCAGGTCGGGGTTGCCCGCGTCGAACATCCGGAGTGCCTCGAGCCCGTCGCGCGCGACGGTCACGGTGAAGCCTTCACGTTCGAGGCCGACGAGAAGGGCCTCGACGAAGGACTCCTCGTCCTCGGCGACGAGCACCTCGATCCGGCGATCGTCCGGCGCCGTCATGCCTCGGACCGCCCCTTGGCGGGGAGCACGAGCGTGAACGTCGCGCCCTCGCCCTCGCGCGAGTCGACCTGGACCGAGCCGTGGTGGTTCTGCGCGACGTGGCGGACGATCGCGAGACCGAGGCCCGTCCCTCCAGTCTGGCGGCTCCGGCCATGGTCGACCCGGTAGAAGCGCTCGAAGACCCGTTCGAGGTCACGGGCCGGGATGCCGATGCCGTCGTCGTGCACCGTGAGGACGACGTCCTCGCCTTCGACATGGCCGTGCGTGGTCACGACACCGCCTTCGTAGGAGAACTTCACTGCGTTCTCGAGCAGGTTGTAAAGAGCCGACGTGAGCTGGCGCCGGTCGCCCAGCACCGCCACCGGTGGCGACGGCTCGTCGAGCACGACCTTCACGTCTCGCTGTTCGGCTGCCGTCCGCACGCGCTCGGCGGCCTCGGCCATGACGAGGTTGACGAGGACGGGCTCCCGCGGCGGCGACTCCTCGCTCTCGATGCGCGTCAGGTCGAGAAGGTCGTCGATGATCCGCGAGATCCTGAACGCCTCGGAGTGGATCCGCTCCGCGAGCCGACGTGACACCTCAGGCTCCGTCTCGGACAGCAGCGTCTCCGCGAGCAGCCCGAGAGCGCCTATCGGGGTCTTCATCTCGTGGCTCACGTTGGCGACGAAGTCCCGGCGGACCTCCTCGAGCCGGCGCCGCTCGGAGACGTCGTCGATGACGGCGATGACGCCGAGGGCGCGTTGGCCGTTGTCCAGGCTCACCGTCCGCACGGCGAGAGTTCGCCGCGGGGGACCGTAGAGCTCGAGCGTGCGCTCCTCGGAGGCGCCGGGAGGTGTCGACGCGAGCAGCTCGTCGACGGCGTGCGCTGCGAGTGCGTCGCCGTGGCGATTGCCCATGAGCAGCACGGCTCTCGAGTTGCGGAAGACCGGCTCCCCTCGCTCGTCGCAGACGATGACCGCCTGGGACAAGGTGTCGAAGGCACGCCGGAGGCGGATAGCGTCCGCGCTCGACTCGGCGACCGCCTCGGCGGCCCTGTCGGTGGCGCGCTCTACGTACGCGAGAGCGTCCTCGACGCGCCGGGGCTCGGCTTCGAGCGGCTCGGCGCCCAGCCGGCTCCCGAGCGCGACGAGGCGCTGGCGCAACGATCCCACGCCCCGACGACCCCCGAGCAGGTACCCGCCGACGAGGACGACGACGGCGACGGCTGCGCCCGCCGCGATCGAGGCGGTGGAGACGGAGATGCTCGCCTCTAGCACGAGAGCGCGCCCGGTAGGTCCACGACCCCAGCATGGCAGCTCGGCCCGTGCGCTCGCCCTCGCGGACCCCGTGGATCATAGAGATACATGAAACCACTTGAAACAGCATTAAATGTGCTTTATCGTCGTGCACATCCCGCTGTCGTCGTCCGGCGGGAAGGGCTCCGGCCCCGCACAGGACGTCCCCCGACCGATGGAACACCTCCGGCCCGGTGCCGGAGGACGGAGGAGGTGCCCTATGCCCGTCATGTCACTTGCCGGTCCCGTCGTCGCGTCTGCGACGCTCGCTCTCACCCCGAGCGACACAGCGCTACCCGGGAGCAGCGTCATCAACCAGCTGCTCAACGGCATCGGCTGGTGGGGTCTCGTGGTCTGCCTCGTCGGCGTCGTGGTCGGCGCGGCGAGCTGGGCGATCGGCTCCCACACGAACAGCTACCAGCACGCGTCCGCGGGCCGGCGTGCCGTGCTCGTCTCCGGAGCGGCCGCGCTCGTCATCGGCGCCGCGCCACAGCTGTTGAACTTCTTGTTCACCTCCGGCCAGGCCGTCCACTGACCGCCGTGGGCGCGTCCCGCCTCGTGGTTGCAACCCACCTCCTCGCCCCACCCCGTGTCCTCGTCCCACCCCACCTTCTCGCGCTGTTCGGGATCACCTCGTCGCTCGTGACGAGCGTCGTCGACCTCGTCCTCGGGGAGCTGATCCGCTGGGTGGCGTCGAGCGCCGGGCAGCTCCTCGCAGCGCTCGGTGGGGTGCTCACGAGCACCACCGAGCCGGACCTCACCCATGGGGTATCGGGCGAGCTCGGCGTGGTGGCCGTCATCGGTGCTCTCGTCGCGCTCCTGCTCCTGCTTCTCGCCGTGATCCAGGCCGTCGTCCGCCAGGACCTCGGTGGGCTCCTGCGCGCGGCGTTCATGCGGCTCCCCGTCGCAATCCTGCTCTCGGCGGTCGCCGTCGAGCTCGTCTCCCTCGGGCTCCAGGCGTCGGACGTGATGAGCGGGGCGCTCCTCGCAGCAGCCGGGCATCCCGTCGAGGGTCTCGTAGCCTCGCTCACGGCCTCGCTCGCGGCGACTGCCGTGGGAGGCGGTGCGCCGGGGGCCGCTATCGGTGGGTTCGGCGCCTTGCTGCTCGCAGTGCTCGTCGCGGTGCTGTCGTTCGTCGTCTGGCTCGAGCTCGCGGTGCGCTCTGCCGCGATCGCCGCGGCTGTGCTGTTCCTCCCCGTCGCGCTCGCGGGCATCGTCCTGCCGGCGACGGCGCACTGGGCGAAGCGGCTCGTCGAGACCCTCGTCGCGCTCGTGCTCGCGAAGGTCGTGATCGCGGGAGTCATCGCACTCGCGAGCCTCACCGTTGCCTCCGGGGCGGGGATCTCGTCGCTCGTCGAAGGGACGGCGTTGCTGCTCCTCGCAGCCCTCGCGCCCTTCAGCGTCCTGCGTCTCGTCCCGTTCGTCGAAGCGGGCGCGGTGGGGCACCTCGACGGGCTCGGTCACCGGTCCCTGCGTGGTGCGCTCGAGTACGGCGGCTATGCGGCGTCCCTCGGCGCCATGGCAGGCACGGTGGCGGCGGGGCTCGGCGGGGGTGGTGGAGGCGGGTCGGGGAGCCCAGGGGGCTCGGGCGGTGGTTGGTCAGCGCCCGGTGGCGGGTCAGGGGGCGGCTCGGGCGATGACTCCGGTCCGAGGTCCCCCGTGGTCGACGACGTCGGGCTGATGCCCGGTGTCGACATGGACAGGCCCGAGGTTCGCGCCCAGGCTGACGCCAACACCCGTGAGCTCATGACACCCCGGGAGCGGTCGTGAGCGCCCCGGGTGGTCCCCGCTACCGCTTCGGTCCGAGGGACCGTCGCGGGCTCGTCGCGGGTGCACGCACGAGCCAGGTTGCCGTGCTCTGCGTAGCTCTCCTCGTCGCGGTCGGCCTGCTGCGCTCGCTCCACGGCGCGCACGGCGCCCTTGCAGGCACCGTGATCGTCGTCGTCGGCGGGGCGTGTGCGGTGTGGCCGGTGCGGGGCCGGACGGTCGAGCAGTGGGTGCCGGTGGCCGCGCGCTTCGCAGCGGGTGCGCTCCTCGGCACGAGCAGGGCTGTTCCTGCACGGCGCACGCCGGGGGTGCCGTCGCGCCCCCCGGGCCCGCTCGCGCACCTCTCGGTGCGCGAGCTCGACGGGACCGCGGTCGCGGGGAGCTTCGGCGTCCTCCACGACAACCGGCGAGGCACGTCGACGGCGGTGCTCTCGCTCGGCTCCGTGTCGTTCGCGCTCCTCGACGACCAGGAGCGCTCCCGCCAGGTCGCCGCATGGGCAGGCGTGCTCGCGGCGGTCTCGAGCGGCTCGGGGGCGCTGCACCGCCTCCAGTGGATCGAACGGACGCTACCGGACCGTGGCGAGGCTTTCCGTCGCCACCTGGACCGCAACGGGTTCGACGGCGAGGATCCGGCGCGTGCCGAGGCGCGTCGCAGCTACGGCGAGCTTCTCGAGTGCGAGAGCGCGGGCCGGATGCGCCACGAGCTCTTCCTCGCGTGCACCGTGCGCGCGAATCGTGGTGGCGCGTCGGTGCTCGCGGACGAGGTGGCGCGCCTCGACCGCCGCTGCCGTGACGCGTCGATCCCCGTCGAGGGCGTCCTCTCCCGTGCCGGGCTCGCGTCCCTCGTCCGCCGGAGCTTCGACGAGGCTCCCGGCACGGGGGTGGTCTCGTGGCCGTGGCCGCTCGCCGTCGAGGTCTCGTGGTCGAGCGTGCGCACCGACGGGACGTGGCACGCGACGTACTGGATCGCCGAGTGGCCGAGGAGCGACGTCGCGAGCGACTTCCTCTTCCCCCTGCTCGTCGGCTGCACGGAGCGCCGCTCGGTCGCGGTCGTCATGGCGGCGGTGCCGCCGCAACGGGCCATCCGTGCCGCCGAGCACGCGCGCACCTCTGTCACCGCTGACGCCGAGCTGCGCCGCCGCCACGGCATCGCGACCTCCGCCCGGAGGAGCCGCGAGCACGAGGCGGTCGCCCGGCGCGAGGGGGAGCTCGCCGAGGGCCACGTCGCCTACCGGTTCTCGGGCTACGTCACCGTGACCGCCTCGAGCCCTGATGGTCTCGAAGCGGCCTGCACCCGGGTCGAGCAGGCAGGCGCGCTCGCCCGGCTCGAGCTACGGCGCCTCTACGGCGCGCAAGGCGAAGCGCTCGCTTTCGGCCTGCCGACCGGGCGTGGGTGCGCATGAGGCTCCCGACCCACGAGGCGACGACGGCCCAGCTCGGAGCGGTCTACCCGCTCGCGGCGAGCCGCCCGCTGCCGTCCGGGGGTGTGCTCGTCGGGCGGGACCTGCTCGGAGGGGCTTTCGTCCACGACCCCTTCGAGCTCTATGCGACAGGCGCTCTCACCAACCCCAACATGATCGTCCTCGGCCAGATCGGCCGTGGCAAGAGCGCCCTCGTGAAGACCTACCTCTACCGTCAGGCCGCATTCGGTCGCAGGATCGTCGTGCTCGACCCGAAGGGCGAGTACGGACCCCTCGCACGGGCGCTCGGCACGGAGCCGATCGCCCTGCGCCCGGGAGGCGCGCTGCGGTTGAACCCGCTCGACCTCGCTTCCGCAGGCCTCGCACGCGAGGACGCAGCGCAGCGCCGGCTCGCGCTCTGCGCGGCGATCGCCTCCTCGGCGCTCAGCCGGCCACTCGCTCCGGTCGAGCACACCGCGGTCGAGATCGCACTCGACGCTGCGAGCACGACCGGTGCGGAGCCTGACCTGCCGGGGGTGGTGGACGCTCTGCTCGCGCCGAGCGCGCGGGCGGCACGCCTCGTCGGGAGCGACGAGGCCACGCTACGGGCGGACTCCCGGGATCTTGCGCTCGAGCTGCGCAGGCTTGTCCATGGCGAGCTCCGCGGCATGTTCGACGGCCCGACGAGCCCGGGGCTCGCCCTCGGTGGCGCTGCAGTCGTCCTCGACCTCGCCGCTCTCTACCACTCGCCGGCGCTCGGAGTCCTCGTCACCTGTGCCGCCGCATCCGTACTCGCGATCGTCGAGGCGGACACCTCGGTGCGCACCGTCCTCGTCGTCGACGAGGCGTGGGCCGTGCTCGCCAACCTCGGCGTCGCCCGTTTCCTGCAGTCCTCGTGGAAGCTCGCGCGGGCACGGGGCATCGCGAACCTCGCTGTCGTCCACCGTGTCTCCGACCTCGCCGCGGTCGGCGGCGCCGGGAGCGCGGCCACGCGGCTCGCCGAGGGGCTGATCGCGGACTCCGAGACGGTCGTCTGCTACGCGCAGCCCGCGGCCGAGCTCCCCGGTCTCGCAGCTGCGCTCGGTCTCTCCGACGAGGAGCAACGGATCGTCGGCGGCCTACGGCGCGGTGTGGCCCTCTGGCGGGTGGGCTGCCGTTCGTACCTCGTCGAGCACAGGCTTGCCCCTGGCGAGAGCCACTTCGTCGACACCGACGCACGCCTCGTGGGCGTGTCGTGAGCAGCCGTGACACTCGGCGACCGGTCCGGGGCCGACAGCGGCCTGCGGGCGGGAGGCCACAGCCGGGCGGCGCCCCGCCGATGCCGCCCGGCGAGCGGGCGGCTTGCGCCGCCGCGCTCGGCGGGGCGTTCCTCTCCCTGTCGTGCTGGCTCGCCGGGGGCCTCGCAGCCGTGCTCGACGGCGACCGATGGCCGCACGTCGCGCTCCGGTCCTGTCCGGCGCTGCTCGCCGGTGTGCTCGCACATCCCGGCACCCCACGGCTGGCCTGGCCGCCCGCCGCCCGAGCCGGCATCCCGGCCGCTCCCGGCTGGTACTACGGCGCGCTCGCGCTCGTGTGGTCGGCGGTGCTCGGCGCCGGTCTC
>DAHXNN010000123.1 GCA_027365385.1 Acidimicrobiaceae bacterium | reverse complement strand
CCGGTGCGCGTCACCGCGTCGACGACGAAGCCGCGCAGCTCCTCCGCGAGCACGCCGCACTCCCGCAGCGAGAGCCTCTTCAGCTCTTCTGGGGAGGTGATCGTCGCGAGGAGGGGGTACGCGCGCTTGTCGTCGTCCACGAGCGGCACGCTAGCGCCGGGCCGAGGAAACGCGATGTCGGCTCGGAGTGGCCCCGAGGCGGCCGTCGGAAGCGCCAAACCGCAACAACGCTACGCTCCTCTTGTGGCCCTTGCATACGTCAACGGAGAGCTCGTCGAGGAGTCCGAGGCGCAGGTCTCCGCTCTCGACCACGGCTTCGTCGTCGGTGACGGCGTGTTCGAGACCGTGTTGCTCGACGCCGGCAGGGCCTTCGCTCTCGATCGTCACGTCGACCGACTCGCCCGATCGGCGGCTGGCCTCGGGCTCGAGCCCCCCGACCTCGCAGAGGTCCGCGCGGCGGTCGGTCACGTCGTGGCCGCGTCGGGAATCGAGAGGGGGAGGATCCGCATCACGCTCACCGCGGGGAGGGGCCCGCTCGGCTCCGCGCGCCTTGCCGGCGCGCCGACCCTCGTCGTCGCGGTCGCCCCGGATGCCGACACGCACCACTCGTCCTCGGTCGTCGTCGTCCCGTGGCGGCGCAACGAGCGAGGAGCCCTGGCCGGGCTGAAGACCACCTCCTACGGCGAGAACGTCCTCGCTCTCGCGTATGCGCACGACCGGGGCGGCGACGAGGCGATCTTCGCGAACACCGTCGACAAGCTATGCGAGGGCACCGGCTCGAACATCTTCCTCGTCCGGGAGGGCCGCCTTGTGACACCGCCGCTGTCGAGCGGGTGCCTCGCGGGGATCACGAGGGCGCTCGTGCTCGAGGTCGTCGGCGCATCCGAGGAGGACGTCGACATCGCCGAGCTCGTCCCGACGAACGTCGAGGAGGCCTTCCTCACCTCGTCCCTGCGCGGCGTCCAGCCGATCGGATCGATCGACGGCCGAGATCTCGGTACGTGCCCCGGACCGGTCACCGAGAAAGCCCGCGCCGCCTATGTCGAGCTGCTGGGGTCCACCGACGAGCCCTGAGTCGGCGGGGTCACCCGGCCACGAGGAGCTGCCGTCGCAGTAGCCGTCATTGCGCTTCGCCGTCCCCGTCGTCATCCATCCGTAGCCACGACGAGAACTGCTTGAAGAGCTTCTGGGTCCCACCCGCGACGCGGTCGACGATCTCGGTGAAGCGCTCCCGGTAGTGGTCCGTCGCCTGACGGAGCTGGTCGGTCACCGGAGGCTCCTGGCCGCGGCGCACATAGCTCCCCGAGCGGATGCGATCGAGCTCGCCCTCGCCCACCCAGCGCGTGAGCTCGCCGACGCGGCGAACGCCGAAGGGGTGTGTCCGGCCGATCTCGGTAAGCCACCTGCCGGGACGAGCGAGCAGGTCCTCTGTCTCCGCGTACTCCGTCGCCTGCTTGACGAAGGCATCGACATTCAGGCCTTCGACACCTCCACCTGCAACGCCCATCAGCAGGCGGCAGACGGTGAGCGGGTCGTCGACAACCAGCGTCGCCGCCCTGTCGCAGCTGAGCTCCGCACAGCGATACCACTCGAGGAGCACGAGGACGACAGCCTGGATCGGCAGGCGACCGACAGGCGAGAGCCCACTAGCCATCAGGCGCTGCAAGATCGCGAGCACGGTCGAGTAGTGGACATGGTCGGAGAGCACGTGACCGGCCTCGTGACCGAGGGCCGCCTTCATCTCCTCCGGGCTCGTCGACTTCACGAGGCCGGGGCTGACGATGACAACGGGGTGCGCCGAACCGACCGTGAGCGCGTTGATCGACTGGAGCTGCGCGACGTAGAGGCCGGGCCTCGCGTCGAGGTCGAGCACCTGGAGCGCTCCGAGGTGCGCCCGGTAGACATCGGGGAGCTGGCGGTCGCCGAGCCGAACGGCGTCGGCGAGGAGAAGCTGCTGGAACGAGCGTTCGAAGCGGAGCTCGCTGAGCTTCTTCAACACGCGGTCGAGAAGCGGGATGGACCCGAGCGCCGCCGTCGCCGCCTTGTCGGCCGGATGCTCGTAGGCCTTCGCGCTGATCGATGGGTATCGGGGGCTGTCTAGCACGGGCAGGGCCATGTGCGCACCGTACCCGTGAGCGAACCCACCTTGCCGGTCAACGACGTCCAGGCAGGTCTCAGAGGCACGCCAGACCGCTCACGAGGTCCGTCGTGCCGCTCGTGAGCCGGCCGACCTCGATGTCCGCGACCACTGCGTCCGCACCGGCCGCGCGGGCTGCGGACGCTGCGGTGAGCTGGGCCTCGGCTCGCCCCGCTGCGAGAAGCGCGAGGAGCCGCACCGACCCTCGGACACGCCCCGCGTCGAGGGAGAGCGCATCGAGCTCGTCACGCGTCGAGGCGAGGAGCGACTCAATGCGGCCGAGCCCTCGTCGGTCCCTCTCGGGTGGACCCAAGCACCGACCTGTGTCGAACGGAGCCACGTCGAGAGGGCCCACGGCGCACATCTCGGCGAACCGCGCTGCCAATGTGATCGGGCTCCGGCCCTGCTGGCTGTCGACCACAGGAGGCGTGCCGGGACCGCGGACGAGGAGCACCAGCGGCATCGGCTCGCCGCCTGCATGACGAGGCTCGTTCCACGCCGAGCTGATCGCGTGCCGCACCCCGGAATAGCTCGGACCGGGCACGCGGAGCATCGCCCTGCAGATCTCGACGACGTCGCCGAGCTCGGCTTCCGACTCGACCCCGGCGAGACTTTGCGCGCCGCCACCCGCCGCTATCCCGAGCACCGCACGACCGCCCGAGCACACGTCGAGGGACGTCACCTGCTTCGCTAGCAGCGACGGTGGTCGCTCTCCCACCGGGGCCGCGAGGCAGCCGAGCACGACCGTCGACGTTGCCGCCGCGACACCGCCGAGGAGGACATAGGGATCCACGCCTATATCTGGACCGACGAGCACCGCGTCGACACCGGCAGCGTCACACTGAACGGCGAACCGGACGATGGCAAGGAGCGCATCGGTGCCCAACCGCGGCGCGCCCGCCACGGACGTGACGACGCGCACCGCTGTGCGCACCGCTCGACGCTCCCGAGACGTCGTCATGGCGCCGTTCGTAGCAGACGCGAGGACGCTCTGCCGGCACCCTCGGGGGAGACACACCGGCACGTGGGAGATCTCGACACCGGCAGCGTCAAAGGGAACCGAGCCCGATCGGTCGGGCGAGGCGCTCGTAGGCACCGGCACGCCTTCGGATCGCACCCGACTCGACGAGGCGCTCGAGGGCGACGGCGGCGTCGCCCAGTCCGAGGCCGGTACGGCAAACTATCGTCTCGAGACCCGTCGCTCGCTCGTCGAGCGCCGCGAGGATCACCGCATCGAGGTCTCTCGCGGCGCCTCCCCTCCAGCCGCCAGCCGCCTCCTGCTCACCACCGCGTGGGTCGCTGGCGAGGTCGCCTCCCGCTGGCGGCGAAGCGAGGAGCGATCCTTGCGTCGCACTCCCTTCTCGCTGCGCTGCTCCCGCAGGCCGTCCGAGATGACGCGCTGGCGGCCGGGACGCACGCGCGAGCGCAAGGAGCGCCATGATGTCGTCGACGTCCCGGGCGACAGCGGAGCCGTCGGCGATCAAGGCGTTGGTGCCCTCCGACGCTGGACTGCGCACCGAGCCGGGCACGGCAGCAACGACCACGCCCCGGGCGAGGGCGGCGTCGACGGTGTGCATCGCTCCTCCGGTCCTGTGCGCCTCCACGACGACGACGAGGTCGGAGAAAGCGGCAACGAGACGGTTGCGCAGCGGAAAGCGCCAAGGCTCCGGTCGACCTCCCGGCGGCGCCTCCGAGAGGATCGTCCCCGCGGCAGAGACGCGTGCCCACAGTCGCCGGTTGCAAGCGGGGTAGACGACGTCGACCCCGCCGCCGACGACCGCGAGCGGTGGGGTCGCTCCACTCGCTAGCGCGCCTTCGTGCGCCGCCGCGTCGATCCCTGCCGCGAGCCCCGAGACGGTGCAGATCCCCCGATCGCCCAGCGCTGCACCGAGCTCTGCCGCCACCTCTGCACCGTAGTGGGTGGCCGAGCGCGTCCCGACGATCGCTACGCGCTCGAGATCGTCCCCACCGGGCGCGCCAGGCGTCGAGCCGGCAAGGGCTCCTCCACCGCTCGTGAAGCACACCACTGGCGCATCCGACTCACGGGCGAGCACCGCCGGATACGTAGGGTCCCCGAGCACGTGCGAAGCGACACCTCGGGCCGCTGCGCGTCGGAGCACATCGTCTGGGTCGACGTCGAGCGCCGTCTCGCGCCAGCGCTCGAGCCGAGCCCTGGCGTCGGCGACCCGGACACGTCGAGACAGCACCGCAGGAGCGAGGGTCCCGGCACACACCTGCGCCCACCGGCGTTGTGCGGGAGATGTCTCGAGCAGCCTGCGCAGGGTCGCTTGCCCCATCCCCGGCAAGCCACAGAGCGCGACGACGTACGCGACGTCCCCGTCGACTCGACAGATCGAGCCCGCGCCGCTCGCGTACCGAGGGCCCTCTGCGGCGCGTCGCGGCCCGCCGGCACGTGCGATGCTGGTCATGCGGCTCGCCCACCGAAGAGGACCTCGCGACCCGAGCGCAGCTCGAGCGCTAGTGCGGTGTGCTCGGCGCCGACGACCTCGCCGGTGCCGTCGAGATCGGCGAGGGTCCTCGCGACGCGACGGACACGATCGAGACCGCGTGCGCTCAACTCACCCGAGCGCACGCGCTCCACGAGCAACCGACGGGCCGGTCCAGACAGCGGAGCCAGCTCGTCGAGATGATTGGACGGTATCTCCGCGTTCGACCGCACGCCGCGATCGAGCGCGAGCTGGCGTGCTGCCGCGACGCGTCCGGCGACCGCCGCGGAGCACTCACCCTTCGGTTCCCCGAGCAGCTCGAGCGCGTTCGGCCGTTCGACCGGAACGGCAAGGTCGAAGCGATCGAGCAACGGCGCCGAGAGCCGCCGTAGATAGCGCTCGCGCATCGCGGGCGAGCAGCGACAGGCGCCGCGACGACCGCCTTCGCCGCAGGGGCAGGGATTCGTTGCAGCGACGAGCAGGAAGCGAGCGGGAAGCCGGATGCTCGCCCGCGCCCGCGCGACGAGGATGCTCCCGTCCTCGAGCGGTTGGCGCAGCGTCTCGAGCAGCGACGGCGGAAACTCGCCGAGCTCGTCCAAGAAGAGCACGCCGTTCGTCGCGAGGCTGATCTCTCCTGGGCGCATGGAGCTGGTTCCCCCTCCGAGCAGAGCGACTGCGGACGAGCTGTGGTGAGGTGCCCGGAACGGTGGCCGCTCGAGCAGCCCTGAGGAAGGTAGCGCCAGTCCAGCCGCAGAGTGCACCTTCGTCGTCTCGAGCGCCTCGGTCGGCCCGAGCGGCGGGAGCAGGCTCGGCAGGCAGCGAGCGAGCAGGGTCTTTCCGGCGCCGGGCGGACCTGCGAGAAGAAGGTGATGGCCGCCGGCGGCCGCGACCTCGACGGCACGGCGGGCGACGACCTGGCCACGGACGGACTGCAGATCGACGGAGCAAGCCCCGGTCTCCTCCGGAGACGAGGGGACCGGCACCGTGACAGGCACGTCAGGCCACGTGCCCCGGCCTGCCAAGACGTCGACCACCTCGGAGAGGGAACGCGCTCCGAGCGCCCGGACTCCGGGCACCAGCCGAGCCTCGGCGAGGGACCCGAGCGGTACGACGACAGCTCCGGCGACGACCGCGTCGACGAGGGCGAGCATGCCCGGGACGATGCGCAACGACCCGTCGAGGCCGAGCTCGCCGAGGAACGCACACCCGCTCGCGGCCTCCGGTTCGACCGCTCCGGTGGCCAGCAGCAGACCGACGGCTATCGCCAGGTCGAGACCGGCACCGGCCTTGCGGATTCCCGACGGTGCGAGGTTGACAGTGACGCGCTGCAGCGGCCAGGCTAGGCCACTCGACAGAAGTGCCGCACGCACGCGGTCACGTGCCTCGCGACAGGCTGCGTCAGGCAGGCCGACGATCGTAAACCCGGGAAGTCCCGCCGAGACGTGCACCTCCACTGCGACGGGCCGCCCTTCCACTCCGAGCAATGTCGCTGCGGGAACGCTGGCGAGCACGTGGCGCCTCCATGGATGACGGGGATGTCACGGTCACCGAGGGCGACGAGGGCGACCAGGGCGACGACGGAGCGCACCGTAGTGGGAGGGTGCTCGCTCGTCGTCGAGCCGGCACAGCGCGCGCGAGATACTCGCGAGGTGCCACGTCGCCATCCTCCGTCCCGCGAGAAGAGCACCCCGAGAGGCGCGACGTCACCGTCGCCCGCCAGCGCGGCACGCCCGCGTCTGGCCGGCTCGGCAGGGAGCTTCGAGGTCGATCCGCTCACCGGGACGGCGGCGGAGGTCCGGCGCGTCCAGCCACTTGCGGCGCGCAAGCCGTACGCGTGCCCAGGCTGCCATCAGCAGATCGGGTCGGGTATCGGGCACGTCGTCGTCGTCCCACTCGCGCACCCGGGCGACCGTCGGCACTGGCACGCGAGCTGCTGGCGCGCACGAGAGCGCCGACAACCAGGTCGCTGAAGACTGGGAGCGCCGGCCCCACTTTCGTCGCGGCACGGAAGTGCCAGCTCGGCAGGTAGAATGCCGACATGACGAGCGTGACCGTCCCCGCGTTGTCGCCGAGATGACCTCACAGGTACTCGGTGCCGCGCTGTTCGCGGGGTACAGCCGAGGCGAGGTCGTCGTGTCCTTGGTGTTCGCATGCGTCTTCGCCGGTCTCGGCTATCGCATGTCCTACCGGCACCGGCTGACCCGGGGCGTGACGCCGTGGCGCCTACCTTCCGCCATCTGGGCACTCATCTGTTTCTTCCTCCAGCCTTTCGGCATCATCGTCGAGATCCTCGCCCAGGCGACGACGAAGTCGGCGTACCCGTCGCCCAGCCCGTCTCCCACCGTTCAAGGCCACGCGGGCGCCCGCCCCTACGGCGTGTTCCCCGTAGCTCCGCCGGCTGGCGTCGCAGGTCCACAGCTCACCGAGACCCCGCCCGCACCGAAGGGGCCGGCGCCACCGGCGAGCGACGTCGAAGGCAAGCCCGCGATGTTCGGTTGGTACCCGGACGTCATGCGCCGCCACACCGAACGTTACTGGGACGGTCGGGGGTGGACGGATCTCGTTCGTGACGGCGGGGTCAGTGGATCGGATCCGATCTGAGCCGCATCGTCATGTGGTCAGCACGAGCACCGGGTCCGACGGCGAACCTCGTTTGGCCGTCGGCCAGCGTCGAGCGGTAGTGATTCCGCATCCCCGGCGCACCTCGCGGCAGCGATAGCCGAGGTTGCATTCCCGTCCGACATCGCTGCCCGCAATGCCTGGGCACTGGCTTCGTGGTGCTCGCGGATCCCGCGCCCCTACCAAGCAGGTGCTGGGCTGCTCCGCCAGTGGCGTCTTCCGAGCTCACGAGGTCGCCGTGGGCCGGATGGACCTCGGACAGGCCCGCGCTCTCGGGGTCGCCGTGACCGACAGTGATCCCGACGACTGCCGTCAGGTCGGACCCAAGGACGGGACAGTGCGGCACCACCGGGACACGCAGCATCGAAGTCCGCTCGACCGAGCGGCAGCTTGTCGCCCGTCGCGTTCCGGTGAGCCCTGATTGGCCCATGGGAGCGAGGTCCCCCGCTGTCTGGACCAGCACCCAGTTCACTCGCGCGCCGAGCATGGCCCGCTCGCCACGATGCAGGAGTGCTGGCGCCTGGCACCGATGCATCTCCTCGACGCGCCCGACCGACTCTGCAACGAACGAGCTGCGAACCCCGACACTCCAGGCAAGAGACCTCTCCGCGTGCCGATACATCAACTCGAGGGTGAAGCGAATCCTCCTGTGTCCGGCTCGCCAGGTGATGGTGGCGGGATGGCCCGCCGGATCGACGAAAAGTGCCTGGACTTGTGGCGAGGAGATCCACCTCATGGTCGTCGCGCACCTGGTGGTCGGCGACAACGCCGCGCGGACAACTCCGGCGGCATCTTGCACAGCGACGAGCTCGCTCCGATCCACCGCCACGTCGTCAGCGGCAATATCGTCAGCGGCAATATCGTCGGGCACAACGCCGCCGACGTCAGCCCCCTCGATGGCGACCTCGACTTCCTCGGACGACGTCTACGAGATCTGGGCGGCCGGATCCGTGAGCGTCGGCGGGACGGGCTCGCACATATTTATGCACGCGGCGACCCGGACTGCGCGAAGCTAAGAGCCGGTGCGAGACGCAGACTCGACGAAGCGGCGCCCAACACCGAGCTCCCTCCCTGGACCAAGGAGGATCGATAC
>DAHXNN010000121.1 GCA_027365385.1 Acidimicrobiaceae bacterium | reverse complement strand
CCGGTGCGCGTCACCGCGTCGACGACGAAGCCGCGCAGCTCCTCCGCGAGCACGCCGCACTCCCGCAGCGAGAGCCTCTTCAGCTCTTCTGGGGAGGTGATCGTCGCGAGGAGGGGGTACGCGCGCTTGTCGTCGTCCACGTCGTTCCCCTCACGTCAAGTGCCGGTGACCGGCCAGTCACCGTGACTGCTCGTGGTCAATCCTGGCAGAGGAAGGGCCGTGCGTCAACGAGGCGCGAGGGCACGAGCCGTCGGCGCGTGGCGGTAGCCGGCTCGGCTCACGCAGGTAGGGGGACGGTCCCGAGCTGGGACGATGTGGGGTCCGGCATGCCGGTCACCACACGGCGTACCGCCTCGAACACCGCCCGCGCGACGACCTCGTCGGCGCAGTCGCTTGCGAGGACGGCACGGACCGCGTCGCCGACCGAGGCGGTGAGCGAGCGCAGAGCGATCGCGTAGCCGGGGCGTCGTTGGGCTGCGAGCGACGTGAGGTCGAGCACGACGGCGAGGTGCGGGGACATCGCCGTGGCGAGCACGCCGACGGACTTCTCGGGCCCGAGACCCGTGCCCGTGGCGACGCAGGAGAAGGCGTCCGCGACCCGGCGGGCCACCGCGCCCGCCACCGCGAGGAAGAGCTCCTCCTTCGAGTCGAAGTAGCGGTAGAAGGAACCCTTTGCGATGTCGGTGGCCCGGCAGACGTCGTCGACGGTCACCTCCGCGTAGCCACGGCGGCTGAACAGCGTCGTTCCTTCGTCGACGAGGCGGTCGCGCGTCGACGAAGGAAGGCCCGCTCCTCGCGCGAGGACCTCGCCCCACATGTCGGCTCGGAAGTTCCCGCCGGTCGGCCGGCCGACGAGATCCGGGAGCAGCTCGGGCAGGACACGCCCGATCGACTCGAGGGATAGTCCGCGGCGCTCGCGCAGCAGCCGCACGAGGCGGACGACCTCGACGTGGCGCTCGTCGTAGAGGAAGCGGTTCGACGCGACGCGCACCGGTGGTGGCAACAGGCCGGCGGTCAGGTAGAACCGGATCGTGGCGGCGCTCGTGCCGGATCGGCCGACGAGCTCGGCCATCGAGAACGTCCTTGCGGGCGCGCCCGCGCGCTCCGCTCCTGCTGATCCGCTGCCCGCGTGCTGAACTGCCGGTATCGTTCCCGGCGTGGGCCGCGTCGCAGTCGTCACGGACTCGAGCACGTGCCTCCCGGCAGCGCTCGCCGAGATGTTCGGCATCCGCGTGCTCCCTATCAGCGCCAACCTGCCCGAAGACCGGTCCTCCCCCGCCGCAGATCTCGCCGCCGGCACGTCGTGGCCGCTCTCGGAGGCCGCCGAGCAGGAAGAGCTCACGGGGGCCAACCGGCCCTTCGTCACAGAGTACCTGGCGGCCGTCGAGGGTCCCGGCCACGACGCGGCGGTCCTCGTCACCCCCGCTGTCGAGTTCGCTGCCATGTTCCGCAACGCGTCGCTCGCCGCCGAGCTCGCGGACCGCCCCGCGGTGGCGGTCGACGCGCGCACGGCCGCGGCCGGCCAGGCTCTCGTGGTGCTCGCCGGGGCCGAGGAGGCGGCGACGGGTGCAGACCTCGCAGCGGTCGTCGCCGCGATCGAGGATGCCTCCCGCCGCGTCGAGCTCGTCGCGTCGCTCGAGACCCTCGGGCCGCTGCGCCGGAGCGGCCCGGTCCCCGACGCGGTCCTCGGCCCTGACGACGAGAGCGAGAGCCGCAGCGTGTTCCGCATGCGGGGGGGCACGGTCGAGCCGCTCGGCTCGACCGGGAGCGCGCAGGAGACGCTCGAGACGATTCGCGAGGCATATATCGAGGGCACGCCTGGCGGTGCCGAGCGCTCGACGGTGTTCCACGCGGGCGCGGCGGAGCTCGCCGAGCGCCTCGAGGCGATGATCGGGCCGGTCGACTTCGTGAGCGGGTTCAGCGCGTCGATGCAGGTTCACACCGGGCAAGGCGTCGTCGGCGTGGCGTGGCTCGCGAAGGCCGTTCCGTCGTGATCCGCCAGGCCCGAGCCCCTCAGGCGCCGCGCGCCGGTGCGGCCCGGCCAGGACCGGGCGCGACGATCACAGCCGAGCTGCCGGTCGTCACTGCCGCCGGGCTCGTCAGGCCCGAGCGCGGCCCGCGTGCTCGCCGTCGGTCGGCTCCCTACCTCGTGCGCCTCGTCGTCTGGCTCCTCGTGTTCGTGCTCGTGTGCATGCTGGCCGGAGCCGCCGTCGAGCACTACCACCCGAGCTGGCTCGACTTCCTGCGGAACCACGCTTCCCCGGTCGTGGCGGCCGGCCCGGCACCGGCGCGTGCGTCGCTGCCGGGCGGCACTGCTCCGAGGTCGACTCATGCGCCCGCGTCGGGCTTCCGTCTCCTCGACGAGGGAGCCCGGGGCGCGAGCTACGCGGTGCCCGCCCACAGCTACTCGATCGTCGTGACGACGTCGCATCCGTGCTGGACCCAGGTCGCCGAGCCCGCGGGGTCGGCCACCCTCGCGTACGCCGAGACCATCCAGCCGTCAGCGTCTCCGAAGGCGTTCGGCGTGACCGGGAGTGCCTCGGTCGTCGTCGATGCCGCCGCCGAGAGCGTCGCCGTCGAGATACGTGGTGTGACGGTCGGTACGATCCACCTGCCGCGTCTCGGCTACGCGTACTCGTTCAGCCCGTCCGGCGCCTGAGCCGTAGGCGACCCTGGGCACCCGACGACCCTGGGCACTCGACGACAAGGAAGGACCGCACGCACGTGACGTCGCGACCGAACGACCCCCCCGCTGCGCCGCAGGCCACGGCGCGGGTGAACATCGCCCGCCAGAGGAGGTTCTGGGACCGCAACGCGAGCTCGTGGGACCATCACGCCGGGGACAGTCCCGGGCTCGTCAAGGTCGTCGAGCGGGTCTTGGCCGAGAGCGCGCCCGCGGCGGGCGAGCGTGTCGTCGACCTCGGCTGCGGCTCCGGGCAGCTGGCACTGCGGATCGCGCCCGCAGTCGCATCCGTCGTCGCTGTCGACGTGAGCCCGGCGATGATCGGCCTCCTCGAGCAGAACGCCCGCGCTGCAGGGATCCGCAACGTCGAAGGGCGTGCCGTGCCGATCGAGCACCTCGACCTCGACGCCGAGTCGGTGGACCTCGTCGTGTCGAACTACGTGCTCCACCACCTACGCGACGAGGACAAGGCGGCAGCGATCCGGCAGGCGGCCGGGTGGCTCCGGCCGGGGGGACGGCTTGTCGTCGGGGACATGATGTTCGGGCGGGGTGGCGACGCGCGTGACCGGGAGATCATCGCCTCGAAGGTGCTGCTCATGCTCCGGAAGGGTCCCGGCGGCTGGTGGCGGATCGCCAAGAACGCGGGCCGGTTCTTGTTCCGGGTGCAGGAGCGGCCGGTGTCGATGGACCGCTGGGTGGAGATGTTCCGGTCGGCGGGTCTCGTCGAGGTCCGCGCCGTACCGGTCGTCAACGAGGCGGCCGTCGTCGTCGGGACGAAGGCGACGCAGGCGCGGCGCTAGGTTCGTGGGGGAGATGACTCTGCGACGCCTCGCCGAGCTCGGTGAGACCGGCTCGTTCCAGCGACGACACGTGGGCACGAGTGCGGCCGACCAGGCTGCGATGTGCGCCCTGCTCGGGGTCTCGAGCCCGGCTGAGCTGCTCGAGCGTGCCGTCCCGCCGGGGATACGCACGAGGCGCCCGTTCGCTCTCCCGGCGCCCGCGGACGAGCCCGCCGTGCTAGCGGAGCTCGCGGCGCTGGCGGAGCGAAACGAGCGATGGACGTCTCTCGTCGGCATGGGCTACCACGCGTCCGTCACGCCGCAGGTCGTCCAGCGCAACGTCCTCGAGAATCCTGCGTGGTACACGGCGTACACGCCCTACCAGCCGGAGATCAGCCAGGGGCGGCTCGAGGCGCTGCTCAACTTCCAGACCGTCGTGGCCGACCTCACGGCCCTCGAGGTCGCGAACGCGTCGCTCCTCGACGAGGCCACCGCCGCGGCTGAGGCGCTGTCGATGTGCCACGCAGCTGCCCGCCGCGAGGGCGTGTACCTCGTCGACGCAGGGTGTCATCCACAGACGATCGAGGTGGTGCGGACACGCGCCGGAGCCCGCGGGACGCGCGTCGTCGTCGGTGACCCGTGGAGCGACCTGGACGGACCTGCCCTGGACGGGACCGAGGTGGTCGGGGTGCTCGTGCAGCATCCGTCGACGGCGGGCGAGGTCCGCGATCTCGGGCCGCTGTGCGAGCGGGCACACGAACGAGGTGCGCTCGTCGTCGTCGCGGCGGACCTCCTCTCCCTCGCTCTCCTGCGCCCGCCGGGCGAGCTCGGCGCGGACGTCGCTGTAGGGACGGCGCAGCGCTTCGGGGTGCCGCTCTGGTTCGGCGGGCCGCATGCCGCGTATATAGCGACGCGGCCGTCGCTCCGACGCCTCCTGCCGGGGCGGATCGTCGGGGTGTCGGTCGACGCGGACGGACACCCGGCCCTGAGGCTCGCTCTCCAGACCCGGGAGCAGCACATCCGGCGTGAGCGTGCGACGAGCAACATCTGCACGTCCCAGGCGCTCTTGGCTGTCGTCGCCGGCTTCTACGCGGCCTACCACGGGCCGGAAGGGCTCCGGGCCATCGCGGAGCGGGTCCATCGTCTCGCGGTGGTGCTCGTGGCGGGGCTGCGCCGGTGCGGTGCAGAGGTGGTGACAGAGCGCTTCTTCGACACGGTCACCGTGCGCACGGGATCGCGTACCGACGCCGTGCTCGCTGCTGCGGCCTCGCACCGGGTCAATCTGCGTCGGGTCGGTGAGGCAACGGTCGGGATCGCTCTCGACGAGACGACGACGGCCGCGACGCTCGGGGTGCTCTTCTCGGTCTTCGGAGTCGAGGCGACGGTCGAGGAGCTCGACGCGCTCGCCGAGAGCCCGCTTTCTGGCGAGGTGCTGCGCACGTCCTCGTACCTCGGCCACCCGACGTTCTCCCGCTACCGTTCCGAGACTGCGATGCTCCGCTACATGCGCGAGCTCGCGGACAAGGACGTCGCGCTGGACCGCTCGATGATCCCGTTGGGATCGTGCACGATGAAGCTGAACGCCGCGGTGGAGATGGCCGCCGTCAGCTGGCCCGGCTTCACCGAGGTCCACCCCTACGCCCCGCACGAGCAGGCCACCGGCTACCTGGAGCTGATCCGCCAGCTGGAGGCGTGGCTCGCCGACCTCTCCGGCTACGACGCCGTGTGCGTCCAACCCAACGCCGGCTCCCAGGGCGAGCTCGCAGGTCTGCTCGCGATCCGCCGCTACCACGAGAGCCGAGGGGAGCGCGAGCGCCTCGTCTGTCTCGTGCCGAGCTCTGCTCACGGGACGAACGCTGCGAGCGCGGCCATGGCCGGACTCGAGGTCCTGGTCGTCGCGTGTGACGAGCACGGCAACGTCGACCTCGCCGACCTGTCGGCGAAGCTCGACGCACATCCGGGGAAGGTCGCCGCGCTCATGCTCACCTACCCCTCGACCCACGGCGTCTACGAAGAGCGGGTGCGCGAGGTGTGTGCGCTCGTCCACGCCGCAGGTGGCCAGGTCTACATCGACGGGGCGAACCTCAACGCTCTCGTCGGTGTCGTACGGCTCGCGGAGATCGGCGGCGACGTCTCGCACTTCAACTTGCACAAGACGTTTTGCATCCCTCACGGTGGTGGCGGGCCGGGCGTCGGACCAGTCGGTGCACGGGCGCACCTCGCACCGTTCCTTCCCGGGAGCACCACGGTCCCCGACGCGCGCCCCGGAGCGACGGGAGGAGCCGTCTCGGCAGCGCCCTTCGGCTCGGCTGGCGTGCTCCCGATCTCGTGGGCCTACATACGGCTCATGGGTGCCGAGGGCATGGCAGCCGCGACGGCTGCAGCGGTCCTCGCTGCGAACTACGTCGCGCGGCGACTCGCGCCACACTTCCCCGTTCTCTACGCGGGTCGGGACGGCGCCGTCGCCCACGAGTGCGTCCTCGACGTGAGGGAGCTGACGCAGCGCACGGGGGTCACTGCCGAGGACGTAGCGAAGCGGCTGGTCGACTACGGCTTCCATGCGCCGACGATGTCGTTTCCCGTCGCGGGAACGCTCATGGTGGAGCCGACGGAGTCCGAGCCGCTCGCCGAGCTCGACCGTTTCTGCGACGCGATGACCGCGATCCGGAGCGAGATCGACGAGATCGCCGACGGGCTGACTGAGCTCGACAAGAGCCCGTTGCGGCGCGCTCCCCACACGGCCCGTGCGCTCGCAGTTCCCGACTGGGACCGGCCGTACAGTCGCAAGACGGCCGCGGCTCCGGGAGATCTCGACCTTTCCGCCAAGTACTGGCCACCCGTCGCACGTGTCGACAACGCCTATGGCGACCGCAACTTGTTCTGCACGTGCCTGCCGATCGCGGAGGACCCTGCCCCCCCCGACTAGCTGGCCGGAGGGGATCCCGGGCGCTTGCCCGGACCGCACTGCAATGGTCGGTCTGCAATGATCGGGCGGTGCGCGCAGTCCTCTACGACGCGTTCGGGGCGATGCCGGCCGTGCGCGACGTGCCAGATCCGGGCTGCCCGCCCGATGGAGCGGTCGTCGCGGTGCGCGCGACCGGGATCTGTCGCAGCGACTGGCACGGTTGGATGGGCCACGACCCTTCGATCGTCCTTCCGCACGTCCCGGGTCACGAGCTCGCGGGTGTCGTCGAGGAGGTCGGCGCTGGCGTGCGGCGCTGGCGGCCGGGCGATCGCGTGACGGCACCGTTCGTGAACGCGTGCGGGAGCTGTGCGACGTGTAGGGCCGGAGAGCAGCAGGTCTGCCCGCACCAGACCCAGCCGGGCTTCACCCGCTGGGGGTCGTTCGCGGAGAAGGTCCTCGTGACGGGCGCCGACACGAACCTCGTGGCGCTCCCCGAGGATCTCGGCTTCGTCGAGGCGGCGAGCCTCGGGTGCAGGTTTGCGACCGCCTACCGTGCCGTCGTCCACCACGGAAGGCCCCAGCCGGGCGAGTGGCTCGCCGTCTACGGCTGCGGAGGCGTCGGGCTGTCGGTGGTCATGGTGGCGGCGAGCCGCGCGGTCCGCGTCGTCGCCGTCGACGTGTCGCCCGAGGCTCTGCGACTCGCAGACGCGTTCGGTGCAGAGGAGACCGTCGACGCGCGGGACGGCGACGTCGTCCGGCGGGTCCGCGAGATCACCTCTGGCGGAGCGCACCACTCCGTCGATGCGATCGGTCGCGCGACGGCGCTCGCGGAGGCTCTAGCAGGGCTTCGCTCCCGTGGTCGCCACGTGCAGGTCGGGCTCCTGTTGTCCGGCGACGCGTGCCCGGCGGTCGACATGGGGAGCGTCGTCGCCCGTGAGCTCGAGGTGATCGGCAGCCACGGCATGGCCGCGCACCACTACCCAGAGATGCTCGGAGAGATCGTGGCCGGTCGGCTCGACCCCGCTGCCCTCGTCGCGCGCACGGTCGATCTCGACGGGGCTGCGGAGGCGCTCGTGTCCCTCGACAGCAAGCCGCGAGTCGGCACCACCGTCGTCGTGGTCGGCGGCGACGGTCCCGGACCGGTGGGCTAGCCCTGGGCGGGTCGGTCCGCTTCTCCGTTCATCGTCTCGCCCGCGGGCCGGTGGCGAGTGGTGGCGAGCAGCATGAGGTGTGTCGCGAAGTCGTGGGGATGGCCGGCACGAGCGCTGGCGCGACCACGAGCGCTGGCGCGACCACGAGAGGACGCCACGCGGTCTTGGGCTCCCGTGGCGCGGAATACCGGGAGGGGTATCCGCGTTATGTAGTGCACGCAGGTGGAGGCCTGAACCCTAGGAGGAAGACCATGACAGCGATCGCAGTGACGAAGGACAGCTTCGAGGAGGTGGTCGCTGCCAACGACATCGTCCTCGTGGACTTCTGGGCAGCCTGGTGCGGACCCTGCAGGAAGTTCGCGCCGGTGTTCGAGGAAGCGTCCGAGCGCCACCCGGGTGCCGTCTTCGCGAAGGTCGACACCGAGGCCCAGCAGGAGCTCGCGGCGAGATTCGGCATCATGTCCATCCCGACGCTCATGGTCTTTCGTGACCAGGTCCTTCTCTACTCCCAGGCGGGAGCGCTTCCCGCGGCGTCGCTCGAGGACCTGCTCACCCAGGTGGAGGCGCTCGACATGGACCAGGTGCGCCGCGAGATCGCCGCCCGAGAGCAGGAGGAGCCAGCTGCAGCTGCAGCTGCGACCCGCTCGTGAAGGCAATCGAGACCACCGTCGACAGACCGATGGAGCAGGTCGAGCACGACGTGCGTCGCCTGCTCGCCGAGGAGGGCTTCGGCGTCCTGACCGAGATCGACGTCGCGGCCACCCTTCGTGAGAAGATCGGCGTCGAGAGGCTGCCGCTGCGGATACTCGGTGCCTGCAACCCGACGCTCGCGCACAGGGCTCTCGAGCACGATCCGTCTCTCAGCCTCCTCCTGCCGTGCAACGTGGTGCTCGAGCAGGTGGAGGGCGGCACGAGGGTGGCCGCAGTAGATCCCGCCGAGCTCCTCGGTGGCGCGTCGCAGCGCTCCGGGAGCAGCGCTGACGCGGACGCCCTCGCCGTGCTGGCCGAGGACGCCGGTGCACGCTTGCGGCGGGTGGTGGAGCGGTTGGGTCGGCAGTAGCCCTTGGCCGGCAGGGTCCAGGGTCCAGGGTCCAGGGTCCAGGGAGCAGCTCTGCACCCGCGGCGTGCGCAGGTCGGGCAGACTGTGCCGGTGCCCGTGCGTGTCTTTCTCCTCGACGACCACCAGGTCGTGCGGGAGGGCGTCCGCCGCCTGCTCGAGAGCGACGCCGAGATCCGCGTGGTCGGCGAGGCGGGCACTGCGGCGGATGCGCTGCCGCGGATCGGCGCCTGCTCGCCGGACGTGGCGGTGCTCGACGTGAGGCTGCCCGACGGCGACGGCATCGAGGTCTGCAGGGAGATCCGCTCGCAGTACCCCGAGGTGGCTTGCGTGATGCTCACGTCCTACTCCGACGACGAGGCGCTCGCCCAGGCGGTGCTAGCCGGAGCGTCGGGATACCTCCTCAAGCAGATTCGAGGAAACGACCTCGTCGCGTCCGTCCGTGCCGTCGCCGGGGGAGCGTCGCTCATCGACGGTGCCACAGCACGCCGGGTGATCGAGGAGCTGGGCCGCGCGCGCGCGACCCGGGATGGCGTCGAGGTGCTCACCCCCCGAGAGCGGTCGATCCTCGAGCTGATCGCTGCCGGTAAGACGAACCGCGAGATCGGGGCCGAGCTCTATCTCGCGGAGAAGACCGTGAAGAACTACGTGTCGAACCTCCTCGCGAAGCTCGGAATGGCACGTCGCTCCGAGGCGGCGGCGTATGCGGCGAGGCTCGCGGAGCGGCGCGCCCAGGATGCCCGGCACAACGAGTAACCTGTTCCGAGCGCTTTGGTCCGTAGCCCCCTACGTTGTACACGCCTCCTCCAGCGGGGAGAATGGGCACATGCCGCGGCAGACGGGGGCCTCGTCGGCCGGAGTCCCGCCATCTGGTGACAGCTCGGCAGGTCCGGTTAGTGCGACCGACCGGCATGACCGACCGACCGGCATGACCGACCGACCGGCCCGGTTAGTGCGACCGACCGGCATGACCGACCGACCGGCATGACCGACTACCGTGACCGCCTCGTCGGGGCGGTGCTGGACGGGCGGTACCGGCTCGAGGTCCTGCTCGGCCGCGGCGGGGCAGGAGTCGTCTACCGTGCTCTCGACACGCGCCTGGACCGCCCGGTCGCGGTGAAGGTCCTCAACGGCGGCGACGGTGTCGGCGACGGAGCGGAGGCGCGGTTCGCGGCGGAGGTGCGGACGCTCGCGCGCTTTGCCCATCCGAACCTCGTCCGGCTTCTCGACGCCGGCGAGCTCGACGGCCGGGCGTGCCTCGTCATGGACCTCGTCGACGGTCCGACACTCGCCCGTCGCCTCGCGTCGGGTCCACTCCAGCTGGATGACGCAACAAGCGTAGGTGCGGGGGTCGCCTCCGCTCTCGCGTACGTGCACGGCGAGGGGATCGTGCATCGTGACGTCAAGCCTGCCAACGTGCTCCTCGGGCGGGACCAGGTAGCGCGCCTGGCCGACTTCGGGATCGCCCGGCTCGTCGATACGACCGGGCTCACCGCGACGGGATTCGTCCTGGGCACGCCCGCCTATCTCGCGCCCGAGCAGGTCCAAGGAGGCGACGTCGGCCGGGAGGTCGACGTCTACGCGCTCGGCCTCGTGCTTGTCGAATGCCTCACGGGTCGGCGCGCCTTCGAAGGGACGCCCGCGGAGCTGACCGCGGCACGCCTGCACCGCGCTCCGGACCTGCCGCCGGGCCTCGAGCCGCGATTGTCCGGGCTGCTGAGTGCGATGACGGCGCGCGATCCCGGTGACCGCCCGACGGCGGCCGAGGTCGTCGACGCTCTCGGAACGGCACGCCACCGCGGAGGCTCGGGGACGCTGGCGGCTGGGGCAGCTCTGGGCGGGGCAGCCCTGGGGGTTGCGGCACTCGGAGACGCACCCACCGTCGCCGACGCCGGAGGAGATACGGTCGTCGCGGACCCGTCCAGCGCCGCCGGCAACGGGGCACATCCCCGCCGCGTCCGAGCTCTCGTCCTCGCTGGACTTCTCCTCGCCGGCGGTCTCGCAGCAGCGCTTGCGGAGGAGCTCCCGGGCGCGCATCCCACTACGGGGCGGCGCGGCACGCTCACCGGCTCGACCGGACCCGCCCGTCGCGCGCGCACCACTGTCACGTCCACGACGACGCCACCCACCACCACCACCACGACGACGCCACCCACCACGACCACGACCACGACCACGACCACGACTCCGGTCTCTGCCCTCGTCTCCGCCGAGACAAGGTTCACCTCGATCCTCGCGTCGGGCGTCACGGCGGGCAGTGTCGCCCCGCAGGCCGCCCACCAGCTCGACGCGGAGCTGAGCGGCATCGGGGCTGCTTCTGGACCAGGCGGCACCGGAGCTAGTGGAGGAGCCGTGCCGGCGTTCGACCAGCTCGTCGGGACCTTCTACACGGACGTAGCGGGGGGTACGATCACCGGCGGGTCGATCGTGACGTCTCTCGTCCGCTCCCTGGCTGCGCTCGCCTCGGCCCTCGGCACGAGCGTTCCCCCGCCCTCCGCCTACGCCGGGCCGGGAGCACCGGGTCCGGGCGGACCGGGCAACGGCAACGGCAACGGCAACGGTCACAATCATTGAGGCTGTCGGCTGTCGGCTGTCGGCTGTCGGCTGTCGGCTGTCGGCTGTCGGCTGTCGGCTGTCGGCTGTCGGCTGTCGGGGCCGCGCG
>DAHXNN010000106.1 GCA_027365385.1 Acidimicrobiaceae bacterium | reverse complement strand
GGCGGGCGAGCGAGCGAGCCGCCGCATGCTCGAGCGCGCCGAGCACATCGGCCGCGGACGAGAACGTCCGACACTCGACGAGCCGCGCAAGGAGGTAGTCCCGGGCCTCGAACAGCGCGAGGTCCTCCTCGAGGTCCGAGTCGTCGCGTCCGGGCAGGAGCCGCCGGCACTTCAGCTCGACCAACGTCGCAGCGATGAGCAGGAACTCTGTCGCGAGCTCGAGGTCCAGCTCGCCGAGGCGCCTCGTCTCGGCGAGGAAGGCGTCGACGATCTCCGCGAGATGGACCTCGTAGACGTCGACCTGCTGGGCGCCGATCAGCCGGAGCAGGAGGTCGAACGGCCCGTCGAAGACCTCGGTGTGGACCTCGTAGGCCATGACCAGGAAGGCTACCCGGCTGGCGTGCCGGCCACGGAGCGTCCGTCGTGCAGGCACGAGGTAGCCAGGCGAGGCGCCGCTAACCTTGGCCGATGCCACGCATCTTCTCCGGAGTCCAGCCCTCGGGCACCCTCCACGTCGGAAACTACCTCGGCGCGCTGCGGCAGTGGGTGGCGACCCAGAGCGACGGCGAGGCCCTGTACTGCATCGTCGACCTTCATGCGCTGACGCTCGAGATCGCCCCGGACGACCTGCGGACGAGGACGATCGAGACGGCCGTCGGCCTGCTAGGAGCCGGTCTCGACCCCGACCTCTGCACGGTGTTCGTCCAGAGCCACGTGCCCGAGCACACCGAGCTCACATGGCTCCTCGAGTGCACCGCCACCTACGGCGAGCTGCGCAGGATGACCCAGTTCAAGGAGAAGGGCGCAGGGCAGGAGTCGGTGCGCTCCGGCCTTCTCACCTATCCGGTGCTGATGGCAGCCGACATCCTCGTCTACGACGCCGAGCGGGTACCGGTGGGCGACGACCAGAGACAGCACCTCGAGCTCGCGCGCACCCTCGCGACACGCTTCAACGGCCGCTACGGGGAGACCTTCGTCGTGCCCGAGGCGGAGATCCCCACCGTCGGCGCGCGCGTCATGGACCTCCAGCAGCCGACGCGCAAGATGTCGAAGTCGACGGCGACGCCGCTCGGGACGATCTCGATGACGGACCCCCCCGAGGAGATCACCCGCAAGGTGCGCAAGGCGGTCACCGACGTCGACGGTGCCGTCGCCTACGACCCCGAATCCAAGCCCGGGGTGTCCAACCTGCTCGAGATGCTCGCCGCCGCCACCGACGTCGCCCCGGAGGACCTCGCGGGCCGCTACTCGAGCTACGGACAGCTCAAGCAGGACCTTGCAGAGGCTCTCGTCGAGCTCCTCGCACCCGTGCGCCGGCACGTCGCAGAGCTCGAGAGCGACCCGGGGGAAGTGGCCGCGATCCTCGACAAGGGAGCCGCCAAGGCGCACGACCTCGCCGCGCCCGTCCTGTCACGTGCTCGGAGCGCCATCGGCCTCACGCCCCGCGGCCGCTGACCGCTCCGCGGCAGGCGCCCTAGAGCACGATGTTTCCCCAGTACTGGAGCGCGTGGTTGAAGATCGTGTCGAGGACACCCGGCGCGACGAAGACGAGCACGAGCACGAGCACCATCGACATCGAGCGAAGCCGGTAGTACGACGCCAGCGCCGACTGGGGCAGGAACCGCTCGAGGACCGCGGAGCCGTCGAGCGGCGGGATCGGGATGAGGTTGAAGACCGCGATCACGACGTTGACCTCGCCGAGGAAGAACAGCACGAGGTCGAGAAGAGGCCACTGGCCAAGAGGTATGAAGCTCAAGCTCGCGAGGCCGGACTGCGTCGCGACGAGCCGGAACGCGAACCCCGCGAGCAACGCGATGACCACGTTGACGAAGGGGCCGGCGAGCCCGACGAGCACGGCCTGGTTGCGCGGGTGGCGCAGGCGGCTCACGTTCACAGGGACCGGCTTCGCCCAGCCGAAGGCATAGCCCGTCGTGACGATGAGCAGGATTGGCAGCAGGACCGAGCCGATGGGGTCGATGTGGCGCAACGGATTCGCCGAGAGCCGCCCCGCGCGCTTCGCGGTGTCGTCGCCGCACCAGTTCGCCACGACGCCGTGGGAGACCTCGTGGACGATGATCGTCGGGATGAGGACGAGAAAGTAGACGACGTCGGTACGGCTGACGATGTGCCTACGCGCGATCTCGTAGGCGATCCCAGCGACGACTGCGCCACCGCCGAGCACCCAGGGGCCGTAGTGGTGGAGCCGGGCCCGCCCGGTACCGTCGCTCAAGGTCACCGTGTGGTCGATTCGGTCGGTGCGGTCGATTCGGTCGGTGTGATCCGTGCAACCTGTGCAGTCAACGCGATCGGTGCAGTCAGCGCGGCAGCGACGCGCACTCGATGCAGGTCGTCACGGCCGGCTTGGCCTCGAGGCGCGCCGACGAGATCGCCTTGCCGCAACGCAGGCACGTCCCGTAGGTGCCTTCCGCGACGCGCTCGAGAGCGCGCTCGACCTCGGCGAGCGAATTGCGCAGCTCCCCCGCGAGCGTCTCGGCCTCACCCCGCTCGGCGGTCACCTGGCTCGAGTCCGCGAAGTTCGCGTCGTAGGAGAGACCGGTGTCGCTGACACCACCGAAGCCCAGCTCGGCGAGCTGCCGGGCGAGCGAGGCGCGCTCTTGCTCGAGGAGCGCTCGGTAGTCGGCCACCGGGGCCTCGGTCTGCGCGTCGTTGGCCACGACGCAAGACTACTTTGTCCACAGCTGCGAGGATCACCGGGCGAGGATCACCCGCACACCGGTGGCCCCGCCACTCCCGCCCGGGCGGTCACGTGCGGCGCCTCGGCGCGCTCGCGCCTAGCGCACCCGTCTCGTGGCGAGGGCCCTCGGGTGGGCGGACCGGTACTCGCGTAGCAGGTGCTCCTGGGACACCTTCGTATAGACCTGGGTCGTCGTGATCGAGGCGTGGCCGAGCAGCTCCTGGACCACCCGGATGTCCGCGCCGTGGTCGAGCAGGTGGGTCGCGCAGCTGTGGCGGAGCACGTGTGGGGTGACGCGCTCCGCGAGCCCTGCCCGGACGGCCGCCGCGTGCACGACGACCCAGGCCGCCTGGCGGTCCATGCGCCGGCCGCGCGTCGAGACGAACACCGCGTCGAGGTCGTCACGGCGCAACCGCCGGCCGGCGACCATCTCCGACCGGCCTCCCGGAGCCATCCAGGCCTCGAGCGCGGCCACGGCCGGTCCGCCGACGGGGACGATCCGCTCCTTCGACCCCTTTCCGAAAAGGCGCACCAGCCGCGCCTCGAGGTCGAGGTCGCGGAGCGACAACCCGACGAGCTCGGAGATCCGCGCACCGGTCGCATAGAGCACCTCGAGCACCGCCCGGTCGCGCAGCGCCCGCGCGTCGTCGCCCACGACGCTCGCGAGCAGCCCCTCGACCTCGTCCTCGGTGAGCGCCTTCGGCAACCCGGCAGGGACGCGGGGCGCCGCGACGCGACGAGTCGGATCCCCCGGCGCGGACCGCTCCGCGAGGGCGAAGCCGTGCAGACCCCGGATCGCCGCGAGAGCCCGGGCGCGTGTCGCCGGAGCGCGGCCCATCGACTCGAGGAGGCGCAGGTACTCCTCGACGGCTGCCGCCGACGCTCCGCTGAGCTCGAGGTCGCGTCCACGGAGGAAGTCCTCGTAGGCGAGGAGGTCACGCCGGTACGAGGAGAGCGAGCTCGCCGCTCGCCCACGCTCGGCCGAGAGGTAGGCGAGGAACTCCTCGGCGTCGGCCGACAGCGGGGGACGCTCGGGCGGCCTCGGCGGCCTCGGCGTCCCCGGCGAGGTGCCG
>DAHXNN010000102.1 GCA_027365385.1 Acidimicrobiaceae bacterium | reverse complement strand
GCAGTGGTTTCGCCAGCTCGAGCGGGAGGGCCCGCGAGAGGATCGGCGGCTCCTCGCGAGCAGCGCCGCGGACGAGGCGCGTGCGAGGGAGCTGGTCGGAGAGGAGCTTCCGGACGGCTGGAGCGTCCCGTGGTGGCACCTCGCAGAGCTCGAGGCAGCGCGGAGAGCGGGGTCGGGAAGCGCGCGCGGCACCCTGCCGGTGCCCGAGCCGCCCGACGCGAGAGGAAGCGCGGGCTGAACAGCTTGACAGGCCGTCGGCAACCCAGTGCCGGCAACCCAGTGCCGGCAACCCAGTGCCGGCAACCCAGTGCCGGCTGCTAGCCGCGGAGATGCCCGCGTACCTCGTCCGCGAGTGCCAGGATGCCGTCGCGCAGGTGCTCTGGATCGGGCCCGAACGCGAGAAGCGACCGCGACGCGGAGGCCATGACCCGGTCCGGGCAGTCGGCGAAGGCGCGGCCGACGTCGGCTGACGTCGCGCCCTGTGCGCCGATCCCGGGCACGAGGAGCAGCGCATGCGCGCCAGCGAGGTCGAGCCGGGGAGCACCCGCCACCGGGCCGACGACGGCGCCGACCGGCCCGACGGCGCCCGGGGCGAGCGTCGCGTTGATCCGGCCGATCTCGGCGAGCAGGGCTGCCTCGACGCTCACGCCGCGCGCGTCGACCGCCGTCTGGACCGGGCGACCTTCGGGGTTCGACGAGCGGGTGACGACGAGCAGGCAGCTCCCAGCTTCGTGCGCCCGCGTGACGAGGTCGCCCATGGCCGCGAGGCCGAGGTAGGGATGGACGGTGAGAGCGTCGGCCTCGATCGGCGCGCCCGCTCCGAGGTAGGACTCGGCGTAGGCGGCGTTCGTCGAGCCGACGTCTCCGCGCTTCACGTCGAGCACGACGAGGAGCCCGGCAGTCCGAGCGTCCGCGACGAGCCGGGTGAGGGCCCGGATGCCCCGCCAGCCGTGCCGCTCGTAGAAGGCAGACTGCGGCTTGACGAGCCCGACAGTGCCGGGTGCGACGGCGAGCACGACGTCGACGAAGCGCTCGAGCCCGTCGGCGTCGTCGCCGAGCCCCCAGCTCTCGAGCAGCGCACCGGAAGGGTCGACGCCCCAGACGAGCGGGCCGTGACGCGAGGAGGCGCGCGCGAAGCGGGCCGGGAACGGGTCGGTCACGCCGTCAGTCTCGCACCGCCTCGCAGCGCCGGACGCGACCCGGGCGCGTGCCGGGCACGGCCCGGGCTCAGGATCCGGACCTGCTCTCGAGCTGCTCGACGAGCGCTCGCACGACCTCGTGCCAGTCGCCGACGACCCCGACGTCGCACCCCGCGAAGACCGGAGCGCTCGCGTCGGCGTTGACCGCGAGCACCGTTCCCGCCCTGCGGACCCCGATCAGGTGGTTGAGCTTCCCGCTCGTCCCGACCGCGACGTACAGGCGCGGCGAGATGCTCCTCCCTGTGATCCCGATCTGACGTGACCTCGGCAACCATCGCGCGTCGGTCACCTTCCGAGTGGCCCCGAGCTCGGCACCGAGGACCTTCGCGAGGAGCCGGACCTCGTCGTAGTCGTCCGGCGAGACGGCAGCCCCGACGCCGACGACGGCGGGCGCGCGCACGAGCGCCTCGAGGTCGTCGTCGCACCAGCGGGAGGTGACCGTCGTGCGTCCGCTCGCGGGCACCACGATCGCGGACGACGGCACCGCGTGCACCACGGCGCGCGGTGGGAGCACGGCCGTCACGCCAGGGCACACCGTGGCGATCTGGATCGCAGAGCGCGCCACCACGGTCGCGAGCTGGCCGCCACCGCATGCCGGCTTCGTGCAGTGCAGCCGGCCCCCGACGAGATCCACGTCGAGAGCGTCGCCGACGAGCCCGGCTGCGAGCCGGACGGCGGACCGGGAGGCGACCTCGCGACCCCAGCAGGTCGCGGGAGCAAGGACGACGCCTGGCAGGTGCTCCGACGCCCACCGGCCGAACGCCGCGGCGACGTCCTCCTCGGCCAGGCCGGCACCACCGGACCTGTCGCCGGTGAGCTCGAGGATCTCGTCGGCCCCGAACGCCGCGAGCTGGGCCGCGTCCGGCGGCTCTGCCACGACGGCGACGACCCGGCCGGCGGTGCCGTGCGCCAGGCGGGCGGCCGTGCCGAGCAGCTCCCGGGCGAGGTCCGGGCGGGCGGGCTCGACGAGCACCGTGACGAGCACCGGGGCGAGCGCTCCGGCACCGCCCGGCCCACCTGGGACGTCGGGGCCGTCTGGGCCACCCGGGACGTTCGGCCCGCCTGGGCCACCTGGGACGTCGGGCGAGCGGTCGGAGGGCACCGGGGAGACCTCGGCCGGGGAGGCTTCCGGGTCGGGCGCCAGCGCGCCTCGCGCCTCGAGGACCGCTATCGCCTGGCGGACCTGCTCGGTGACAGACCCGGTGCACACGAGACCGTCACGGGGGGAGCAGCTCGCCTCGAGCGCGGTGACGACCGTCGGGCTCGCCTCCTCGCCCCAGGGCCCCGGCACGCCGAGGTCGCCCGCGCCGAGCCTGCGCACGCGAGACGGCGCGATCGCCGCCCAGATGTCGGGCGCGACCTTCGCCGGCCGGCAGAGCCGCTCCGCCGCGGCGAGGACCGCCGGCAGTTCGACGACCATCTCGCAGCCGCCGTCGTCCTGCTCGCAGCGCAGCCGCGCGCTGTGCCCTCCGGCGAGGACCTCGAGCTCACGGACCGCGCTCGCGAACGGCAGTCCGAGCAGCTCCGCGAGCTGCGGCCCTACCTGCCCGGTCTCGGCGTCGAGCGAGGCCCGCCCGACGAGCACGAGGTCGAACGGTCCCTCGAGCTCGACGAGCGCGGCGAGGGCGCGCGCGGTGACGAGGGTGTCGGAGCCGGCGAAGACGGGGTCGCTCAGGAGGACCGCGTCGTCTGCGCCCCAGGCGAGAGCCTCGCGCAGGACGTCTGCGGCCGACGGTGGGCCGAGCGAGACGACGGTGCACCGGCCACCCGTCGCGTGCGCGAGCTCCACCCCCTTCGCGACGGCGCGGCGGCAGTAGGCGCTCATCTCGAGCGGCAGGCCGTCCCGGCGGAGCCTCCCCGTGGGCTCGAGCCGGAGCGACTCGGCGCCCGGGACCTGCTTGACGGTGACGACGACGTTCACGTGGCGCTCCTAGCTCTCTTCGTAGAGGCTCTCGTGTCGAAGAGGCTCTCGTGGTCGGGTCCCGTCCGGTCGTGGGCGACGGCAGCGCGCTCGTCGACCACCGCGGCACACGCCGGGAGGCGGACGACGACGCTCGCCCCTCCGTCGCCCATGTTGCGCGCCGTCACGGTGCCTCCGTGGGCCTCGACGAGGAGGCGGACGATCGCGAGACCGAGACCGGCGCCGCGCTTGCTCCTGCGACGCGCGGTGTCACCTCGCGTGAAGCGCTCGAACGCTTCCTCGAGGAGGTCGTCGGGAAAGCCCGGGCCATGGTCACGCACCTCGAGCACCGGCTCGCCGTGCTCGGCGCGGACCGACACCTCGACAAGCTCGCCGTCGCCGCCATGCTCGAGCGCGTTGCCGACGAGGTTGTCGACGACCTGCTGGAACCGGCCGTCGTCGACGGCGGCTGTCACCTCGGGGTCCGCGTCGAGTGCGAGTACGACTCCTCGCACGTCGGCTACCCCGCAGAGCGAGCCGAGCGAGCTCGAGACGAGGGGCTCGAGACGGCGAGGGGCGAGCTGAAGGGGCAATGCCGCCTCGTCGCCGCGGGCGAGGAGCAGCAGGTCGCCGGCCAGGCGCACGAGCTGGTCGACCCGCGGACCGAGGACCTCGAGCGTCTGGCGGACCTCGCCCTCCGTCCGGCCCGGCCGGCTCGCGAGCTCGAGCTCCGCCTGGAGCACCGCGAGGGGCGTGCGCAGCTCGTGGCTGGCGACCGCGACGAACTCCCGCTGGCGGGTGAGTGCTCCCTGGAGGCGGTCGAGCAGGCTGTTGAGCGTCCCGGCGAGGCGCGCCACCTCGTCGTTGGTGTCCGGCTCGGCCAACCTGTGGTCGGGGATCCTCACGGAGATCGCGGCCGCCTCGGCCCGCAACCTCTCGACGGGCAGCAGCGCACGGCCGGCAAGGAGCCATCCCCCGAGCATCGCGAGCACCACTACGAGCGGCCCGCCCGCGAGGAAGGCGTCCCGCACCCGCACCATCGCGTTCTCGACCTCGTCGAGGGAGGCTCCGACGACGAGGAGGCGATGCCCACTTCCCGGAAGTGGCTCTGCGAGAAGCAGGCGCGGGTCCCGCCAGGTCGCCCGGTCGACCTGGACGACGATACGCCCGTGGGACGCGAGGGCGAGCTCGGCCCCGCCGAGGAGGCTCCCCGCCCCGGCGCGCACGGTAGTGAACCGGACTCGTCCCGTAGGCCCGAGCACCTGGACGACACGCCCGTCCCACGCGGGATCGGCCGACGGCAACGGCGAGCCGAGCGGGATCCGGTGCGCGGCGACCTCTGCATCGACCCGTCGTGCCGTCCGGCGCAGCGAGTCCTCGAGGGTCGCTCGCATACCCGACGAGAGGCTCGCCGCGAAGGCGACCCCACCGACGGCGACGAGCACTGCCGTGGTGAGCGCGACGACGAGGACGAGCCGGAGCCTGATGGTCACGGCCGCTACCTCGACGCCTTGAGGCGGTAGCCGACACGCAGCACCGTCTCGATGTCCGCCCGGCCGAACGGCGCGTCGAGCTTGCGCCGCAGACGCGCGACGTACTGCTCGAGCAGGTTGGGCGAGACGCCCGCCCCACGGCCCCACACCGCCACCACGATCGTGTCCCGCGTGAGGACGATCCCCGGGCGCCGCATGAGCAGCTCGAGAAGGGAGAGCTCGCGCGGCGTCAGGAGGACCTCGACCCCTGCGCGCCACACGCGGCGCGCAGGCACGTCGAGACGGAGGTCCCCGACGTCGATCGTCTCCTCGAGCTCGCCGGTGCGCCGGCGCATGACCGCATGGAGTCGCACGACGAGCTCGGCAAGGCTGAACGGCTTGACGAGGTAGTCGTCCGCGCCCTCGTGGAAGCCCTGGAGGCGGTCGTCGAGCTCGCCGAACGCCGTCGCCATGAGCACGGGCACCCAGCAGCCTGCCGCACGGAGCCGGTGGCAGACCTCCCTGCCGTTGAGCACGGGGAGCAGGAGGTCGAGCACGACCGCGCCGATCGGTGACGGGCCACCGCCACGGTGACGCTCGAGGAGAAGAGCGAGCCCCTCCTCGCCGTCACGAGCCATCTCCACGGCGAACCCCTCCTCACCGAGGTGCCGGCCGAGCACCGAGAGCAGCTCCTCGTCGTCCTCGACGACGAGGATGCGTCCCGAGAGACCCGCACGCTGCGGCACGGGCTGCGACGCGACGGGCAGGCGTGCAGGCGAGGAGCAGGCAGGTGCTGCGTCGACGGTTCGACCGCTCGCTACCACGTCAGGAGTTGACCCCGCTGTCACGTCCCGCCACCCCGGCCACGATATGTCGCTGGAGGAGGAGGAAGAGGACGACGATCGGCACCAGCGCGAGGAGCACCGCCGAGGTGAGCTTGCGCCAGTTCGCCTCGAAGGTCTGCATGTAGTGGCTGAGCGCGATCTCTATCGGCTGGATCGAGCTCGACGTCGTCATGATCAAGGGCCACTGGAACTGGTTCCACGAGGTGATGAAGGTCAGCAACGCGACGGTCACGACCGCCGGGCGCGCGAGCGGCAGCGCCACTCTCCAGATGTAGCGCAGGTGGCCGACTCCCTCGAGGCGCGCGGCCTCCCAGTAGGCGCGGGGAAGGCCCTTGAAGAACTGCCGGAAGAGGATCACCCCGAAGGTGCTCGCGGCGAACGGGACGATCTGGACCGCGTAGGTGTTCAGGAGATGGAGGTGGAGTGCCACCGCATACTGGGGGATCAAGAGCGCCTGGGCCGGCAGCATGATGACCGCGAGGACGAGGAAGAACACCACGCCGCGCCCTTTGAAGGAGAGCTCGGCGAGCGCGTAGCCAGCCATCGCGGACGTCGCGATGACGAGCGCGACAGTCGTTCCCGCGATGAGGACCGTGTTCAGCATGTAGTGCAACCAGTCGGTGTGCTCCGCGACGAAGAGGAACGCTCCGGTGTGCAGACCGGGCACGAAGTCGGGAGGGATCGAGAGGGTGCCGCTATGGCTGTTGAACGCCGTCACGACCACCCAGTAGAGCGGGAACGAGAAGAGCACCGCGATGACGACCACCGCAGCCCACCTGAGCACGCGCAGCCCGTCCAGGTGGAGCCCGCCCAGGTGGAGCCGCCCGGACCTCCGCCGCACCGGAGAGGCGCTCACCGGTAGAACACCAGGCGGTTCGAGATCCACTTCTGGATAAGAGTCAAGGTCAATATGATCGCGAACAAGACGAACGCCATCGCCGCAGCCAGGCTGAAGTGGTAGTAGCTGAAGGCTGTCTGGTAGACGAGGAGTGCATCGGTCGTCGTCGAGAACGCGGGGCCGCCCGCACCGCCGTGGGGACCTCCGGTCATCGTGTAGATCTGCGAGAACGCCTGCCAGCTGTTGACTGTCGCAAGGATCACGACGAAGAACGTCGTCGGCGAGAGCAGCGGCCAGATGATCCTGTAGAAGATGCGCTGGCGCCTCGCGCCGTCGAGCTGTGCCACCTCCACGAGGTCGCGCGGCACGTTCGCGAGACCTGCGAGGAAGACGATCACGTAGAGGCCGAGCGAGTGCCACAGGCTGTCGATCATCACAGCCGGCAACGCCCACTGGGTCGTGCCGAGCCAGCCGAGCGCCGGCAGGTGCAGCGACGTGAGGACGAAGTTCGCCAAGCCAAACTGCGGGTTGAATATCCAGACCCAGATGATGGACGTGGCGACGACAGGGGTGACGTGTGGGAGGAACACCGCTGCACGCCACACCCCGCCGCGCCGCGCGGTGACCGCCTCGCGCAGCACGAGGGCGATCCCGAGCGAGAGCAGGACGGTCGCCGGGATCATGACGAGCGTGTAGTAGCCAGTCGTCGCAAGCGAGTGCCAGAACAGCGGCTGCGCGAAGAGGCGCCGGAAGTTCTCGAGCCCGACGAAGGTGGTGGCGGAGGAGAGCACGCCCCAGTGGAAGAAGGAGATGTAGAGAAGGTAGGCCGCGGGCACGAAGAAGAACACGACGAAGACCGCTATCGCCGGGGACAGCAGCCCGTAGGCGACAAGGTGGTCCTTCAGCAGGCGGGAGCGCCTCACGCGACGACCGGCACGCGACCGCGAGCCGCCCGGGAGGCAAGGCGCCGTCCCGTGCCGCTCTCGAACAGGTGCACGTGCTCTTCACGAGCGCCGAGCAGGATCGTCTCGCCGCGCCTCGGCCCGTCCCGTGGTTCGAGGTGCGCCACTACCGCTTCCCCTCCGCCCGCGAGTGACCCATGGACGAGCTGGTGGCTCCCGAGGTTCTCGACGATACGTACCCGGCACTCGACGAGAGCGAGCGAATCGTGGGCCTCTCCGACGAGCTCCAGGTGCTCGGGCCGCACGCCGACGACGACGCCAGGACGGTCGGCCCCTAGTCCCACGGCCATCTGCTCGGGGAGGCGCACGGATCGGAGCTCCCGCTCCCCCTGCTCGGTGACGACCTCCCAGAGGTTCATGCCGGGAGAGCCGAGAAAGCCCGCGACGAAGGTGTCGGCCGGGGAGTCGTAGACCTCGGCGGGTGGGGCGGCTTGGCGGACCCGCCCCTCGTGCATGACCACCAGCACGTCCGCAAGGGTGAGTGCCTCGCTCTGGTCGTGGGTGACGTAGACCGTCGTCACCGGCAGCTCCTCGTGGAGCCTCGCCAGCTCCATCCGCATCCTGTCCCGCAGGTTCGCGTCGAGGTTCGACAGCGGCTCGTCGAGGAGGAAGACGTCGGGGTCGCGGATGAGCGCCCGCCCGAGCGCGACACGCTGGCGCTGCCCGCCTGAGAGCTCCTTCGGCCGGTGGTCGAGCACGTGCTCGAGCTCGAGCAGCCGCGCGATCTCGAGGACCCGTGCCCGCTCGGCCGCCCTCGCCCTGCGCCGGCCGCCACGCTGGCGCCGCGACTCGAGGCCGAACGAGAGGTTCGCCGCGACGGTCATATGCGGGTAGAGCGCGTAGTGCTGGAAGACCATGCCGACGCCACGGCGGTCCGGCGGCTCGTCGTTCATGCGACGCCCGTCGAAGCGGAGATCCCCGCCGGTGATCTGCTCGAGACCGGCCACCATCCGCAAGGTGGTCGTCTTGCCGCAGCCAGACGGGCCGAGCAGCACGACGAACTGGCCGTCCGCGATCTCGAGGTCGACCCCGTTCACGACCCTCTCCGCACCGTAGGTCTTGACGAGGTCGTGCATCTCTATCGTCGACATTGCAACCTTTCCCCGGCCCGTCTCATCAGATCCCGCCCCCGTGGCCGACGGCTGCTCCGACGCCGAAGGTGACTGCTGCCGCGGCGCTGCACAAGCCGAGCTGGCGCAGGCCCGACATCCACCACGGCCGGCCGGTGAACAGCGCGAGCGTGACTCCGACCGCGGTGGCTGCGGCCGCGCTCAGCCCGACCGCGAGCAGCGTCGCCGTGCTTCCCGCGAGGACGAGGAAGGCGGCGAGCGGGACGAACGCACCGACCGCGAACGACGCGAACGACGCGAACGCGGCAGCCATCGGCGAGCCGAGCTCACCCGGGTCGATCCCCAGCTCCTCGCGCGCGTGCGTCTCGAGCGCACGGTCCGGCGTCGCCATCATCTGGGCGGCGAGGTCCTCTGCGACGTCGCGAGCGACACCGCGGCGCTCGTAGATGAGGGCGAGCTCGCGGCGCTCCCCGTCGGGATAGCGGTGGATCTCCGACCGCTCCACGTCGAGCTCCCGCTCGAAGAGCTCGGCCTGGGCCCGCATGGAGACGTACTCCCCCGCAGCCATCGAGAGCGCGCCGCCGATCAGGCCGGCGAGACCGGCGAGGCGCACCACGGCTGCTGCCGGATGCGCCCCGTCGATCCCGAGCACGAGCGAGGCGTTCGAGACGAGCCCGTCGCTGATGCCAAACACCGCCGCCCGGGCGCTGCCGCCCCGGATGTCACGGTGGCGGTGCTCGGGATCGTGCAGCTCGAGCGAGGCGCTCGCCGTGGTCGTACCTGTCATCGCGTCGGGGGTCCTGTCTCGCTCGGTCTCTAGGACTGGGCTGCGGGGCGGGGCTGCGCCCGGACCTAGAGCTCGCTCGCCCCGCTCATGTAGGAGTTGCCCTGCTTCTGCAGGGTCTGGAGGGCCGAGGCGACCGGCTGCTTGGCTGTCACCGCGTCGAAGAAGCTCGCGTCGATGGACGCCTGGACCTCGCTGTAGCTGTCGCTCACCGGTCGGGCGAAGGTGTACGGCGACTCGCCCGCGCTGATGGAGGCGACAAGACCGGGGTGCGTGCGCAAGAAGGAGGCCGGCATCGCCGTGATCGACGCTCGGGTCTCGGGCGTGAAGCCCGTCTGCTCTGCCCAGGCGACCTGCTGCGCGGGCTCGAACCACCACTGGACGAAGGTCCACGCAGCCTCGTCCTGGGCGTGCGTGTGGCCCTTTGGAAGCACGAAGCCGAGACCCTGTGCGATGTTGTAGGCATGGCCGGTCGTGCCCGCCGGCTCGACGAAGGCGCCGACGGGGAACTTGCCGGACACCGCGTCGAGGACCTTCGCGTACCCGGCGGAGGTGCCGTCGATCATCGCCATCTTGCCGGCTGCGAAGTCCTCCCGCAGGGTCGTGCCGTGGTGCAGCTGGAGCTCGTTCTCTCCGTAGAGGGAACGGAAGAAGGAGAACGTCCGCGTCGCGGCCGAGTTGTCGAAGTTGACCGCGGTCCCGACGCTGTTGCTCCCCCGCAGCATGCTGCCGCCGTTGCTCATGAAGGCGGGGAGGATGTGCGCCGAGGAGTCCTTCCAGCCGAGCGGGATGACGCCGAGCCCCTTCAGCTTCTTCGCGTCGGCTGCGAGCTCGGTCCAGGTGGTCGGCGCTGCTGCGATCCCGGCCTTGTGGAACAGGATCTCGTTGTAGAAGACCTCGGAGACCTTGAGGTCCGTCTGCAGGCGGTAGTGCTGGCCCTGGACGAGCCCGTTCCTCCAGACGACCGGCAGCATGTTCGACGGGGAGACCACCTTGCTCCCCGCGAGGAACGCGTTCCACGAGACGAGCGCGCCCGCCTTTACGAGCGTGCCGTCGTAGTGGCTGATCTCGGCGAGTGCCGGGGCGTTGCCCGCAGGTATCGCGGCGAGGAGCTTCGACGACGCCTTGGTCACCACGATGTCCACCTGCACCGACTTGTGCGTCGCGTCGAACTCCTTGACGAGCGTGCTCATCGCACCACCGACAGGGCCACCGTTGTGCGACTCCCAGAGCTGGATCACCACGGGGGAGGAGGTGGGCAGGGGCCGCGACGGCACGGTCGCGGCCGCTCCGGAGGCGGAGAGGACCGCCGCGGACGCGCTGGCCCCGAGGACGAGGGCGAGACGGGGGGAGATACGCGACAGCGACGTCGCCGTGCGACGGCGTGGGCCTGCTCCGACCGAGCGGGAGCTCGGCGCCTCCCCTCCGGTGCTCGTGCTCGTGCTCGTGCTCGTGCTCGTGCTGCGTCGTGGGTCGGCGTGCGTGGACATGCGCCACTCCTTCGTCGTGTGTGCAAGTTCGCCTGGTTGGAGGTGTGCTGGCTGGCGACGTGTGGGCACGTTACGAGGGCAGGGTGACGGCACCTCCGCGGGCGTGGCGAATCGGGGTGAAATGTCGTGCTCTCGTGGTGAACGCTCCCTGAGCGCATGTTCAGGTGTGCTGCGTGGTCCTCGGCAGCGGAGCCCACCGGAGCGGCTGCCGTCGGGCGGTAGCACTCCGGCCATAAGCCAGCCTTATGTATGCATCAGCAGATGACCACTTCCGACGTGCTTGCTTCCAAGGGACACTTGAGCCCACAAGGAGGCAGGACATGACCATGGACAACGAGATCGCTATCGACGTCGGCGAGCTGGCGGCTCCGGCGCCGGCGGCCGTCACCTCGCGCCGGACGGCACTCGGCAGCCTGTGGATGCTGGCGCCCGGCGTGGCCGCCGCCGCGTCCATCGCTGCCGTGGCGACCGCCATCGGCGGCCTCGCTCCCGTCGTCGGCGCTCCCGTCGTCGCCATCGTCTGCGGCATCGCCATCTCGTTCGTGCGGCACCCTTCGGCCCGCCTGCGCCCGGGGATCGCGTTCACCTCGAAGAAGGTGCTCCAGGGCTCGATCGTCGCCCTCGGGTTCGGCCTGTCGCTCGGACAGGTCCTCTCGACCGGGGGACGGTCCCTCCCCGTCCTTGTCGGCACGCTCGTCATCGCTCTCGGCATGGCGTTCGTGGCGGGACGAGCGCTGCGGCTTCGTCCGGACCTCAAGACGCTCATCGGGGTCGGCACGGCCATATGCGGAGCGTCGGCCATCGCGGCGACCGACGCGGTCATCGACGCGGACGAGGCCGACGTCAGCTACGCCATCGCGACGATCTTCACCTTCAACGTCGTCGCGGTGCTCCTCTACCCGAGCCTCGGGCACGCGTTCGGGTTCTCCCAGCACACCTTCGGCCTCTGGGCAGGTACCGCCATCAACGACCTGTCCTCGGTGGTCGCCGCCTCGACCATCTACGGCCACACTGCCGCCTCCGTCGGCGTGGTCGTGAAGCTCACCCGCACGCTCGCCATCATCCCGATCAGCCTGGGTCTCGCCGCCATACGCGGGTGGCACCGGGAGGAGACCACCGACGTCGCGGCCGGCAAGCGGATCGAGCTACGCCGCATCCTGCCGATGTTCATCGTGGCCTTCCTCGGTGCCGTCGTCTGGAACACCGTCGGCCTCGTGCCGGCCGGTTGGCACCACGGGCTGTCCGACCTCGCGACGTGGATGATCACCGCCGCCCTCGCTGCCATAGGCCTGTCGACCGACTTCGGTCACATCCGCCGGGCCGGGCTCCGGCCGATCGCGCTCGGTGCGATCCTGTGGGCGACCGTGGGTCTTTCGAGCCTCGGTCTCCAGGTCCTCACCGGGACGAGGTGACAGCCCGGCCGGGGCGCTCTCTCGAGCTCGAGGCTGTGGACCTAGCGCCGTGCCGTCAGGTCGATCGCCTGGAACGCGTCGAGGAGACCGAGTGCCTTCGTGCCTGCTGTCTTCGGGACACGCACCTTCACGATGCCGAGGTCGCCGTTGACGACCGTGCCGGATCTCCCGAGGACGAGGTGGGTCTTCGCCGTCACATGGAAGCTGAGCGTCGTGCCGTCGTCGCGACACCCGACGAGCTGCCGGTCCCCGCGGTCGGGTGCGGCGGCTTGGCCGGCAGTCCGGCGGGAGGCACGGCAGCGATGCTGAGCGCTGCACCCAGCGCGACCATCTGATGGCGCATGTGATCTCCCATCCTGCAGATCGACCTCAGAGGCGATCCTCTCCCGCGTGCTCCGTGACGGCGCGACGCATCGCCTAGTTGAGAAGATTCCCTCAAGACCTCGTCCGCGCAAGTCGTTGGGTCGGTGTGCTGACGTCGCCCCGCGCCCGATGGCGTAGCCGCCACCGGCGCGGAGGTGCTCGACGGAGACGCCGCGAGGCGGCATCACGGGG
>DAHXNN010000096.1 GCA_027365385.1 Acidimicrobiaceae bacterium | reverse complement strand
CGCTGCAGCCCGGCGCCGGCGCCCTCGCCACCGAGGAGCCCCGCCGCGAGCGCCGCCGGGCTCAGCACCAGGTGCTCGCCACGCACCGCGAGGCGCTCCCTGATCCGGCGCCACCGGGGCTCGCGCTCCTTCAGCATCGCGACGATCGGCGAGGCGACGAAGATAGAGGAGTACGCACCGGAGGTCAGCCCGATGAGCAGCGCCCACCCGAAGTACTGCAAGGTCGTCGCGCCGAGGATCTCGGCGCCGAGGACGAGGACCGCGAAGATCGGCATGATCGCGACGAGCGACGTGTTGATCGAGCGGGCCAGCGTCTGGTTCATCGACAGGTTCACCACGTCCGAGATGGTGAGACGGCCGCTCGCGCCGACACCCTTCAGGTTGTCGCGCACCCGGTCGAACACCACGATCGTGTCGTAGAGGGAGTAGCCGAGGATCGTCAGGATCGCGACGACGGTGTCCGGCGTGACGTCGAAGCCGGTGAGCGAGTAGATCCCGACCGTCACGAGGATGTCGTGGAGCACGGCGACGATCGCCGCGAGCGCCATCCTCCACTCGAAGAAGACCGAGATGTAGAGCGCGACGAGGACGAAGAACACGACGAGGGCCTGGATCGCCTTCGTCGTCACCTCGCCGCCCCACGACGGCCCTACGGACTGGATGCTCACCTGCTGGGGGCTGGTCCGTGCGAGATGCGCGAGCGCGTCCTCGACCTTCACGAGCTGCTCGTGGGTCTGGGCGGAGGTCTGGCCCTTCGGGATCTTCGCCTGGACCTCGAGCGAGCGGGCGCTAGTGCCGGTGCCACCGAGGACCGTGATCGTCGACCCGCTCAGGTTGAACGGTGCGAGGACCGTCTTCGCCTCCGAGACGGTGACGGTCGGCGACTGGACGGTCCAGGAGGTGCCACCGACGAACTCGATGTCGAGGTTGAGACCGCGCGTCGCGAGCGAGATGATGCCCGCGAGGATGACGATCGTCGACATCGTGAACCACAGGCGCCGACGCCCGACGAAGTCGAGGCTCGACTCGCCGAAGTAGAGGCGCCGGAAGAAGCCGCGGTGGCCCGCCGCGGCAAGCCGCGGAGCCGCGTCGCCGGGCTCGCCGTCACCCTCGACCTCTACTCGAGGTCGAGGGTTCCTCACGGTACGATCTCCGGGCGTCCTTGCGTCCTCGGGCACGCTCGCAGCCGGCGCTGCCGGGGACGTCTTCGGTGTCGCTGGGGTCTTCGGTGTCGGCGGAGCCTTCGGTGTCGGCGGAGCCTTCGCGGCCGGCGGCGTCCTCGGAGCTGGCGGCGTCTTCGCCGCCCTGGAGGGCGCATCCGGTGCCCATCCTGCCCCACGCTCGGCGAGCGCGTCCGTGTCGGACACCGACGGCGACTCGAGCTCCGGCGCGTCGACCTCCGGGACGTCGGAGGGAGCGTCGGCAGCGACATCCGCTGCGCCCGGCTCGGCCGGGGCGTCGCCGGGCTCCTCGCCGACCGTTCGGGAGGGGACGTCCTCTGGAGAAGGCTCTCCACCGAGGCCTCGGGCGGAGCCGGGACGGATGCGGTCGGGGCTCATGTCGCCGGCTCCACGGTCTGGGCGAGGCCACGCGCGATGCCGAGCCAGCGTGCCTCGGTGAACATCTTGTTCCTACCGAGCAGGATCACGAGCGGCCGGGTGAAGACATACGCGGTCGCGACGTCGGTGAGTGTCGAGATGCCGAGCATGAACGCGAAGCCCTTCACCGCTCCGACCGACAGCAGCCAGAGCACGAGCGCCCCGAGGAACGACACCGCGTCCGCGGACAGGATCGTGCGGTAGGCGCTCTTGAACCCCTTGTCGACCGACGCCCGGATCGAGCGGCCCGCCCGCACCTCGTCCTTCAGCCGCTCGAAGTAGACGATATAGGAGTCGACGGTGATGCCGACCGAGACGATGAGGCCGGTCACCCCCGACAGGTCGAGGGTGAGCCCGAGCGACGACGCGCCGAGTGCGGAGATGATCCCGTAGAGGAAGGCTCCGGTCGTCGCGAGCCCGAGCACCACCACGACGCCGAGAGCCCGGTAGTAGGCGATCGTGTAGCCCATCACGAGGAGCAGGCCGAGAGCCCCGGCGAGAAGCCCTGCGCGAAGCGACGCGGAGCCGAGGCTCGCGGACACCGTCTGCGAGGTCAGTGCCACCATGCGGACCGGGAACGAGCCGTAGTTGAGCTGGAGTGCGAGCGCGTTCGCGCTCTGGGAGGTGAACGACCCGCTCACCTGGCCGCTCCCGGGAAAGCTCGTCGAGGCGATCACCGGAGCGGAGATGACCTGGCCGTCGAGGTCGTCCGCGACGAGGCGCCCGTAGTACTTCGCCGCGAGGCTGTTGAAGATGGTCGAGCCGGGGCCTGTCAGGTTGAAGTCGACCGCCCAGGTGCCGCTCGTCGAGAGCTGGGCGGTGGCGCTCTTGATGATCTTCCCGCTCGCGATCTCCGGTCCGAGGACGTAGCGGGCGGCCTGCGCCTGGCCGTTCGTCGACAAGATGACGTTCTCGTGCGGGTGCGCCTGGTCGTAGGCCGAGCTCGTAGTCTCGTAGCCCGCATACCCGGGGTACTCCGCTATCGAGGGGGGTACCGAGTAGCCCGAGCTCGCCGCGCTGAAGTATGCCGAGGTGTACTGGTAGCTCGCAGGGCACGTCGGTGGCGCCGCGTACGTCACGGGGAGCGCCTTGCCGGTCTTGGCCTTCGGGGCGGCGAAAGGCGGCGCGCCGCAGAGCACGGGACGGAAGTAGAGCTGGGCCGTCGTCCCGATGGTGTTGAGCACCTGGTTCGCGTTCTTCACGCCCGGCAGCTGCACCACGACGTCGCTGCCCTGGGTGGTGATGCTGGGCTGAGCGACGCCGAGCGCGTTCGCCCGGGCGGACATGATGTTGACGACCGTCTGGAGCGTCGCGTTCGTCACCTGCCGGGCCGGCTTGTAGGTGACGGACAACCCGCCTCGCAGGTCGAGGCCGAGGCGGGGGGACCACCCGAACCCGAGAGCGAGCCCGAGCATGCCGACGCAGGCGAGCGAGCTCAGAAGGACGCTCGTGAGGAGCCTGCGGCGCACCTAGGACGAGCCTCCCACTGCCGGCTTCTGGCCGTCCTCGTCGTCCTCGTCGTCCTCGTCGTGGTCCTCGTCGTGGTCCTCGTCCTCGGCGTGGTCCTCGTCGTCGGTCGGCTCGTCGTCGTCGGTGTCGTCTTCGTCGTCGGTCGGCTCGTCGTCGACGACGGGGTCGATGCGCTGGCCCATCGCACGCTTGGCTATCTCGATCGTCGTGCCCGGGGCGATCTCGACCGAGACGCGGTCGCCGTCGATCGCGACGACCTTGCCGTAGATGCCGGCCGAGGTGACGACCTCGTCGCCGACCTCCGCCTGCTGGCGCTCGCGCATCTGGGCCTGCTGGCGCTTGCGCTGTGGACGGAGCCAGAGCAGGTACACCCCGACCATGACGACGATGAGGATCAAGAAGACCGGCGAGCCGGTCGACTTCTTCGGCGTCGTCGCGGCGAGCACGGCGGCAAGGCGTGCGACATGGGCATTCGACAGCAGGGCAGGCATAGGGGACCAGTCGTCAGGCGGACAGTGCGCGTCGCACTGTAGCCGCGACCTCGTCCCGTGCGCCCGACGGGCGCTCAGCCCTCGGCGAACAGCGTCGGAGCAGGACCTGGAGGAGCAGGCTGTCGCGAATCAGGCGCTCGGGAATCGGGCGTGGCGAGCCCGGCGCCCATGGTGCCCGCCACGTCGGGGTCCACGAGGCCGAGATGCGCCCACGCTGCAGGGCCCGGCACGCGTCCCCTCGGGGTGCGCATCACGAGGCCGGACTGCAACAGGTACGGCTCGTAGACGTCCTCGACGGTCTCGGGCTCCTCGCCGACGCTCACCGCGAGCGTCGTGAGCCCTACGGGCCGGCCCGCGAAGCGGACGCACAGCACCTGGAGCAGGCGCTTGTCGAGTCCGTCGAGACCGAGCTCGTCGACGCCGAAGTGCGTGCAGCCGTCGCGGGCGGACGGGCCGGAGATCGCCCCGTCACCCTTCACCTCGACGTAGTCCCGCACCCGGCGCAGCAGGCGGATCGCGAGCCTCGGCGTGCCCCGCGACCGCCGCGCGATCTCCGTCGCCCCGTCGTCGTCGCACGCGACCCCGAGCAGGCGGGCGGTCCGGTGCACGATCTGCTCGAGCTCGGAGGTGCTGTAGAGCTCGAGCGCCTCGATGAAGCCAAACCTGTCGCGCAGCGGTCCGGTGAGCAGCCCCGTCCTCGTCGTCGCGCCGACGAGCGTGAACGGCGGCAGCTCCAGGCGGACCGACCGGGCTGCCGGGCCCTTTCCGATCACGACGTCGATCTGGTAGTCCTCCATCGCCGGGTAGAGGATCTCCTCGACGGCGCGGTTCAACCGGTGGATCTCGTCGATGAACAGCACGTCGTTGGGCTGCATGTCCGTGAGCAGCGCCGCGATGTCCCCGCCGCGCCCGAGTGCCGGGCCGGACGTGATCCGCAGCCCGGCACCCATCTCCGCTGCGACGATCCCTGCGAGGGTGGTCTTTCCGAGACCTGGCGGGCCCGCGAAGAGCAGGTGGTCGACCGGCTGGCCCCGGCGACGCGCGGCCTCGAGGACGACCTCGAGATGGCTGCGCACCGACGACTGCCCGACGAACTCCGCGAGGCGCCGCGGCCGGATGCCCGTCTCGACCGCCTCGTCCACCTCGTCGGCGATCGGGTCGACGGCGCGCGCGACCACCGGCTCGGTGTCGCCGAGCACCTCGCGACGCGGGCTCACCGCGCCACCAGCACGTTCCTGCTCCTCATCGGCGCAGCGGAGCGAGCTCGCGCAGCGCCTCGCGCAGCAGCGATTCGACCGTTCCGTCGCCCGCGATCCGCCCGAGGACGCCACGGACCTCTTCGGAGGAGTATCCGAGCCCGGCGAGAGCCTCGGCGACCTCGCCACGGACCTCGTCGGGCCCACCGTGGGCGCGCTGGCTCGCTGTCGCACCCGGAGCAGCCGTGCCCGCGCCGCCGGCGAGATCCTCGACCCGCTGGCCGAGCTCGATCACGAGCCGGGCAGCTGTCTTGCGCCCGACCCCTGGGATCCGGACGAGTGCGTCGAGGTCCTCGGCCGCGAGCACCCGCCCGAGCTCGGCCGGCGAGAACGTGCCGAGGATCGCGAGCGCGAGAGCAGGGCCGATGCCGTGGGCGCCGATCAGCAGCTCGAAGGCTCGCCGCTCGGCCGGCTCCGCGAAGCCGTAGAGGGTGATGGCACCCTCGCGCACGTGCGTGTGGACTGCGAGCGCGACGGTCGTGCCGATCGGGCCGAGGCCGGCGGCACAGCGAGCACCGACGAGCACCCGGTAGCCGACGCCGGCGACGTCGACGACGAGATCGGCGGCGCCGTCGCCGGAGACGCGCTCGGCAAGCTCACCTCGCAGGGAGCCGATCAACGCATCCCCTCCGCGACGCGCAGCCTCGCCGTGCGGGACGAGGCGATGTGGCAGAGCGCGAGCGCGAGCGCGTCGGCCGCGTCGGGTGGGCGTGGTGGGCGCTCGAGCAGAAGCAGTGTGGCGACCATCCGCTGGACTTGCTCCTTCGTCGCCGAGCCGTAGCCCGCCACCGCGAGCTTGACCTCGTTCGAGCTGTACTCGGCGATCTCACAGCCTGCCTCCGACGCCGTGAGGAGCGCTACCCCGCTCGCCTGGCCCACGGACATCGCGGTGCGTACGTTGGTCTGGAAGAAGACCCGCTCGACGACCACGACGTCGGGCGACAGCTCTCGGACGAGCTCGCGCAGGTCGTGGCGGAGCGTCGCGAGCCGCTCGGGCAGCGACAGCTCGCGATCGGTGGTCACGACGCCCGCAGCGACGGCGCGCTCCCTGCCGCCCTCCTGTGCGACGCACCCGTAGCCGCAGCGAGACAGGCCGGGGTCGATGCCGAGCACAAACATGCGTTCGATGCTACAGCGCGCCGAGCGCGCACCGCTGTAGCGACCCGGCACCCCCAGTCAGACGCTCACCTGCTCGAGGATCGCATCCGGGATGTCGAAGTTCGACCAGACGTTGTCGGTGTCGTCGTGCTCTTCGAGCAGCTCGAGCAGGTGGAGCACCTTGCGCGCGGTGCCTTCTTCGGCCACCTCGACGGTCGTCGTGGGGACCATCTGCAGCTCCGCGGAGTCGATCGCGATCCCCGCCTCCTCGAGGGCGGTCCGCACCTGGGCGAGGTCGTGCGGGGGGGTGTAGACGACCCACGCCTCGCCCTCGTCGCGCAGGTCCTCCGCACCCGCGTCGAGCACTGCGGCCATGAGGTCGTCCTCCGCGAGGCTGCGCGGCAAGGTGACGACGCCCTTCCTCTCGAACTGCCACGAGACGGCTCCCGGCTCCGCCATGGAGCCGCCGTTGCGGGAGAAGATCGCTCGGATCTCCGAACCCGTCCGGTTCCGGTTGTCCGTCAGGCACTCGACGATGACCGCGACCCCAGATGCCGCGTAGCCCTCGTAGGCGATCGCCTCGTAGCGCACGCCCTCGAGCTCGCCGGTGCCGCGCTTGACGGCACGCTCGATGGTGTCCGTCGGGACCGACGCATCTCGCGCCTTCTGGAACATCGTGCGCAGCGTCGCGTTCGACGTCATGTCGCCACCGCCCTCGCGGGCGGCCACCTCGACCTGGCGGATCAGCTTCGCGAACAGCTTGCCGCGCGCCTTGTCCTTCGCGCCCTTCTGGTGCTTCGTCGTCGCCCACTTCGAATGCCCGGACACCCATCGCCTCCCTAGCCGTCGGCCGTCAAAGCTCCCGTAGCGCCGCGGCACGCTCGCCGACGTCGAGCACCCCGGGACGGGCTGTCCCGTCGAGCGCCTCGGCGAGCTGCGCGCACCACAGAGCGGAGGTGAGCCGCGCCGTCACCGTGTCAAGCCCTGCCGGTCGCACGCCCGGCGCGCGCGAGAGCTTCTCGAGCGCTGACGAAAGACCGGGAGGATAGCGCGTCGCGCTGGCGGCACGCAGGTCCGCGAGCGACTCGCGCTCGGGGCCCGCGAGCCTGCGGACGGACCGGCCGGCCGAGGAGCTGACGAGCGCGACGAGCCCGAGCCCTCGAGTAGCGAGGCTCGCGCGCTCGAGATCGCCACGACGCACGTGTGCGAGCTCGTGTGCGACGAGCCCTTCGAGCTCGATCCTGTCGAGCATGTCGACGAGACCGGTGGTGACGACGAGGACCGCGGACGACGCGTCCGGTCCGAGCGCGATCGCGTTCGCCGCCGTGTCGTCGAGGAGGCGCAGCTCGGGAGCACGCAGCCCGAGCACGACGCAGAGCCCGACGACGACGCTCACGATCCCTGCGTCGGCCACCGGGTCGGCCGTTCGACCGCCGATGCACGCTGCGAGCCGGGCGGGAGAGCCGATGCGGCGGCTCGCGATCGCTGCACCTGCACCGAGCACCAGGAGCACGACGCCGACGGCGACCATCCCGAGCGCGAGGAGCACGATGCCGGCGAGGGCGATGGCGAGCGGCGCCGTGACCACCGCGCGGGCGGCCCGTGCGCCCGACGCGGCGGCGATGCCCGCACCGAGGTCCCGGGTGTCCCGTACCGGATTCGGCGGATGCGATGCAGCACGCGGACGCGCCGGAGCGCCGTCCGTGCGCGTCCCGGCGCCGCGTGGCCTGGCGGCGGACCCGCCCGCGGCCTCCCGGTCGCCGCCAGCTCGCGTCTCGCCGCTTGGCACCGCGTTACGACCGGGAGCCGACGGGCCACCGCGCCGGGCCTGTGCTGCGGCTGTGCCCCGGGGGTCCCTGCTCGCTCCCGCGGCTGTCACGCCGGTCGCCCGGGCGTCCACGGCGCGGCTCGTCTGCCCGCTGCGCGGGCGTCCGCCGGCGCTTCGCGTCCCGCGTCCTGCTCCATCGGACGGACGACCCCCGCCAGAGCGTGCCTGGGCCGGCCCGTTGGCCGGCTTGCCATGCCGGCTCGGCCCCTTCCTGCGTCCGCCCCTTGAGCTCTGTCCCATTTAGGGCGAGTCTAGGAGCACGCGCCACCTGCCGCCTGCAGCACCTCGCGCCCGCACCGAGCGGGCGGCAGCGGCCGTGAGGTGACCCGGGTCACCTGGCGAGGCCGCGGATCGCCTCGTAGCGCTCGAGGTACTGCCCGGCCACCTGCGTGAAAGAACAGGTCGCGACGCGCTCGCGACCTCTCGCGACGAGTCCGCTCCTCCTGCCCGGATCCGCGAGCAGCTCGACGAGCGCGCTGGCGAGCGCGGCCGGGTCGCCGGGTCGGACGAGCTGCGCCGCTCCTCCCGTCGCACCTCCCGTCGCACCTCCTACCGCGTCGCGGTAGCCGGGGATGTCCGACGCGAGCACTGCCGTCCCCGCCGCCATCGCCTCGAGCAGCACCACGCCGAACGACTCGCCTCCGAGCGACGGTGCGACGAGGACGTCGGCGCCCGCAACTCGCCGTGCGAGCTCGCCGTCGCCCACCTGACCGCACCACTCGACGCGGGGGTCCCTCCCGTGGCGCCGCCTCAGCTCGGCCGTCTCGGGCCCCGAGCCGAGGACCCACAGCCGCGCATCGGCGGGCAGCGAGCTGGCGGCCTCGAGCAGCACGCCTAGCCCCTTGCGGCGCTCGTGGCGACCGACGAACACCGCGGTCGGGCCGCTCGTCGGCCACGGTGCCGCCCCGGCGAAACGGTCGAGGTCGACCCCGTTGGCGACGACGCCGCAACGCCGCGCGACGTCCTCGCCCACGACCGCCGCGAGGGTCGCCCTGGCCTGCTCGGAGACGGCCACCGCGTCGTCGATCCGGGAGAGCACCACACGCGCGAGCGGTCCGAGCATCCGGTAGGCGGCGCTCGCGCCGGAGCGGTGGAAGGTCCCGACGACCGGTACGGGCCGGGTAGAGGTGAGCACGAGCGGGACGAGCGGGACGAAGGGCTCGTGGACGTGGAGGACGTCGGGTCGCCACAGCCGGATCGCCGCGAGCACCCTGCGAGCTGCACGGGGGTCGAGCGCCACCGGGGCACGCGAGCCGTTCGCCGGCATCCGCAGGATCGTCCCCGCGCTCACGAGCTCGAACGTGCGGCCGGGGGCGCGTGGCGGTCCACCGACGGGCGTGTCGCGCGGCTGGTGGCGCGGCTGGTGGCCCAGCT
>DAHXNN010000081.1 GCA_027365385.1 Acidimicrobiaceae bacterium | reverse complement strand
ACGAGCTGTTCGGCCTCGATGCCTACGCCCCGAAACGCTGAGCCGACGGCGAGTTAGGTACTACAGACCGGCACCGCGAAAACCGCTATCCACCTGGTCAAATGGCGCTTCATCCCGGGATAGCCCGGAAGGTTCCGCTAGTCGGAGAACCTCTCCCCCGGCGAGCTGGGTCTCGATGACGGCCCGGTAGCACTCGCCACCGGAGTAGCCACCGGGGCCGATCGGGCGCAGCACCCGGCGGTCGACCTCTTGGACAAGGCCCAGCCGGTCGAGCAGCTCACCCCACAGCGAGACTCCGGCGATACCGGTCAGATCGTCCTCGGTGGCAGCGATGACGGATGGGCGACCTGGCGTCGTGGCCGCGCGATGACCTTGTCAGCGATCGCGAACAATGGGGCGGTAGTCTGCACCGGACAAGTGCTCCTCACCTCGGCTGACTGTGAGGCTTCGACTCCCACATTCTTACACGTAACGGGGCATTTGTCGCGTCAATCGGGCGCGCGATCGGTTATTTCTCTGCAACATCAGGGTCAGAGAGGGACGCGACGCTCGAGAGCGGGACGGTCCCGTGCCCGGCGGGGACCGGGATCGCCTCCGCGCTCGTGCTCACCCCGAGATACGCGGCCTCAGCGTGGTCGACGGCGGTCGAGCTCGGTGAGGTCTGGACCGAGCACCGAGACGCTCGCGGCCCGCGCACCACTCGAGATGAACGGGTTCTGGACGTGCGCGTGCGCGACGAGCCCCGGGTAGTGCCGAGCGAACCACTCGCCGAGGCGCGTGACCGCTCCGTCACCTCGTGTCTCGACCCTGCCCGCGAGGCGCGCAGCGAGCATGGGCGTCAAGGTGTAGGAGACGAGCAGGGAGAAAAAAAGCGTGGCGACGACGATCGTGAGGCCGAGCTCGCGGAACAGCTGACCGACGTTGCCCGACACGAACGCGACGGGAAGGTAGACGACCACGTCCTCGGCGCGTGCGGCGAGATCAACGATGGGCCAGGAACCTGTCGACGCGACCCGTGCCAAGAATCTGACGCGCGGCCGTCTCCATCGCCGCAGCTGCGTCGATCGCGTCGGCAACGTCTTCCACGGTTGCCGTCGGGGTGCTGGCGTCAGGGTACTCGGGGGCAGCCCGGGTGCGACGGAGGCGCGGGAAGGCACGAAAGGCGGGAGTGCCGCCGTCGCCGTTGAACTGCGCCCACACCGCGTCTTGCACGGCCACGTGGCCTCCGCGAGTTGTCGCACGCAGCCCTTGGGAGGCGAGCAGGGCCGAGCAGGCCTTGCGGGCGGCGTCATGCGCGAGCTGGTAGGCGCCGGTCGGGTCCGAGCTCGCTATGAGACGGGCCGAGACGAGGTGCTTGCCCGCGTCGTCCATGAGTAGCTCGCTGAGCTCGATCGACGCCTTGACGGGCTCGAGCCCGCCGTTGCCGATCAGCTTCTCGATCGTCGCCCGGCCACGCTCCATGTCATTGCCCGTGCTCCTCGAGCAACGAGACGAGCGGCCTCGAACGGATCTCTTCGAAGAAGGCGTCGCGTGACGATCCCCATGCCCGGGTCGAGCGGATCGTGGCCCGCACCGGCAGAACGATGCGCTGCTCGGCTCGCTCAGCGCCCTCGTAGACGGCCGAGCGGTCAGGGTCTCCGACAACGAGGACATCGATGTCGTTCGGGGCTCGGCCTGCTTCGCCCGAATAGCGGGCCGCCCACGACCCGAAAAGGTAGAGCCGCTCGATGCCGGCCACACCGGCGAGCTCCTCGCGGATGACCGCCGGTGGGCCGTAGGTGGCGAGGACGATCTCGCTGTAGGGGCTATAGAGAGGGTTGGCTGTGTCGGCCCGAACGAGGCGAGTGTTGCCGAGCCGCCGCGTCGCCACGATGCGAGCCGCCTCGGCTCGGCCGATCTCGCGTAGTGCCGTCGCGAGCGAAGTGCCCGCCCGGACGGCGAGAGCGGACACCGTGTGCTCGGCTTCGGGATCGGCGAATACCTCAGCGAGGAGCTTGCCCTGGGTGTCCGAGCGCAGCACCGGGGCGAGGATGGGAACAGCAACTTTCATTACATGCACTGTAGCATTCGGGTAATGCATGCTCATCACCGGTATGCCGCCCGTCAACCGCTCCTCAGTGCCTCCACGGCTGCGAGCGTGTCGTCGCGTCATGGCGCACAAGACCGACTGCAGGACGGTCGAGCACATCCGCCAGCTCTGTCATCGAGGGGCCGGATGCGCCCCCCGGTCGCCCGACCGAGAGCGCCGCGGCGACGTTCGCGATGGCCGCCGCGCTGCGAGGCTCGTCCCCCGCCGCGAGGCGTGCGAGCATCGCGCCGACATGGACGTCACCTGCTCCGGTCGTGTCGACGGCGTCCACCGGGTGACCGGGCAAGTGCTCGGGCGCAGCGTCGCCGCAGGCGATCCAACACCCGTCGGGACCGACACGCACCACCGCGACGCCGCCGGGAACGAGCAGGGCCGCGAGCGCAGCAGCACCTGCGTCAGGCCTGTGGGATCCGGAGAGCAGCCGGGCCTCTCGCGCGTTCACGCTGAGCAGGTCGACACGCCCGAGCACGTCGAGCAGCTCCCTGCCGGGCGCGGATGCGGCGAGCGGTCCGGGATCAACGGCGAGGAGGTGGCTCGGCGCAAGGTCGAGGATCCACGAACGGAGCGCAGGCCCGGAGACGGGGTAGCCGAGGTCGTAGCCGGAGACATAGATCGCATCCTGCGGGCGGAGAGCCAAGCGCCCGAGGTCCGACGCGTCGAGGCACGACTCGACTCCCGGCATCGTGAAGAACGTGCGCTCCCCCGTCGATTCGACGATGCCGACCGTGAACCCGGTGTCCGCTCCGACGACCGGCGTCAGCAGTGACGTCACACCGGCGAGCTCGAGGTCGCCGGCGACCTGGCGCCCGAACGGACCCTCGCCGATGCGCCCGGCATAGGCGCCTGGGAGCCCGAGGCGCGTCGCGGCGGTGAGGACGTTGAAGCCGCCGCCGCTCACGAGGAGCTGGTCGTCTGCGAGCACGTCGCCGCCACGCCCGGGGAGCTCCTCGACGTACAACAAGATGTCGACGAGAATGCTCCCGACGAGCACGAGCTGCTCGGGGGCCTGCCGTTCCACCGGCAGGCCTGGGATGCCTCTGGCGGTTGCCACCGCCGGAGACGGTGTCTCGGGGCCGCTCGACGAGCCTCCGGACGAGCCGCCGGCTGGCGCGCGGGCAGCCTCGGACCGGCGGACGGCGCGGCGTCCCTCGTACCACCACCCTCCGACGGCGACGACCAGGGTCGTGGCGAGCCCGAGCACGAAACCGAAGCTCCCTTCGCCAAGCGTTCCTCGGGCAAGTGGCCCGGTGAAGAAGGGGGAGACCGTCGTCGCCAGCGCGATGGCCGTCCCCGCTGCCCAGGCGGCCACGCCGACACCGCCGATCGCGGGCCACGAGCCGTAGTGCAGATCCAGGCCCGATCGGCGGCCAGCGGTACGTGCCCGGGCCAGATCGGCCAGTACGACGCCCGCCCACGAAGAAAGGCCGGCGGCGAGGAGCTCGAGGAAGCTCTCGAAGGGACCGAGGAAGCCCTGGCGCCCGAGCATCAACCAGAGGCCCGCCAGACAGACGACCGCGGCGTCGACGTACACGGTACGCGACCGGCGGATCCGCACACCGAGAGCGAGCAGCGTGAGGCCCGACGAGTAGCAGGCCAGGTCGGTCTCAGCGAGCATCCCGCCGACCGCGGCGAGCAGGTAGGGCGCCGACAGCCAGGCTGGGAGCACCGCTCCGACAGGGCCGACGGGGTCGAGGCTCGTTGCGAGCCCGTGAACCCGGGTCGCGATGAGGTAGCCGGAGAGCACCAGCACGACCGTTGGTATAGCGGCGCCAGCCGTCGTCCAGCCGATGACCGCCCGGGCGCGCTCGCTGCGTGGGAGGTAACGGCTGTAGTCAGGGGCGAGGTTGACCCAGCTCACCCCTGTCCCGGCTGCGAGGATGCTCCCGGCCGCGAGCACCGCGCCGAGCGGTGCGGCTCGTCCGCCGGCCACTGCCGACCAGCGCGTGTGGGCGATCAGGAAGGGCACGAGCAGGAGCGATAGAGCGCCAAAGGCGACCGCCGCGAGGCGCTGGAAGCGCAGGATCGCATGGTGACCGAGGAGCCCGAGGACGAGCGACGCGGCGACGACGACGCCGAGAGCCGCCGCGTCGGCGGGCGGGCCCGGTGTGAGCCCGATGGCGAGGTGCGCCAAGCCGAGCAGCGCCCACGCGGCGACGACGGAGGCGACGACCTCCCAGCCGAGCACGCTCACCCAGCTCAGGCCGGCCGGCGCGAGATTGCCGATCCGGCCGAGCGCCCGGCGTGAGAGGGTCAACGCGGGCATGCCGGACCAGCTCCCGGCGACCGAGACCACTCCGACGAGGAGAAACGACGCCGTCGTCGCGACGAAGGTCACCGCTAGCGCTTGGACGAGGTCGAGCCCGAAGCTCGCCAGGACGGCACCGAAGACGATCGACAGGATGCCGATGTTCGCGGCGAACCACACCCCGAACAGTCCCCGCGCGCGACCGCGGCGCTCCGCCGCAGGTACGGCCTCGATGCCGCGCCGCTCCACCGCTGTCAGCACGTTCGCGCTCCGCCCGCGAGCTCGAGCGCGTGCTCGCATACCTCGGCAGCGCCGGGGCTGCTCGTCGTCACTGCTCGTCGTCACTGCTCGTCGTCACCGCTCGGACCGCTCGGGCCGGCTGGTGCGGGTGACGACGGCCTCCCGGAGCGCTCCGGCCAGCGCGCCGACGGACAGCTCGGGGAGCGTGAGGAGCCGCGCGCCCATCGCCTCGGCCACGATACGAGCCAGGCCGAGGCGGGTGGCGCCGTCCTCGACGTCGACGACGACCGCGGCGACGCGTCGACGCCGCACCTCGCGGGCGGCCAGCTCGGCCTCCTGCAGTGGGTCCGCTCCCTCGGACGCGAAGGTCGCGTGCCCGTCGGACACGAGCACGAGCAGGGGGCGGTGGCTCGACGGCGATTCGTCGGCGATGGCGAGCGCCGTCCGGATGCCTGCGGCAAGCGGCGTCCGCCCGCCCGTGCGCAGCGCGCCAAGTCGGGCACGCGCCACCTCGACGCTGCCCGTCGGCCGGAGCACCACCTCGGCATTCTCACCGGCGAAGGTGACGAGCGAGACGCGGTCCCGGCGCTGGTACGCATCGAGGAGGAGGCTGATCGCAGCCCCCTTGACTGCCTGCATCCTCTGTTGCGCGCCCATCGACGCGGAGGCGTC
>DAHXNN010000071.1 GCA_027365385.1 Acidimicrobiaceae bacterium | reverse complement strand
ACGGTGGTCTCGGCGCCCTCGAGGACACCATCGCCCGCGCCGCCGCCCTCAACCCGGCACCGCCACAGAGCACGACCGCCACTTCCCCTCTGCACAAGTCTACTCGTGCTCCAGGAGGGTGAGCAGGGTGAGCAGGGTGAGGACGTGAGGGAGCGTCCGATCGACTATCTCTTCCGCCGACGCCTCGCACCGCACTCGGGTGAGCACAACGAGCTAAACGACTCGAATGATCACAGCTGGTGATTTCGAGTGAAAGCGCACGTCACTCGGGAGTGCTTGCGTAGCGTCCTCGTGGGTCGGCGACGGGGGTCGTCGACGCAGGCACGGGGGGCGTGGCGTTGGGCAGCAGGAGCGGTGTCGACGACGAAGGGCTCTCGGGGTCGAACCGGTGAGCCTCTTCATGCTGACGCTCGGATTCGGGATCGTCACTGCGGCAGTGCTCGCGCTCGCGGCGGTCGGGCTGAGCCTGCAATTCGGCGTCACGAACTACGTGAACTTCGCGTACGGCGCCTATCTCGCTTTCGGGATGTTCTTCACCTATACCGGGCAGACGGTCTTGCACATGCCGATCTGGCTTGCTGCAGTGCTCGGAGTCATCGCCACCGGCCTTGTCGCGGTGCTGATCGACGCGCTCGTCCTCGAGCCCTTCGTCAGGCGCGGAACGTCAGGCTTCTTCCTTCTCATCGTCACCTTCGGGCTCTCGCTCGTCCTGCTCAACCTCGTGCAGGCCATATGGGGCGTCGGGTTCGACGAGTTCCAGGTGGCGGCGGGAAGTCCGGTGAAGCTCGGCCCCTTCAGCTTCACGGCCGCGCAGCTGTCCGTGGTCGGGATCGCGGTGGTCACGATGGTCGCCGTCCATCTCCTCCTTACTCGCACGAACCTCGGCAAGTCCATGCGCGCCATGTCCGACAACGCGCCGCTCGCGCGAGCGACCGGCATCGACACGAGACGCGTCACGTCGTGGACCTGGTTCATCAGCGGCTGCTTAGCCGGTCTCGGTGGCATCACCCTTGCCTTCAACACGGTCGAGTTCCAAGCCTCCTCGGGCAACACGTTTCTCTTCGTGATCTTCGCCGCTGTCATACTCGGAGGGATCGGCCAGATCTACGGCGCCATGATCGGCGCGCTGATAATCGGTCTCGTCGTCAACTTCGCCGGTCTCGTCATCTCGTCGGCATACGACCTCGACGCGGCATTCGCCGTTCTCGTGCTCGTTCTCCTCGTCCGTCCCCAGGGGATCATCCCCACGATCGGCAAGGCTTAGGTCACTACATGGGCATCATCCTCGGTTACATCGCCACACTCGGCGTGTACTTCTGCATCTACAACATCTTCGCATTCGGGCTCAACATCCAGTTCGGCTACACCGGAATCCTCGACTTCACCGTCATCACGTTCATGGCGATGGGTGGCTACATGGCAGGCGTCGCCGCGCTCGGTCCCGAGCAGCCGGGATCGGGCATCTACTACGTGCTCGGGCTCTCGTTGCCATGGCCTGTCGCCCTTGTGATGGGTGCCGCTGCGGCTGGAGCGCTGGGGTACGTGGTCGGGCTGATCGCCTTGCGGCGGCTGAGGAGCGACTACCTGGCCATTGTGACCCTCGCGGCCGGCTCGATCGTCCTCGGCATCGTCGGGAACGCGAACGGGTTGTTCGACGGGTTCGAGGGCCTCGTCGGTGTCCCCCAGCCGATGAACGGTGTGCTCAACCTCACTCCGAACGCGTACACCGTGTTCTTCCTCGGCCTCTGTGCCGTGATCATGGCAATCTGCTGGCTCGTCGCGAACCGCATCTATCGCTCCCCACTCGGCCGTACGATGCGGGCGATCCGCGAGGACCTCGACGTTGCGGAAGCGTACGGGAAGCACACGTTTCGGGTGCGCATGACGGCGATGGTGACTGGGTGCATCTTCGTCGGCATCGGCGGTGTCCTCACGATCTGGTTCATCACAGCGCTGGCACCGGCGGGGTGGGGCACGAGCGAGACGTTCGTGGTGTGGGCAGCCTTGATCGTCGGAGGGCGCGGCAACAATCTCGGAGCCGTCGTCGGATCGTTCCTCGTCGCCGTGCTCTTCAACGAGGCCACCCGCGTTCTGCCAGCGATTCCAGCATTTCCCAGCCTGATCTCGGAGATCCGCAACATGTGCATCGGTGGCCTCGTGATCCTGACGCTCTGGTTCCGGCCACAAGGGGTCGTCGGCGAGAGGAAGGCACGGTTCTTCGAGGTGCCACTACGCACTGCGTCGCACGAGCAGGTCCCCGTGCCCGCCGTGGTCGCGAGCGGACGCTGAACGGTGCACCAGCCGGCGGCGGTGGAGAGCGGGAGCGTGGACGAGATACTCGCAGTACACGAGCTTCGGCGGAGCTTCGGCGGCGTGAGAGCGCTGACAGGTTGCAGCTTCGGGGTCGAGAGAGGAAGCATCACGGCTCTCATCGGCCCCAACGGAGCAGGCAAGACGACCCTTGTGAACGTCGTGGCCGGTGCGGGCCGCCCTCAATCGGGCCAGGTGATCTTCGACGGGTGTGACGTGACCGGGCGACCCAGCCACGAAGTCGCGCTGGGTGGCCTCATCAGGACGTTCCAGATATCGCGTGAGTATCCCGCGATGACTGTCCTCGAGAACCTGATGGTGTCGCCGCAACGCCAGGCGGGGGAGAAGCTCTCGACCGTGCTGTTCCACCCTGGTCGGTTCCGGTCCGAGGAGCGTCGGCATCTAGAGCGGGCCGTCGAGGTGCTCGCAGAGTTCGGCCTGTACGAGAAGCGCAACGACTACGCGAAGAACCTGAGCGGCGGGCAGAAGCGGCTGCTCGAGCTGGCGCGAGCAGTGATGGCCGACCCGAAGATGCTCGTCCTCGACGAGCCCATGGCGGGCATCAATCCGGCGCTCATCGAGAGGCTGGCAGATCACATCATCCGGCTCAGGGACACTCGCGGAACCACCTTCCTCATGGTGGAGCACAACTTGGACGTCGTCGAGCGCATGTGCGACAGGGTGGTCGTGATGGCGGTCGGCCAGACGCTCGCGACCGGGACGATGGCGGAGCTCAGGGGGAATGCAGCGGTCGTCTCTGCTTACCTCACGGGAGGTGTCGTCGATGTGCGTGCTCAGGGTTGAGGGATTGGCCGCCGGCTACGGGCGTGTCCCGGTGATCTCGGAGGTCGCATTGCGGGCCGGCGTGAGGCAGGTCGTCGCGATCGTGGGGCCGAACGGCGCTGGCAAGTCCACTGCGATGAAGGCGACGTTCGGCCTGGTCGAGCGCCAGGAAGGCAGGGTGCTGCTCGACGAGCAAGACATCACGCACCTGCCTGCCCACGAGGTTGCTCGCGCGGGGATGGCCTACGTCCCGCAGGTCGACAACGTGTTCGCAGCGATGAGCGTCGAGGAGAACCTCGAGCTCGGCGCGTTCGTGAACCGGCGCAACATCGCAGGTCGGCAGGCAGAGGTGTTCGACATCTTCCCTGACCTCGCGACGGCGCGACGTCGCAAGGCTGGTCAGCTGAGCGGTGGTCAGCGCAACATGCTGGGCATGGCACGCGCTCTCATGTCCGATCCGAAGGTTGTCCTCCTCGACGAGCCGACCGCCGGGCTGTCGCCGGCGAACGTCGACGTCGTCTGGCTGCAGGTCCGCCGCATCGCGGAGCTCGGAACGTCAGTCGTCGTCGTCGAGCAGAACGTCGACCGTGCCCTCAACAGCGCGGACTGGGTCTACATCCTCGTCGCCGGCCGCAACCACGAGAGTGGCACCCCAGCGCGGCTCGCGGAGCTGGATCTCGCGGCGATCTTCCTCGGTGCGTCCGACCGTTCCGGCGGGGAGGAGCGCGTACTTGCAGGAGGGGTCGAGGATCCCTCCTGTCGCAAGGTCTCGCCCTGAACAAGGGCGGGGAGGACCCGCTCGCGGCGCACCTCGCGTCGCGGCTCGGGTAGTCAAGGAAGATCACGACCAATCAAGAGAGGGGGGCACGATGTCATTCAGGCGTGCTACGAGACATAGGCGCGTGGGGCTCGGGATTTCACTGGTGGCTGCAGGATCGCTCGTCCTGTCGGCTGTCGGCGCGTGGAGCTCGGGAGCGGCGGTCGCCGGCGTGCGCAAGGCGGCGCCAGCGCCAGTCAGCGCCGGGATCCTGCTGCCGATGAGCGGCAAGGAGGCATTCGTCGGCCAGTGGTTCGACCACGGTGTGAAGGCCGGCATGTACGCCGTGGACAACGGTGGTGGGATCATGGGCGCGCAGTTCTCGAGCCACCTCGAGGACACCGCCGGGGACCCCGTGGATGCTGTCTCCGCGTTCCGCACGTTGCTGCTCTACCATCCCGCCGTCGTCTTCGGACCGTCCTCGCTCGAGATCGAGGGAGTGATCCGCCAGTTTGGGCCGGACCACATCGTCGACCTGATGGAGGGCGGCACCACGCAGCTCGACTTCATGAACTACCCCTACGTCTACCGGGTGTTCCCGTCCGACTCCGAGCTGCTCTCTGGTGAGGCCTACTACGCCCGTAACGCCAAGAGCTGCCGCTATGCCGCGGAGATCTATGACTCCGGGCCGAACGCGCAGGCCGAAGTAGGACCTGTGACCCAGGCGTTCAAGCGCCTCGGTGGCACGATCGTCGCAAGCGCGACGATCGTCGCTGGTCAGAGCTCGTACCTGTCGACGGTCGCGAAGCTGTTCAGCGGCAAGGCTCCGCAGTGCGCGTTCTTCCACATGGACCCGCAGACCGCTAGCACGTTCTTCGCGAACGTGCGGCAGCTAGGCCACATGGACATTCCCTACATCACAGGCGACACGGGTGCGTCGATCCAGCTCGCCCAGGCCTTCGGGCTGTCGGACGCGGCACACTGGATGACCGGGATGGCGGCGCCGCCGGCCTACGCTCAGGCCAACACGGCGTTCCTCAACGCCTACCAGAAGGTCTGGCACACGAAGACGCCTCTGCCGGCGTCGCCGGCGATGTACGACGCCGTGGTCATCGCCGCGTTGGCGATGGACGCGGCTCACTCGACCAACCCGACGGTGTGGCGGACCTACATCACCAAAGTGTCCAACCCGCCCGGGACGAAGTGCTACACGTACCCGAGCTGTGTTGCCTTGCTGAACAAGCACCGCAAGATCAACTACCAGGGCGCCAGTGGAAACGAGAACTTCAACGTCCACCACAACGTCTTCTCGTCGTTCGAGGTAGAGCAGTTCGACGCGAGCGGCAACCTTCACACGGTCTACCTGGAGCCTGCGAGCAAGCTCGCGACGCTCTACTGATATAGCCACCGCGATGGAGCCGTAGGACCGTCGCCGCCGGACGTGGCGGCGGGCCGCCGGTAGGGGAGTGAGCGGGTGCCCGAAAGGGCGCCCGCTCACTCGTCGGGTCGCTAGACGACGATGCCTGGCTCGCCCGAGGCGTCGACGACGGGGAGTGAACGTTCCACCCAGGCCGACATGCCGCCCGTGAGGTTCCAGGCGCTGTAGCCCGCACGGTGCAGCGCGTCAGCGGCCACGCCGGATCGTCCTCCCGAGCGGCATACGCAGACGACGTGGCGGTCGCGGGGAAGCTCGTGCAGTCGCTCGGCAAGTGCAGCGAGGGGAAGGTGGAGGGCCTGCTCGGCATGGCCGGCGTGCCACTCGTGGTGCTCTCGCACGTCCACGAGCAGGGCTCCGGCGTCGATCATCTCGGCTGCCTG
>DAHXNN010000053.1 GCA_027365385.1 Acidimicrobiaceae bacterium | reverse complement strand
CCGGTGTCTCACACCGCCGTCGCTCCCGTCTGCCCGCCGGCGACGCCGGCCGGTGCGGCCAAGCGCCTGATCGCCTTCACGAAGGCACCGCCGACCTGTATCTCTCCCACCGGCGTCTACGACGCGACCGTCGTGACCAACGCCGGCACCTTCGTCGTCCGCATGGACGCGAAGGCGTCCCTCGCGGCGGTGAACAACTTCGTCTTCCTTGCCCGCTACCACTACTTCGACCTGACGGTGTTCCACAGGGTCATCCCCGGCTTCGTCGTCCAGGGAGGCGACCCGACGGGCACCGGCGCAGGTGGGCCCGGCTACAGCTTCACCGGCAACACACCCCCGCCGAGCTGCAAGGCCAAGGCCGACTGCTACCCGGTCGGTGGCGTCGCGATGGCGAACTCGAGCGGCCCGTCGACGAACGGGAGCCAGTTCTTCGTCATCCTGCCCGGGGGTCAGACCACCCTCGACCAGGAGCCCAACTACACGCTGTTCGGCCGCGTCGTGAGCGGCATGCCGGTCGTCGAGAAGATCGGTGCCGCCGGCAGCTCGTCGGGGACGCCGAAGGTGCTGTACCACATCGTCAAGGTGACGATCACCCAGCTGAGCGCCTGAGCACCGAGTCGGCCCGCCCTACCACCGGGGCGCGGCCGGGGATCGGAGCCCGGCACGGAAACGGAGCCCCCACGATGTCGACCGAGTGCCCTCCTGCCGACGGCTCGGCCCCCCAAAAGCGCCGCTTCGACGGACCGCCACCGATGTGCGTCGACCTGTCGAAGCGCTACACCGCGTTGGTGAAGACGACCAAGGGAGACCTCACCGTCGCTCTCGACGCGATCGGCGCGCCACGCACGGTGAACAACTTCGTCGTCCTTGCCCGCTACCACTACTTCGACGACGTGGCGTTCCACCGGATCATCCCCGGCTTCGTCGTCCAGGGAGGCGATCCGACGGGCTCGGGCTCCGGCGGTCCGGGCTACCGGTTCGAAGACGAGCTCCCCGCGCCGGGGCGCTACGAGATCGGCTCGCTCGCGATGGCCAACGCCGGCCCGGACACCAACGGCAGCCAGTTCTTCATCATCAGCGGCCCCCAGGGCGCCGCACTCCCCCCCGCATACTCGCTGTTCGGCAAGGTGGTCGCGGGTCTCGACGTCGTCGCGGCGCTCGAGCAGGCCGGGAGCCGCTCCGGCAAGCCCTCGGAGCGCGTCGCCATCGAGAGCGTCGAGATCACCGAGGCGGACTAGCGGCACGACGTACCCGCGCCCGCATCGCCGGCGGTCCGAGCGTGCGCCTCGGCGCTTGGACGGGTCGGGTCAGTCGACCGGCCGACCGGCGAGCACCTCGAGACCTACCGCCTCGCCGCCGACGAAGACCGCGACTCGCCCGGGACCGTCGGTGCGCCAGAGACCGTCGGGCTCGCGCACGAGCGCGGTCGACTCGGGGAGCGCCACTACCGCGCAGCCGGCCGGAGCGAGGGCGAGCGTGCGCCGGAGCTGTGCCGTGATCTCGCCGGTGAAGTGGGGCACCACTGCGACGTCGCGGACGAGCCCGAGGCCGACCGTGAGCGCTCCGCCCCGGGGATCGACCATCGGGTCGGTGAGCACCATCGCGCCGGCCGACGAGCCCGCCACGACGGCACCTGCATCCCAGGCGTGACGCAGTGCCTGGAGCACCGTCGAGTCCTTGAGCACCGAACGCGCGTGGAGCGGCGAGCCACCCGCGAGATAGACGAACCTGGCCTCGCGCACGACCGCGGCGAGGCCCGCGTCGCTCGCATCGGACCGGGTGAGCACCATGCACGGGCGCACCCGACCCCCGAGCGCCGCGAACCACCTCTCTGCCGTCGCGACGCACCGCTCCGGGTGCTCGTAGGCGGCGGCCGTCGGCAGCACGACGACCTCGCCGCCTGCCTCTGCGAGAAGGCCGGCGTCGACGCTCGCCCCGTCTCGCCACTCGCCGCCGCCGAGGAGCGCGAGCGGGCCCGGAGACCTGTCGATCGGGGGCGCCACGAAGCGGGCGGCGCGTACCGTCCCGTCCACGACGTCGAGCTCCCAGGTCGCTGCCTTCGGGACCGCCCGTGGGCCGTCGAGTGCGAGACCTGCTGCGGCGAGAGCGTCGAGCACGCCGTAGACGACGTCGCCGTGGGAGCACGCAGCCAGCGCCTGCCCGGCGTCGAGACCGGACGCTGCGGCGACGAGGAACCCGAGGGCGGCGAGCGGATCGCGTCCCTCGCCGAGCTCGTCGACCTCCTCGAGCTCGAGCCCTGCCGCGAGCGCCGTCGCTCGCAGCGTCCCGCTGCAGCGCGACGCCGGGCTCGTCACCACCCGCACGAGCTGGGGTGCCACCGCTCCACCGGTGGGGATCGGGCGAACGCCCGCGGAGGTCCTGCCGGCGCAGAGCCGCCGGGCAAGTCCCTCTGCCTGACGAGCTCCGACAGCGGTCAACGGTCGGAGCTCGTCGGTGCCCGCCCACGTCCGGCGCCCGACCGCGTCACCATGGCGGACGAGATAGACGCGCGCGGATGGGCCCGGGAGCGACCCGGTCCCTCGGTCCGTCGACATGTCCGGCAGCGGTGTCATCGGGCTCGATCGGGCTCAGTGGACGGCGGTGCCGATTGCGGAGCCGAGGCCGTACGTCGCCGCTCCTGCGATCGCACATATCGCGAGCGAGCGGACAGCCGAGAAGGCCCAGGACCGGACGGTGACGATCGACAGCAGCGCGCCTACGGCCAGGGCTGCCAGCGCCGCGAGAACGACCGCGACGATCTGCTCGGTCGGGCCGGACGAGCCACCGAGGAACGGAGCGAGGGGGATGACCGCCCCGAGGGCGAAGGTGACGAACGAGGCGCCTGCTGCGGTCCAGGGCGAGCCGAGAGCCTCGGGGTCGAGCCCGAGCTCCTCGCGAGCGTGCGTCGCGAGGGCGACGTCCGGATCTGCCATGAGCTCGCCCGCCAGCTGCTCGGCGACCTCCGTGGTGATCCCCCGGCTCTCGTAGAGGTGCTGGAGCTCACGCCGCTCGCTGTCCGGCCGGCGGCGGATCTCCTCCGCCTCGACCGCGAGCTCCCGCTCGAACGCCTCCCGCTGCGCTCGCATCGAGACGTACTCGCCGGCGGCCATCGAGAACGAGCCGCCGAGAAGCCCGGCGAGACCTGCGATGCGCACGACGCCCGGACCGGGATGCGCGGCAGCCGTGCCGAGCACGAGCGACACGCTCGAGACGAGACCGTCGCTCACCCCGAAGATCGACGCCCTGAGACCACCGCCGCGGACATCGCGGTGGATGTGCTCGAGGGGCACGGACATGGTACGAGGCTAGTGGCCCGGGCCGAGCGCGACGCGGACGGCGAGCAGCGTCGCGAGCGACGCGAGGAGCGCCGGGAGGGCGATCCACCATCCGACGCGTAGAAAGTCCCGGTCGCGCACGGGAAGACCGAGCCGGCGGACCGTCTCGAGCCACAGCAGCACGGCGAGCGAGCCGCTCGGCACGGCGAGCGGGCCCACGTTCGTGCCGAGCAGGACGGCCCACAAGGTCCACGAGGCCCGGTGGCCGGTGGCCGGCAGCGCGACGAGCAGGGCGGGCAAGTTGTTGACGAGGTTGGCCCCGGCGGCCGAGACGACGGTCGCCCGGGCGACACCTGCGAGCGACGAGCCACCGAGCGCTCTTGCGACGCCGAGATGCTCTGCCGCCGCGCTCGCGAGCACGCCGAGCCCGAGCACGGTGCCCACGCTCTGCCACGGCACGGCTCGCAGCGGCGCCGCGCGGGTGAGCACGAGGAGCACGATGTCGGCCACCGCGGCAACCTCGTAGGGCTGGCCGCCCACGCCCGGCACGGCGACGAAGCCGACGACGACCGCGACGACGAGGCCGCCGCCGACTCCGAGCGTACGCGCGCGGGGCCGCGCGCGGCCGGGTGGCACGAGCCCTGCCACGCCGGCAGGGCCGGGCGCGGCTCCGGGAAGTGCTCCGGGCATCACCGCCTCGATGCGGCGGAGCCCCTTGCGGTAGCAGAGCCAGCCGACCGCAGTGGCGACGACAGTCGACGGCCCGAGATGGACGAGGAACCCGCCGACGGAGAGGTGGTTGTGCGCCGCAGCGATCAGATTCGTGAGGTTCGATACGGGGAGACCCGACGACGCGAGAGACGAGAGCAGCGCAGGTTGGAGCGCCACGACGAAGCGGGACTCACCGCGCCGGTCCGCGACGCGGACGTAGAGCGGCGAGAGCAGGACGACCGCGACGTCGAGATTGAGCGCGGCAGTCGTCGCCGCTGCGAGGACCCACAGCAATCCGAGGTAGCGAGGGCCGCCCGCGACGAGGCCCGCGAGCTCCTCGAACAGTCCGTAGCGGTCGAGCATGACCGCCATAGGCACCGCGAGGACGATGAAGGCGAGGGGTGCGAGCAGCGGGCGGACGGAGTCCCCCGCGGCGGCGCCAGGCACCGCGCCGATCACCACAGCGACCGCGGCACACGCTGTCGGCGCCAGCCAGCTCATGGTCCGTAGCTGCGGCGCGAGAAGGCCGAGGACGGCGACGGCGAGGAGCACGACCGGCACGACAGTCGTCATCCCACCTCCCCTGCCGTCGCTACCCCTCGGTAGCCGTCCCTGCGTAGCAGCCGCACGGCGCGGCCGCCAAGAATTCGCTGGCACGTCACGCGCCGTTCACCGCGACCACGCAGAGCCGTCACCAGGCACCGCGACGATCGGAGCGTGCCGCCACAGGACCCGCCGACGCAACGCAGACACCGACGCACGCGGTGACGTCGCACCACGGCAGCCATGCCGGAGGCGACCGCTCGGGCTGGCCCCGCGTCCTCGTGGTCGAGGACGACGAGTCCCACGTCCTCGCCCTCACCGTCGGGCTCGAGCGCGAAGGTCTCGCCGTGACGGCGGTACGTGACGGTCGGGACGCCGTCGAGACAGCCGAGCGGCTCCGCCCGGACGTCATCCTGCTCGACGTCATGCTCCCCGGGACGTCGGGCCTCGAGATCTGTCGCGAGCTGCGGGCCCGCGGCCACCGCACGCCTGTCATCTTCGTCAGCGCGCGCAGCGAGGAGCTCGACGTCGTCGTCGGGATCGAGGTCGGTGCCGACGACTACGTCCCGAAGCCCTACCGCATGCGTGAGCTCGTCGCCCGCATCGGCGCCCTTCTACGGCGGAAGCGAGGCCCGGAGATGCCGACCTGGCCCTCGGTCGAGCCGAGCGACGAGGACGTGCTGCGGGTCGGCGACGTCGTCCTCGATCCGGGCAGGCACGAGGTCGTGGTGCGGGGCCAGGCCGTCGAGCTCCCGCTGCGCGAGTTCCAGCTCCTGCGAGAGCTCCTCGCGAACGCGGGGCGCGTCGTGACACGGGACGCGCTCCTCGAGCGCGTGTGGGGCATCGAGTACGACGGAGACCCGAGGATCGTCGCGACCCTCGTCGGCCGGCTTCGCGCTCGCGTGGAGGAGCACCCCGACGAACCGCGCCACATCGTGACGATCCGGGGCGTCGGCTACCGCTACAACGATCGCTCGTAGCCAACCGGCCACGGCGCCCGCGGCCGCCCTACACTCGCCCCACCATGGACGACCTGACCCCTGCGGGCGAGGTAGAGGCGCAGCTGCTCCCGGCGGCGCTGCGCGCCAGGCTCCTCGCTCTCGTGCGCGAGCGTGGCCTCACCTACAGCCCGGTGCCGTTCGCGCTGTCGTCCGGCGGGACGAGCCACCACTACGTGGACCTCCGGCGGGCAGTAGCGCGCGGGGACGACCTGCGGCTCGCCGCGCAAGCCGTCGCGAGCGCGTGCGCCGCGTCCGGCACCCGGTTCGACGCGATCGGAGGCATGACGATGGGGGCGGATCCGGTCGCGCACGCCGTGGCTCTAGCCACCTCGACGTCGTGGTTCTCGGTCCGCAAGACCGAGAAAGCCTACGGCAGCAGGAGGCGGATCGAAGGTGCCGACCTCGCTCCGGGGACCCGTGTCGTGCTGTTCGAGGACACCGTGACGACGGGACGATCGCTCCTCGAGGCGTTCGACGCCGTCACGGCGACAGGAGCCACCGTCGTCCTCGCGCTGACGCTCCTCGACCGGAGCGAGCTGGCCGCTCCCCTCGTCGCGGCGCGTGCCGTGCCCTACCTCGCCCTCTTCCGCTACGACGACGTGGGCATCGAGCCCCTCCCCGGTCCAAAGGGCACCGGACCCCAGGGCGGGCAGCCCCAGGACGGGCGGACCGACGTGCCCGGCACCCGGGAAGGGACTCCGACCGGCTAGGTGGACACGCTCGACATCGCGCTGCTCGTGCTCGTCGCCATCGCGGCGATCCACGGACGTCGCGTCGGGGCAGCCGCCCAGCTCGTCTCTCTCGTCGGCTTCTGCGCCGGGCTCGCAGTCGGCGTCGCCCTCGTCGCAGTCGTCGACCCCCACGTCGCCGGCCAGGTCCCGAAGACCGTCGCCGCCCTCGCCCTGCTCCTCCTGCCGGCGGGCGTCGCCGGCACGGCCGGGCGCCACCTCGGTGGCCGTGCCTGGCGCAGGCTCAGGCGGGCGCGGCTCGGCGCCCTCGACGCAGCCCTCGGCGCCGTGGTCGCGTCGAGCGGTACCCTCCTCGTCTGCTGGCTGTTCGCCTCGATCCTCGTCAACAGCGCGTTCCAGGGGGTCGCGGGGCAGATCGAGGACTCCGCGGTGCTGCGCAGCGTCACCCGGGTGCTCCCGCCTGTCCCCAACGCGTTCTCGAGCGTCGAGCGGTTCCTCGCAGCAGGCGGCTTTCCCCAGGTGCTCGCCAACGTCCTGCCAGAGCCCGTCGGACCCGTACGGCTCCCCGGCGCGGCGGCCGTCCGATCCGCTCTCGTCGCCGCGTCCGCCTCGACGGTGAAGGTCGTCGCGATCGGCTGCGGCGCCGAGCAGGAGGGCTCGGGCTTCGTCGCGACGACCGGTACGGGCAGTGACCTCGTCGTGACGAACGCCCACGTCGTCGCGGGGACGTCCACCATCACCGTCGAGGCGCCCGACGGGACGGCCTCGAGGGCGACCCCCGTCCTGTTCGACCCTCGGTTCGACCTCGCCGTGCTGCGCACGAGCCCGCTCGGCGAGCCCGCCCTGCCGATCGACACGGGTCTCGTCGAGCGCGGTGCCGCCGCGGTCGTCCTCGGCTATCCCGGCGGGGGACCTTTCTCCTACAGGGCGGCAGGCGTCCTCGCCAGATTCGAGGCGGAAGGCCGGGACATCTACGGCAACGCGCTCACCGTGCGTACGGTCTACGAGCTGCACGCGGTCGTGCGCCCGGGGAACTCCGGGGGTCCGCTCGTCGCGCCGTCCGGCGAGGTCCTCGGCGTGGTCTTCTCGCGGTCGACCTCCGACCCCGAGATCGGCTACGCGCTCGCGTCACCGGGCGTCGCGAGCAGAGTCGCCGAGGCCGCCCACCGTACCGCCGCGGTGGGCACGCAGGGCTGCGTGAGCTGACCCCTCCCCGGAGCGCCGCTGGGCAATGATGGCCGGATGGCCCAGCGCATCGAGGACTATGCTGTCATCGGCGACACCCATACTGCAGCGATCGTCGGCAGGGACGGCTCGATCGACTGGCTCTGCCTCCCTCGCTTCGACTCGGCGGCGTGCTTCGCACGGCTCGTCGGCGACGAGCGCAACGGGTTCTGGCGGATCGCGCCAGCGACGAGCCCGAAGCCGGGCACTGGCACGCCACTTCTCGCGACGTCTCGCCGCTACGTCGGGAGCACGCTCGTGCTGGAGACCGAGTTCGCCGTCGCTTCGGGCACGGTGCGCGTGACCGACTGCATGCCTGTCCGGGACCGGCTGCCCGAGATCGTGCGTCTCGTCGAGTGCACCTCGGGCACGGTGGAGATGCGGATGGACCTCGCCGTGCGCTTCGGCTACGGCGACGTCGTACCGTGGGTCCGCCGCCTCGACGGGATGCTCACCGCCGTCGCCGGACCGGACGCGCTCGCCCTGTGGACCCCTGTGCACGCCCACGGCGAGGAGATGACGACCGTCGCCGAGTTCTCGGTCTCGGCAGGCCAGCGCGTGCCGTTCGTCCTGTCCTGGTACCCGTCGCACGACGAGCCCGCCCGACCGGTCGACGGCCACTACGGCGTGCAGGAGACCGTCGAATGGTGGCAGGCCTGGTCCGGACAGTCGGACGTGGCCGACAACCCCTACAAGGATGCGATCGTGCGCTCGGCGATCACCTTGAAGGCACTCACCTACGCGCCGACGGGTGGCATCGTCGCGGCAGTGACGACCTCCCTGCCCGAGACACTCGGAGGCTCGAGGAACTGGGACTACCGCTACTGCTGGCTCCGCGACGCGACGCTCACCCTCGCTGCCCTGATGGCGGCGGGCTACCACGCGGAGGCCGTCGCGTGGAGGGACTGGCTGCTGCGAGCGGTCGCGGGCGACCCGTCGAAGCTCCAGATCATGTACGGCCCCGCAGGCGAGCGCGACCTCGTCGAGAGGGAGATCCCCTGGCTCCGCGGCTACGATGGCTCGGCACCGGTGCGCGTCGGGAACGCGGCCGCTGGTCAGTACCAGCTCGACGTCTACGGCGAGGTGATCTCGGCGCTGCACGAGTCACGCCGCGGCGGTATCGACCCGGCGGGCCCGTCGTGGGACCTCGAGTGCGCGCTGCTCGAGTTCGTGGAGGACGGCTGGCGCCAGCCCGATGACGGGATCTGGGAGGTCCGCGGCCCGAGGCGCCACTTCACGCACTCGAAGGTCATGGCGTGGGTCGCGCTCGACCGGGCCGTGAAGGAGGTCGAGCAGTACGGCTTCGACGGCCCGGTCGACCGCTGGCGGGCTGCACGCGACACGATCCACGCGGAGGTCCTCGACAAGGGCTTCGACGCGACCCGCAACACCTTCACGCAGTACTACGGGTCGAAGGAGCTCGACGCGAGCGTCCTCATGGTGCCGATGGTCGGCTTCCTGCCGCCCGGCGATCCCCGCGTCGTCGGGACCGTCGACGCGGTCGCACGTGAGCTCACCCACGACGGCTTCGTCCTGCGCTACGACGCCGCGAACGCGGGAGACGTCGACGGCCTGTCGGGCAGGGAAGGCGCCTTCCTCGCGTGCTCGTTCTGGCTCGCCGACAACCTCGAGCTGATCGGACGGCACGGCGAGGCGGTCACGTTGTTCGAGCGCCTCCTCGACCTGCGGAACGACGTCGGGCTGCTGTCCGAGGAGTACGACCCGGTCGCAAAGCGACTCGTCGGCAACTTCCCCCAGGCGTTCTCGCACATCTCGCTCATCAACACCGCGGTCAACCTCAGCGGGGACAACCGCGCCGCGGCGCCCCACGGCCAGCGGGCGCGCCTCGCAGGGCACAGGCTGCCGAAGGTGCGCTTGCACCCGGCAGCTGGGCACACGCGCCGGGGCTTCTCCCGGCGCGGGCGCCCCTCGATCTAGCCGCTGCGTCCCGAGACACCGACAATCCTGGAGGACCACCGTGCAAGCACTTACCGTCATCCCGAAGAAAGCCTCCTCGGCCGAGGTGACCGACGTCGCCGAGCCGTCGCCGTCGGAGGGCTCCGTGCTCGTCGAGACCCTGGCCGTCGGGGTCTGCGGCACGGACATGGAGATCGTGCGCGGCGACTACGGGTGGCTGCCTCCCGGCCACGACCGCCTCGTGCTCGGGCACGAATCTCTCGGCCGGGTCGTCGACGCACCGAGCGGCTCCGGCCTTGCTGCGGGTGACCTCGTCGTCGGCATCGTCCGCCGACCCGACCCCGTCCCGTGCTACAGCTGCGCAGTCGGCGAGTGGGACGCCTGCCGCAACGGCCAGTACACCGAGCACGGGATCAAGCAGCTCGACGGCTTCATGCGCGAGCGCTGGCGCGCCGAGCCTGACGCGATGGTGAAGGTCGACCCGGATCTCGGTCTGCTCGGCGTGCTCCTCGAGCCGACGACCGTGGTCGCGAAGGCCTGGGACGAGATCGGGCGGGTGGGGAACCGCGAGACATGGAAGCCCAAGACGGTGGTGGTCGCGGGCGCCGGGCCGATCGGCCTCCTCGCGGCGCTCCTCGGCATCGAGCGCGGCTACGAGATCCACGTCGTCGACCAGATGACCGACGGCGTGAAGCCCGACCTCGTCCGCGCGCTCGGCGCCGAGTACCACGCCGGGCACGTCTCCGACGCTCTCGAGTCGCCCGACGTCGTCGTCGAGTGCACGGGAGTGCCGCAGCTCGTGTTCGACGCGGTGGCCACCGTCGGAGTCGGCGGTGTCGTCTGCCTGACGGGCGTCTCGCCCGAGGGAGTCGACGTCACCGTCGACGCCGGTTCTCTCGCGCGCTCGATGGTCCTGCAGAACACCTGCGTCGTCGGCTCGGTGAACGCGAACAAGCGCCACTACGAGGCAGGCGCGCAGGCACTCGCGAGGGCCGACCACGACTGGCTCGCACGCCTGATCACGCGCAAGGTCCCCCTGGCGCGGTTCGCAGACGCGCTCGCCCACCGGTCGGACGACGTCAAGGTCGTCGTCGAGATCGCCTCGTAGGAGGAGACGCGATGCGCCTCGTCGCCGACGGCGTGACCGAGATCGACACCCTGCTCGGCGGCTGGGAGCACGCGACCGCCGGCTTCCTCGTCGACGGGCCCGCTCCAGTGCTCGTCGAGACCGGGAGCCAGAGCTCGGTGCCCGTGCTCCTCGACGCTCTCGGGAGCCTCGGGATCGGCCCGGAGGACCTCGCAGGCGTCGCGGTGACCCACGTCCACCTCGACCACGCGGGCGGCGTCGGGGACGTCGCTCGGGCCTTCCCCCGCGCCACCGTCTACGTCCACGCGCTCGGCGCCCGCCACCTCGTCGACCCGTCGAGGCTCGTCGCGTCGGCTGCACTCGTCTACGGCGACCTGCTCGACGACCTCTACGGCAGGCTCGAGCCGACTGAAGCGGCGCGCGTCCGCGTGCTCGGCGACGGCGAGACGGTCGAGCTCGGAGGTGGCAGGGTCCTCACAGCGATCGACTCGCCCGGTCACGCGAAGCACCACCTCGGCTACCACGACTCGACCTCCGGCGTGCTCTTCGCCGGCGACGCCGCCGGCGTGAGGCTCCCCGACGGCGGGCCGCTCCGGCCGGCGACCCCACCTCCCGACTTCGACCTCGATCTCGCGCTCGGCTCCCTGTCCCGCTTCGCCGCACGCCGTCCGGCAGCGATCGCACTCGCCCACTACGGGATCGTGCCCGGCACTCCTGAGGAGCTCCTCGCCGAGGCGGACGCGTCGCTACGCTCGTGGGCCGGCGAGGCGGCACGCGCCTTCCGCGAGGGACGCGACATCGCGTCGGCGCTCGCGGAGCGCTTCGCCTCGGACGCCGGCGCCGCCGACCCGGCAGTGCGGGCGAAGCTCGAGACGCTCAACGGCTTCCACTCGAACGCTGCAGGGTTCCACCGCTGGCTCGAGACGCGGCAAGACGCTCCCGACGGATCCTCAGGCGTCCCGTCGCACCACGAGCACGGTGCCGATCACGAGCGCCGCGACCGCGTAGCCGCACAGGAGGAGCAGACCCGCCCACGGTGAGAAGGAGCTCGCCTGGGGCTGGACGGATAGCAGCACCACCCCGATGTTCGCCGGGAGGAACTTGCCGATGCTGTTGCCGATCGAGGACGGGAGGGCGGTCACGATGATCGGCAGCACGAGGAGCACCCCGACGAAAGCGCTGATCGCACCAGCGGTATGGCGCACGATCGTCGCGATGCCGAGCGCGAGAAGGCCGAGGACGAGGAGGTAGAGGCCGCCACCGACGACCGCACGCAAGGATCCCGGGTCGCCGAGCGCGGCGTGGGGCGCCGGGCCCGTGAGGAGCGACTGCCCGACGAAGAAGGCCACGAAGGAGACGACCTCCCCGACCACGAGCGCCACGGCGCCGAAGACGAGCGCCTTCGCGATGACGACGACCGGTCGTCGCGGCGTCGCGGCGAAGGTCGCCCGGATGGTCCCCGTGCCATACTCGGCAGAGACGACGAGCACGCCGAGGATGCCGATCGCGAGCTGCGCGAACAGAAGGCCGGTGAGGCTCGTGCGTGTCGGGTCGAACGTCAGGCGGCTCACGATGGACATCCTCGACCAGCGCGCCGCGGTGGTGGCCGTGGCGATCGCCCCGAGCCCGATGCCGAGCACGACGGTGACCACGAGCGTCCAGATCGTCGAGCGGACGGAGCGGACCTTGGTCCACTCGGACGCGACGAGACCCGCGAGACCGTAGCGACCCCGCGGGAGCTCCGGACGCAACCCGCTCGCAGCGGATCTCGACGCTTTCGCGCCGGCGAGCACCGGCACCTCCGTCCCAGTGGTGCTCGTCACCGCCCCGCCTCCGGTGCCGTCACGGCGCGTGGCCGTCCGTCGCCGTGGTACTCGACGCTGTCCTCCGTCAGGTCCATGAACGCCTCCTCGAGCGATGCGGACTGGGGTGCGAGCTCGTGGAGCACGACCGGGACGCCGGCAGCCGCCTCGCCGATCGCCACCTCGTCGAGACCTTGGACCGAGAGCGAGCCGTCGTCCTCGAGCACGGTCGTCGCGCCCTCCCCGTCGAGCACGGCGCGCAGCTCGGCGATCTGTGGAGAGCGGACGCGCACGAAGCGCCGAGCGCTCCGCGCCGTGAGCTCGCCGATCGCGCTCGCCGCGATGAGACGACCCCTGCCGATGACGACGACGTAGTCTGCCGTCAGGGCCATCTCGCTCATGAGGTGGCTCGAGACGAGCACGGTCCTGCCTTCGGACGCGAGCGAGCGCAGCAGGTTGCGGATCCAGCGGATCCCGTCCGGGTCGAGGCCGTTCACCGGCTCGTCGAACAAGAGGACTCCGGGATCGCCGAGCAGCGCCGCCGCGATGCCGAGCCGCTGGCCCATGCCGAGAGAGAACTTGCCCGCGCGCTGGCGCGCGACGGCGGTGAGCCCGACCATCTCGAGAACCTCGTCGACGCGCCGGGACGGTATGCCGTTCGTCTGGGCGAGCATCCACAGGTGTGCCCGCGCGCTCCGCCCCGGATGGATCGCCTTGGCCTCGAGCAGCGCCCCGACCTCGCGCAACGGCCAGGGAAGCTCGTGGTAGGGGCGCCCGTTGACAGTCACGGATCCCTCGTCCGGCGAGTCGAGGCCCATGATCATGCGCATGGTCGTCGACTTGCCCGAGCCGTTCGGCCCGAGGAAGCCGGTCACGACACCCGGGCGGACGTCGAAGCTCAGCTTGTCGACTGCCACCTTCGCGCCGTAGCGCTTCGTGAGGCCCCGAGCCTCTATCATCGTGCCCTCCGGTCGGACCCCCGGGTCGCGGGTCGTGGCGTCATGCTCCCATCCGCGCGGATCCGACGGTACGCGCCATCGCTCCCCGGTCGCAGGCGGAGGTCGAGCGCGTCGTGGCGCTCCGCCGGCGCGTGCGGGGACCCGAAGCTCGCCGTGGCGACCACAATTCCCGGTCGGAGGGCCTCGCGGCGCCTCCGACCGGAGGAATCGTCACGTCAGGGGGTCCGGTCTCCTAAGGACCCCCGGCGGAGGGAGTGGGATTTGAACCCACGGTACGCAGTACGTACAGCGGTTTTCGAGACCGCCCGATTCGGCCGCTCTCGCATCCCTCCGCCGCAAAGGCTAGCGGTTCGCCCGGCGGGTGGCGAAAAACTCCTCGAGCAGGCCCGCGGCACGCTCCGCGAGAACGCCGGCCAGGAGGTCGGGCTCGTGGTTGAGACGGGGATCGGCGAGGAGGTTGTAGAGCGAGCCGCACGCCCCCGCCTTCGGGTCCGCCGCCGCGAACACCACACGGTCCACCCGGGCCGCAAGGAGAGCACCCGCACACATCGGACAAGGCTCGAGCGTCGAGTACACGGTGCAGCCGTCGAGCCGCCAGCCGCCGGAGCCGGCCGCAGCGTCCCGCAACGCGAGCACCTCGGCGTGCGCGGTCGGGTCGCCGCGTCGCTCGCGCTCGTTGTGCCTGCGGGCGACGACCATGCCGCCTCGCACGACCACTGCCCCGACCGGCACGTCCCCATGCTTCTCGGCGAGCGCGGCCTCCGCGAGCGCGATCTCCATCGCCTCGTCGTCCTCGAGCACTGGCACCTCGCCCCAAGCAACTGCTGCGGCCTCCGGACCTCCTGGCGGAGGGGGTGGGATTCGAACCCACGGTCCCTTGCAAGACACACGATTTCCAATCGTGCCGATTCGGCCGCTCTCGCACCCCTCCAGAAGTCCCAGAGGCTATCTTGTCCAAGGGCGTGGCCGGCGAGCGCAGCGGCCGGGTTCTGCGCAACAAGACCTCGTGAACCGAGTCAGGGCCGGAAGGCAGCAGCTCTCAGCGAGTCGTCCTGTGTGCCGCAGGGGACCTGGCCGTTGCGCTCGGCGGCGACGCGAGCAGCAGGTACGCGGCCACCCGCGGAGCACCGCCACGGCGACACCGGCGAGAGTCCTAGCATCGGCACGTGACCGACCTCTCCCCGGACGCAGATGCCGGTGCACGGCGTCCAGAGCGCCCGTACCAGTCCCTCTACCGCCGCTACCGGCCGCAACGCTTCGCCGAGGTACGCGGTCAGGACCACGTCACCCGTGCGCTGCGCAACGCCGTGCGCGACGAGCGGATCGCACACGCCTACCTGTTCAGCGGGCCGCGCGGGACGGGCAAGACCTCGACGGCCCGGATCCTCGCGAAGGCGCTCAACTGCACCGCTCCGGAAGGAGGCGAGCCCTGCGGGACGTGTGCCTCGTGCCTGTCGATCGTCGCAGGCACCTCGTTCGACGTCCACGAGCTCGACGCCGCGTCGAACAACGGAGTCGACGCGATGCGCGACCTCGTCGGCCGGGCAGCCCTCGCGACCCCGGGCCGGTGGAAGGTCTACATCGTCGACGAGGTGCACATGCTCTCGACCGCCGCGTCGAACGCCTTGCTGAAGACGCTCGAGGAGCCGCCGGAGCACGTGGTGTTCGTCCTCGCGACGACCGATCCGCAGAAGGTGCTCCCGACGATACGCAGCAGGACCCAGCACTTCGAGTTCCACCTCCTCGGCGACGACGTCCTCGAGGGGCTCCTCGAGGACGTCGTCGCAGACGCCGGTCTCGACCTGCCCGACGGGGGGATCGGCGTCGCTCTCAGGCGGGGACGAGGCTCGGCTCGCGACGCCCTCTCGATGCTCGACCAGGTCTCCGCCTCAGGCAGCGCCGAGGACGACTCGGGCAACCTCGGCAGCGTCGTGACCGGGATCGCCCGGCGAGACACCGCCGCGGCGATCGCAGCGCTCGACGACGCTCTGCGACGCGGCCGCGATCCCCAGCAGGTGGCAGTCGAGCTCGTCGAACGACTCCGCTCCGGGTTCCTCGCCCTCGTCGCGCCAGGCACAGACGGAGCGGGCGCGGATGGGATGGCGACGCTCGAGGAGGCCCGGGTCCTCGGGACGGCACGATGCGTGCGGGCTATGGAGCTCCTCGGTGCGGCGATCGTCTCCATGCGCGACGCGCCGGAGCCACGGATCACCCTCGAGGTGGCACTGGTCCGCTGCGCCCACCCCGACGCGGACGAGACCGTCGAGTCCCTTCTCGACCGCCTCGAGCACGTCGAGCGGCGTCTGGACCACCTCGAGCGTGGCGGCGCCGCAGCATCTGGATCGCCTGGATCGCCTGATCGGCACGCACGCCCTTCCTCGCCGGCACCGGCGACTGCGACGGCGAGGAAGCCGCCGCCAGCGACCGCCGGCGGGCCAGGCGCAGAGACGATCGAGGTGGCGCCAGCGACGGCAACCCCGGCGACCCCGGCGCCGCCGGGAAGGCCGGTGCTCGGCGCCTACCGCCGGCGGGCGGACCCGGGCCTGCCAGAGCAGCAGCCAGCCGAGCAGCAGCCAGCGACTGGAGCGGTGCCGGCCGGTGCCACGCCGGTCGAGCCCCGTTCGGATGCCGTGCCCGACCGCGACGCGCTCGTCTCGGCGTGGGGCGACCGCCTCCTCGTCGGGCTGCGGCCGAAGGTCCGCGCCTACTACCAAGCCGGTCATTTCGTCGGCACCGACGGGGGGGACGCGATCTTCGCCCTGCCGAACGCCGTCCACGTCAACCAGGCAGAGCCGCTACGCGGGGAGGTTGCCGACGCCCTTGCTGCCCACTTCGGCCGCCCCATCGGCCTGCGGCTCGTCGTCGACGGCGCCTGGCAGCCCGGGGGTGGACCGGCACCGGGAGCAGACGCCACCGGAGGGGCAGTCGGCTCCGCTCCGGCGGCGCCCACGAACGCGGGCCTGTCGGCATCGGCTCGCGCCACGGCCGAGACGGAGGACGAAGACGTCGAAGAGCTGCTCGCCGGCGGCACGGACGGGCTCGCCCCCGGCACCGGCGCAAGCGGGTTAGCCTGGGAGGAGGACCGCTTGCTCCAGGCGTTCCCCGGTGCCGAGGAGGTCTGACGGCGATGACCTCGTTCCCCGACGGCGGCGAGTACGGCGACGTGTTCGCACGGATGCGGCAGCTCCAGGAGAGCGTCGCCGAGGCCGAGGCGGCCGCCAACGCTCGGCCAGTGGAGGGCTCCGCGGCAGGTGGTCTCGTCCGGGTGCGCGCGTCCGGGGAGTTCTCCTTCGACGCGGTCTCGATCGACCCGTCCGTCGTCGACCCCGCGGACACCTCGCTGCTCGAGGACCTCGTGCTCGCGGCCGTCCGTGACGCCACCTCGCAGCTCTCGAGGGTCCGCAGCGAGGCGCTCGGCGGTGTCCTGCAGAGCGCGCTCGGAGAGCTGCTCGGCGGGGACGACCTCGGCGGCCTCTTCGACGAGTCGGGCGACGACGAGTCGGGCGACGACGAGTCGCCGGGATCGTAGCGGGAGCCTCGACTGGCGCTGTTCGAAGGTCCCATCCAGGACCTCGTCGACGAGCTCGGCAGGCTGCCGGGTGTCGGACCGAAGTCTGCCCAGCGGATCGCCTTCCACCTGCTCAAGGTGACCAAGGAGGACGCCGTCCGCCTCGCCCGGGCGATCGTGGAGGTCAAGGAGCGGACCGTGCTCTGCTCGGTCTGCTTCAACATCGGCATGGGCGAGCGCTGCGCGATCTGCGCTGACGAGCGGCGCGACCGATCTGTCGTCTGCGTCGTCGAGGACCCGCGTGACATCGTGGCCGTGGAGCGGACCAGGGAGTTCCGCGGCCGCTACCACGTGCTCGGCGGTGCGCTCAGCCCCATCGACGGGATCGGTCCGGAGCAGATCCGCGTACGCGAGCTGCTCGCGCGCCTCGAGCCCGAGCACGTGACAGAGGTGATCTTGTGCACGAACCCCAATCTCGAGGGCGAGGCGACGGCGATGTACCTCGCCCGGCTCCTCAAGCCGCTCGGACTGCACGTCACGCGGATCGCTAGTGGCCTACCCGTCGGGGGCGACCTCGAGTACGCGGACGAGCTGACGCTCGGGCGCGCCCTCGAGGGCCGGCGTGAGGTCGCGACCTGACAGCGCCGAACGGGCCCCGCCACTAGCCTCTGGCCGATGTCGCCGACCCCTACGACCGACGACTCGATGGCGGCGCGGCTCGCGACGCTGCTCGAGCGCAAGGATAAGGCACGCAACCCGGCCACGCAGAGAGCGGTCGAGGCACAGCTCGCCAAGGGCAAGCTCACGGCACGCGAGAGGATCGACTACCTCCTCGACGCGGGCTCGTTCCAGGAGCTCGATGCTCTCGTCCGTCACCGGAGCCACGACGCCGGCCTCGACCACAGCCGCCCGTACACCGACGGTGTCGTCACGGGCTTCGGCAGCATCGACGGACGCCGCGTCTGTGTCTACAGCCAGGACTTTACCGTCTTCGGTGGCTCGCTCGGCGAGGCGCATGCCGAGAAGATCCACAAGGTCCAGGACCTCGCCGTCCGCACAGGCGTGCCGATCGTCGGGCTGAACGACGGTGGCGGAGCCCGGATCCAGGAGGGCGTCGTCGCCCTCCACGGCTTCGGCGGCATCTTCTCCCGCAACGCCCGTGCCTCTGGCGTCGTGCCGCAGGTGAGCGTGATCCTCGGGCCCTCTGCCGGCGGAGCCGTCTACTCGCCGGCGCTCACGGACTTCGTCTTCATGGTGCAGCACACGAGCCACATGTTCATCACCGGTCCCGACGTCGTCCGCACGGTGACGGGCGAGGAGGTCACCCCCGAGCAGCTCGGTGGGGCGATGACCCACGCGACGCGCTCGGGCGTGGCGGCATTCGTCGCCGCCGACGAGCGCTCGTGCCTCGACGACGTGCGCTACCTGCTCTCGTTCCTCCCGTCGAACAACCTCGAGGAGCCGCCGGCGGTCCCGTGCACCGACGACCCCGAGCGCCTCGTCCCGGAGCTGCGTGACATGGTCCCCGCGCGCCCCAACCAACCGTACGACATGACGTCGGTCGTGAGGGCAGTCGTCGACGACGACGAGTACCTCGAGTACTTCCCCCACTGGGCGACGAACCTCACGTGCGGCTTCGCCCACCTCGGCGGGCGCGTCGTCGGGATCGTCGCCAACCAGCCGCAGAAGCTCGCCGGCGTGCTCGACATCGACTCCTCGGAGAAGGGCGCTCGCTTCGTCCGCACGTGCGACGCGTTCAACGTCCCGCTCGTGACCTTCGTCGACGTGCCTGGCTTCATGCCCGGCACGGACCAGGAGTACGGCGGGATCATCCGCCACGGCGCGAAGCTCCTCTACGCGTACTGCGAGGCGACGGTGCCGAGGATCCAGGTCATCGTGCGCAAGGCGTACGGCGGTGCCTACCTCGTCATGGACTCGAAGTCGATCGGGACCGACCTCTCGTTCGCCTGGCCCTCGGCAGAGCTCGCCGTCATGGGCCCCGAAGGTGCCGTCGAGATCGTCCACCGCCGCGAGCTCGCGGAGGCGGTCGACCCCGACGCTCGGCGTGCCGAGCTCGTCGCTGCCTACGCCGAGCGCTTCACGAACCCCTACGTCGCGGCAGAGCGAGGCTACGTCGACGACGTCATCGACCCGGCAGAGACCCGGCGCATCCTCACCCGCAGCCTCGAGATGCTCGCCTCGAAGCGCGAGGACCTTC
>DAHXNN010000049.1 GCA_027365385.1 Acidimicrobiaceae bacterium | reverse complement strand
GGCTGCCGAGATCGGGCGCGAGGAGAGTCCGGCCGCGTACCTCGAGGCGCTGCTCGAGGTCACCGGCGCGGCGCGGCGGGTGCTCGCACCCCACGGCTCCATCGCTGTCGAGCTCGGCGACAGCTACACCGACACCGGTCTTCGCGGCGGGGGAGCGGCGACAAAGGCCGGAGCGGGATGCCACGATCCACGCGGGGATGGCGCCGGTCGCCCGGATACTCCCGGAGCACAGGGCAGGGGAGTACTGCGTCGGCCGGACGACGTTGGCCGAGACGCGGCACACCGACGAGTGCGCGTGCCCGGACCCCGACGACGGCCAGTGGGACCCTCGCTGTGAGGGTCTGAACGAGTGGGTGCCCGGGCTCCTACATGACGAGGAAGCCCATGGTTGGACGGTGGCCTGCGAGCTGTCGTTCGGAGCGATCGTGGCGACGTGCGAGCTCGTCGACGTCGTCCCGATCGTGGGGCCAGATACCGAGACCACACCGTGTGTTGTCGTCGAGGCCGGCAGGCGCCTCAGCTACTGGAGCGGCGTGGCTGATTACTGGTCCGTGGAGCAAGACGGGCGAGACGTCACGTCCGAGCGTCCGTACGGCCACTCCCGCGCGCGTCGAGATGTGCGTCCTCCCATCTCCACAAACACACGTTCGCTGCACTACACTGACACAAGTAGGAATGGAAGAGCGCGGCAGCAATAGACCCGTGCCGTAGCTTCAGTCCCCGACCGGTGAGATCGCTGGCAAGGCGGTCCGAAAGGGAGGAAGCGATGGAGCGCAAGAAGGCGCTTGACGCGGCGCTGAGCCAGATCGAGAAACAGTTCGGGAAGGGCTCGGTCATGAAGTTGGGGGAGAGCCTCACCATGTCGATCGAAGTGATCTCCACGGGTGCAATGGCCCTCGACATGGCCCTCGGCATCGGGGGACTACCGAGAGGCCGCATCGTCGAGATATACGGCCCGGAGTCTTCGGGAAAGTCCACCCTCGCGCTGCACGTCGTGGCCGAGGCCCAGCGCAACGGCGGGATCTGCGCCTACATCGACGCGGAGCACGCGCTGGACCCGGTGTACGCGCGGGCGATCGGCGTCGACGTCGACGAGCTGCTCATCGCCCAGCCGGACAACGGTGAGCAGGCGCTGGAGATTGCCGACGCCTTGATCCGCTCCGGGGCGCTCGATGTCATCGTGATCGACTCCGTCGCAGCGCTCACGCCACGGGCGGAGATCGAGGGGGAGATGGGCGACAGTCACGTCGGCCTACAGGCCCGTCTCATGTCCCAGGCGCTGCGCAAGCTGACCGGCGCGATCAGCAAGTCCCAGACGATTCTGATCTTCATCAACCAGCTGCGAGAGAAGATCGGCGTGATATACGGCAGCCCCGAGGTCACTCCCGGGGGCCGGGCGCTCAAGTTCTACGCATCGGTGCGCCTCGACATCCGACGCGTCGAGCAGATCAAGAACGGCGCGGAGATGACGGGCAACCGCACACGAGTAAAGGTGGCGAAGAACAAGTGTGCGCCGCCCTTCCGCACCGCGGAGTTCGACATCATGTATGGGACGGGCATTTCCCGTGAGGGTTCGATCCTTGACGTCGCGGTCGACCTCGGCATCGTGAAGAAGTCCGGTGCCTGGTACACCTACGAGGGCGAGCAGCTCGGCCAAGGGCGAGAGAACGCGAAGCAGTTCCTCCACGACACCTCTGAGTTAGTCGTCGAGCTCGACCATCGGATCCGCCAGAAGCCAGCATTGGTTCCCGCGGTTGTCCCCATCGGCGCCGACGCTTCTGACGACGAGCCGACCTCTATCGAGGACTGAGCATTGGATCCGCTCCGTCCGGAAAAGGTGGTACCTATTCGAGGCTTCGTGACACCGCGCCGGTGATGTCAACGCGAGTAGTGGCGAAATCGCTTCGCCATGCATCGCGGTCCGAGCGGCCTCTTCGGACACGGTTGGGCGACGTCGACCAGTAGCATGGTGACCGATGCCACCCCGTAGCCGCACCGTAGCCGCACCGGCCATCGAATGAACGAGGATAGCGAGCGGTGCGGTCGATGCGATCGGTCAGCAGTTGAGGCCGATGACCTCGACAACTGGATAGCGAACGGCGAGGGAGACCTGATCTGTCCAGGCTGTCAAACGCAGCAAGAGCGAATAGCGGGTGCTCGCTCTTCACTCGAGGGATTGGCCCACCTCACCCGACTCCGGGAACGGCGGCGTCAGTGATGCCACGCCGCCGTCGCCTCACCAGCTCGCCGTACAGCCTCGCCAGGGCGTCAAACAACGTCCGGGCGATGACCAGGGGGCCGACCGCCTACGCCACACGTCGAGTGCGCCGGAAGGTCTACAGCAAGGAGTTTGGGCTCACTCGGTCGATCCTCAAGGCGTTCGGGCTGAGCAAGTAGAGATGATCAAGAGACTTCTCGTGGTGGTAAAGAAGTGGTGGGATCGCCGAAAAGCGCCCAAGCGCGATGGACGACGCGGCCGACCTCAAGGCACCCAATTTCCCCGGTACCCCGACCACTAGCTCGAGATTTCAGGCGCTCTCAGGGCATCTGCGACCAGGACCGATTACCTATGTAGCGCCTCTCGCCGCACCGCTGTACCCTGCGCTGGACATGACGTGCGCGCACGGTGTGCTCTGGTACATGGAGCCGACCGGGGATCAGATCGCAGCGGAGGCAGCAGCTGGGATCGAATGACAAGTCCATCGAGAGAGGTGGCCTCGCGCCCCCGGATCGCTGGCCCCAGGCGTTCCTGGACTGGGTCGTCACGGTCGCTCGGGACCAGACGCCCGATGAGCTCGTCGCGATGTTCCAGAAGGAGAGCCGCGAGTTCCTGGACGAGCCGTCGCTCGACGAAGCGGTCGACTGCCTCGCCAACCTCGTCCACTGGGCCCACCTGAGCGGCATCGACTCCGACGGGTTCAGCGAGCGTGCATTCGAGCGGCTCGCAGTCTGGCGCAACCGCACCTGGGAGCGACTCGATGATGGGACCTGGCACCACATCGAGGGGCCAGGCGAAGGCAGGTGAGGTCCTCATGAGCAACGACCAGACCACAGGCATGCTCTGCGACAAGCCCCACTGTCCGCACGTGCTCGAGCTGGATCCGAGCCTCGAGACAACGAAGGCGCGCGGAGTGGCGCTCGAGGCTGGCTGGGAGCTGAGCACAAGTCATGTCGACGATCGCAGTCCGGAGCACGATCGTCCTGCGGATCGACGCCATGTCGGCGCGAGCGGGACGCCGAGGCGATCGCACATGCAATCGAGAGACGGCGAATGACCAATGAGTAAACTCGAGCTGGCTCTTGCAGCGTTGGCGGTGAGCGCAGGTGCTGCAACGCCGGGGCGGCGCCGGGCTGTGCGCTCCCACGAAGGTTGGGATGTCGAGCCAGTCACGGACGACGCAGGTATGCGTCGTGTTGACGCTGCGTTCATCGCTGTAGCGGGCCCCGACGTCGTCGGGACGCTCGTGGGCCTGGCGTTTGCTGCTAACGAGAAGCACCAGCTTCTCTACCCCTCGGTCTCCGACGAGGTCCACGGCACCAACCCACAGTGCGGCTGCGGCGTCCCGGCGAGTGAATGCGACGAGCTGAGAGCCCTCGTCGCATTGACCGCTGTGCTCGGCGAAGGAGGAGAAGATGAGTGCTGAACATGCAGCGCGCTTTGGTCGCGAACGCATCGAGGCGTCCGTAGATGTCCCCTGCCACGGGGTGATGAGTCGTCCCGGCGACGAAACGTCGGCCCTCTCGTCCTCGTGGCCTGCTCGCACGCGTCGCCTGGAATCCGCCCTTGCGGGCGCCATCGAGGACAACATGAAGCTGCGAGCAGCAGTCGCCAAGGTCCCGAAGAAGTGCCCGATCTCCGGTCACACTGATGCGACACGCCGCCGTCGAGTGGACTGTGTCGACGAACAGTGCCGAAACCCCGAGTGCGTCCGGTACGTCGAGTGTGAGCATTGGTCGCATGACCTCGTCGACGCCCTCGACGCAGAGCACGGAGCCAGCGATGACTGCGCCGAAAGCTGAGTCCATCTTCACGAGCAGGCGTCGGCTCATCGGCATCCGGCTCGACTGTCCCGATTGCTCTACGTCGCTCCGAGTCGAATCGCCGCTCGACTACCCGGCCGGG
>DAHXNN010000039.1 GCA_027365385.1 Acidimicrobiaceae bacterium | reverse complement strand
TTCAGCGCCGGCGTCTTCGTCTTCGAGCGCTTCGAGGCTCGCCCCTTGCGGACGAGCTGGGAAATCGTGGGCACGCGCAACCTCTCCGCGGGTCTTCGTCGTCGGACCGCCGCCGGGGCGCGAACGCCTGCACGGACAGCCGCGCCATTCTAGGCACGTTGCGGGACCGGGGCAACACAGCCCGGGCGCTCGCCATCCCTCGACGCAGAGGTGCCGCTCGGCATCACGGCCCCGGCCAGATGAGCGAGCGCCCGCGGTACAGGGATGCGACGAGAGTGGTGTCCTCCGCGCTCGCTAGCGACGGCACGCTCGACAGGAGGTGGGAGCGCCGGAGTGCCGCCTGCTCCGGCGTCCACTCAGCGGCAGTCTCCACCCCGACTCCCCGGCCGTGCAGTGTGTGGTGCAGCGCCAGGGCATCTTCGAAGCGCCATTCGGCGAGGTTGTGCGCGACGTCGTAGGTGACACCGCTCGCCGATGCCGCCTGTCGCTCCATCTCGATGCAGGCAGCGGCGTGTGCGCTGCAGTAGCCGAACGCGTGCAGATCCGCACGCAGGAATGCTGCGACGGCACTGGGGTGGCGGGCGAGGAATGCTGAGTTGACGACCTGGACGTTGAACGTGCCAGGAATGCCGAACTGGCCAGGCGTGTACTCGCGGAACGCCTTGTGCTGCTCACGCAGCGTGATCGCCTCGTTCGACTGGTACGCCTGGAGCGCCGCGAACCTCCCCTCGGTGAGGAGGTCGGGGTCGTACGACGTGTCGTTCACCTCGTGGAGAGTCGCCGGGTTGACGCCGGCCTTCGCCAGCATCTCGGACAGGACCACCGGCATCACGGTGTGGTACGCGACGATCTTTCCTCGGAGCTGGGTGAGCCTGGTGATTCCCGGCTGCGTGAGCAGCGCGTAGTCCGACGTGTCGCCGAAGGTCGCCACGCCGACGAAGTGCGACCCGTCGGCCACAGCGACGAGCGTGTCCGCAGCGCTGCCCTCGCCGGTGATGGTCGCAATACCGGACGAGACCAGCGCGTAGGGATCCGGCGACGACGCTACGATGTCGACACGCAGGCAGAGATCTGCGAAGTAGCCGAGATGCTGTGCGGCGAACACGTCGAGGATCCCTGCCGACGCGTCATAGCCGAACGGCGAGACAAAGGTGACCGTGCCCGCCGCCCGGTGGGCTGCGCAGCTGCCTTGCGACGACTCGCCGGCCGCACTCCGGCGCGAGACACGTCCGTGCGCAGATGCACCCGCTGGACCTGCGATGCCGCCTGCGGCCGCCGTGAGCAGCGACGCGACGAGAAGCACCCCTCGCAGCGCACACACTTTCTTCGTCACCGTCACGTCGCTCCCGTCTCGTTGCCTCGGCTCACTGTAACGGGATCGCCATATGCGACCGCTTCTCCGTCAGGCGTGCCGGTCGACCCCCGTCCGCCAGGTGAGCAACCTTCGCTCGAGGAGCGTGATCAACGCTGTGAGCACGAGGCCGAGGGCGACGAGCACGACGATCGCGGCATAGATGACCGTCTTCTGGTTCGTCTCGAGGGCTGCGAAGATCATCGAGCCAAGTCCACTCGACGACCCCGAGGCGACGAACTCGGCGACGACCGCTCCGACCACGGCGAGTGGCAGGCAGACCCGTCCGGCTGCGAGCAGGAACGGAAGGCTGCCCGGGAGGCGTAGGCGCCAGAGCACCTCCCAACTCGACGCGTCGAGGGTGCGCATGACGTCGAGCACCTCGGGATCGGCCGAGCGGAGTCCGGCAAGCGAGTTCACGAGCAATGGGAAGAACACGACGATCGCTGTCACGAGATAGCGGGGAGTCGACCCAAAGCCGAACAGCAGGACGAACACGGGTGCGTAGCTGACGACAGGCGTCACGTTGACCACGACCGCCACCGGCATCAGCGCTCTCTCGATCGTTCGCACGTGGCACATGAGGACGGCGAGAGGGAATGCCGCGACGAGGCTCGCCGCGAGCCCCACCGCCACCTCGCGCACCGTGACCAGGGTGTTGCTCCAGAACAGCGCCGGATTGTCTGAGAGCTCGGCCATCGTCGCGGGGACGCTCGGGATGAAGTCCGCGTTGTGCTGTGCGAGAAGCTGCCAGAGCCCGGCGAGCAGGGCGAAGGCAACAACGGGTGGGAGCCACGCACCGAGGCGCGAACGGTGTGACGTCACGACTTTGCGTCCCGATCGCTCCAGGCGCCACGCAGCTCAAGGCGGACGCGCCGTTCGAGCGCGTGGTATTCGTCCGTCAGCTCGACGAGGTCTCGACGGGGCCGCGGAAGGTCCACGGGAACCACGGCCTGGATCCGACCCGGAGGACCAGAGAGCACGACGACGGCGTCGGACAGGACGATCGCCTCCGCCACGGAGTGCGTGACGAACAGGACTGTCGTCCGGTGGTCCTGCCAGAGCCCGAGGAGCTCGCTGCGGAGCACTTCCCGGGTCATCTCGTCGAGGCTCGAGAAGGGCTCGTCCATCACGAGGATCGCCGGGTCGAAGGCGAAGGCGCGCGCTATCGCGACACGCTGTTGCATGCCTCCCGAGAGCTCGTTCGGATGGCGGTCGAGAACGCCGCCGAGCCCGACGGCCTCGAGAATCTCGGCCGGACGGCGCGAGGGCACCCGTCCGGCCGACGCCGAGCGGTTGACCTGCAAGGGCAAGCGGACATTGTCGAGGACGGTCCGCCATGGCAGGAGTGCGGGCGTCTGGGGCACGAATCCGACGCGCTTCTGGGCACAGGCACGGCGTGCGGACTCGCCGAATATCGACACCTCGCCCGCATCGGCTTCGATCAGTCCCGCCACGACGCGCAGCAGCGTCGATTTGCCGCACCCGCTCGGGCCGATGAGCGTGACGAACTTGCCCCGACCGACCGTGAGATCGACGCCGGCGAGCGCACGCACCGGCCCTCCGCGCGTGTGAAAGCTCTTCGAGACGTCCTGCAACACCACCGCGTCCGGATCCGGCGCCGTGCCGAGCACGGCACATGGTCCCACCGGGGCGACAGTCCGTCTGCGCACGTGTTCGCTGGGTCCGTCGGCTCGCGCGGTGGGGGTGTCGCCCACGGGCGGGCGCCGGACATCTCGACCGGACGGCTGCCCTAGAGGTCTCCGCCCCGTCAGCTGCCGTTCGGTCGAGACACGACGGCCTGACCGCGCCTAGACGGCGCCCTCTCCGGTCGGGTCGAGCCCGACCGGCTCGGTTGCTCCGGACTCGAACACGTCCGACGGGTCGAAGGTCGTCCCACCGTCACCAGTGCGGTAGTACGCGATCGCCTCGTCGACCCTGCCCGGCTCCGCGGCGTAGCCGCCGAAGGGAGAGCCTTCGACGTTGCGCAGCCACGCTGCGAGCTCCTCGGCACCCGGTTCGGCCGCTTCGGAGTCTGAGGACCAGAACGACATCCTCTGGGCTTCGGGCGTGTCGACCTCGACAGTCCGGTATTGAGCGGTACCGCTGCCAGCGGGTATGAGCTTGCCGATGATGATGTTCTCCTTGAGGCCATAGAGCTTGTCGGACTTGCCCTCGATCGCCGCCTCGGTAAGCACCCGAGTGGTCTCTTGGAACGAGGCAGCTGACAGCCACGACTCCGTCGCGAGCGAGGCCTTGGTGATCCCCATCAGCTCTGGACGACCCTCTGCCGGACGCTTCTGCTCCTGAAGGAGCTCTCTGTTGACGGCGGTGTAGCGCTGGCTGTCGACACGCTCTCCGGGGAGGAAGACGGAGTCGCCGGCCTCGGCGACCAGGACACGGCGCAGCATCTGGCGCACGATGAGCTCGATGTGCTTGTCGTGGATCGAGACGCCCTGGTCACGGTAGACCTTCTGGACCTCCTCGACCAGGTACTGCTGAGTCTCGCGGATCCCCTTGATCTCGAGGAGCTCCTTCGGGTCCTTCGGCCCGTCGACGAGCGCGTCTCCCGCGGCAATCTCCTGACCGTGGCGTACCTCGAGGTGCGCCCGGAGCGATACGGTATGGCTCTCCTCCGTCCCGTCGTCGGCGACGATCACGAGGTGGCGGCCGACCTCGTCTTCCTCGATGCGCACGACGCCCGAGGTGCGGGCGAGGACTGCCGCTCCCTTCGGCGTGCGTGCCTCGAACAGCTCGACGACCCGCGGGAGGCCGTGCGTGATGTCCTCGCCGATGATGCCGCCGGTGTGGAACGTGCGCATCGTGAGCTGGGTGCCCGGCTCGCCGATGGACTGGGCCGCGATAACGCCAACTGCCTCGCCGAGCTCGATCTCCCGGCCCGTGGCAAGCGACTGGCCATAGCAAGCTGCGCAGATTCCCTGTGGTGCCTCGCACGTGAGGACCGACCGGACCCGGATGCGGTCGTGCGACGGATCGTCGGCCAGGCGGGCGAGGTCAGCGTCGCTGAGCATCACCCCTGCGGCAAGAACCGACCCGTCGGCCAGCGTCAAGGGCTCCGCGAGCACCCGCCCGTACGCACGGGTCTCGAGGTAGCTACGCCGCCCGGCCTGGTCGGGGACGATCCCCTCGATCCAGATCCCACGCGTGCTGCCGCAATCCACCTGCCTGATGATGAGCTCCTGGGCGACGTCCACGAGCCGCCGCGTCAGGTAGCCCGAGTCCGCGGTCCGCAGCGCGGTGTCGGCCAGGCCCTTGCGGGCACCGTGGGTCGAGATGAAGTACTCGAGGACCGACAGCCCCTCCCTGAACGACGAGACGATCGGGCGCGGGATCATCTCACCGCGCGGGTTCGATACGAGCCCTTTCATGCCAGCGATCTGGCGCACCTGCTGAGGGTTCCCACGCGCGCCCGAGTCGACCATCATGTCGAGAGGGTTGAAGGCGATGAGAGCGAGAGTCTTCTCCATCGCACGACCGACCTCGCTGTTGGCGGAGGTCCAGATCTCCACCTCCTTCTGGCGTCGCTCGTCGTCGGTGATGATGCCGCGCTTGAACTGCGACTCGGCCTTCTCGGCTTCCTTCTCATAGCGGTCGAGGATCTCCCGCTTGTCCGGCGGCGTCTTCACGTCGTCGATCGAGATCGTGAGTCCTGAGCGCGTAGCAAAGCGGAAGCCGAGCTCCTTGATCCGGTCGAGGCTCTCTGCGACGGCCACCTTCGGATAGCGCGTCGCGAGGATCTCGACGATCGAGCCGATGCTCGTCGCGCGCTTGCCGATGACGGTGTTGACGAAGCCGAAGTCCGCCGGCAGCGCCGAGTTGAAGAAGACCCGTCCCGGGGTCGTCTCGATCGGGGTGATCGGCTCGGCGTCGCCGCTCGGCATGTCGCCACTCCGCTTCGGGCGGTACTGGATCTTCGCGTGCAGATCGACGTCGCCTGCCTCGTAGGCCGCTTCGATCTCGTCGACACGTCGGAAGACCCGTCCCTCACCCTTCTTGCCGTCGACGAGCAGAGTGAGGTAGTAGATACCGAAGACCATGTCCTGGGTCGGTACGGTCACCGGTCGCCCGGTCGCCGGCGAGAGGATGTTGTTCGCCGAGAGCATCAAGATTCGCGCTTCGGCCTGGGCCTCGGCTGACAGCGGAAGGTGCACTGCCATCTGGTCCCCGTCGAAGTCTGCGTTGAACGCGGTGCAGACGAGGGGATGGATCTGGATCGCCTTGCCCTCGATGAGCACGGGCTCGAACGCCTGGATGCCGAGCCGGTGGAGCGTCGGTGCGCGGTTGAGCAACACCGGGTGCTCCTTTATCACCTCGTCGAGGACGTCCCACACCTGAGGCCGTCGGCGTTCGACCATCCGCTTCGCGGACTTGATGTTCGGTGCGATCTCGACGTCGACGAGCCGCTTCATCACGAAGGGCTTGAAGAGCTCCAGCGCCATCTGCTTCGGCAGGCCACACTGGTGGAGCTTGAGCGTCGGGCCGACCACGATGACAGAACGTCCCGAGTAGTCGACGCGCTTGCCGAGCAGGTTCTGACGGAATCGCCCCTGCTTGCCCTTCAACATGTCCGAGAGGCTTTTCAGCGGTCGGTTGCCGGGCCCGGTGACGGGTCGCCCGCGTCGGCCATTGTCGAAGAGAGCGTCGACGGCCTCCTGGAGCATGCGCTTCTCGTTGTTGATGATGATCTCGGGAGCACCGAGGTCGAGCAGGCGCTTGAGCCGATTGTTCCGGTTGATGACGCGCCGGTAGAGGTCGTTCAGATCCGACGTGGCGAAGCGACCACCGTCGAGCTGCACCATCGGTCGCAGGTCCGGTGGGATGACCGGCACCGCGTCGAGGATCATCGCGCCCGGGTCGTTCGCACGCCGTCCCGTCTCGTCACGCCGGTTGAACGCCGAGACGATCTTCAACCGCTTGATCGCCTTCTGCTTGCGCTGGGCGGAGAGTGGACGTCGGCCGTCGGTGGGGTCGATGTTCTCACGGAGCTTCTGCTCCTCGACGTCGAGGTCGAGGCGCGCGATGAGGCTCGCTATCGCCTCGGCACCCATCCCGCCTTCGAAGTAGTCGCCGTAGCGGGACGAGAGCTCCCGCCACAGCAGCTCGTCCTCGATGATCTTGCGACCATGGAGGTCCCTCAGCTCGTCGAGCGCCCTCTGGGCCATGACCATCTCGGCGCCTGCCCGGTCGCGAGCCGCAGTGACCTCCTTCTCGACGGCTCGCTGGCGAGCGCGGATCTCCGACTCCTTCGCCCCGTCGCTCTCGAGCTGCGCGAGCTCGGCCTCGAGGGCTGCGAGCCGGCGCTCCACGTCGAGGTCGCGCGAGCGCTCGATCTCGGCGAGCTCGGAGCCGAGCTCGGCCTCGAGGTTCGGCAGGTCAGCGTGGCGCTTCTCCTCGTCGACATAGGTGACAAGGTACGCAGCGAAGTAGATGACCTTCTCGAGCTGCTTCGCCTTCAGCTCCTCGCGCGCTTCGGTGCCCATGAGGAGATAGGCCAGCCACGAGCGCGTACCCCGCAGGTACCAGATGTGCACGACCGGAGCGGCGAGCTCGACGTGGCCCATACGCTCGCGGCGGACCTTCGAGCGCGTGACCTCGACGCCACAACGCTCACAGACGATGCCGCGAAAGCGCACGCGCTTGTACTTGCCGCAGTAGCACTCCCAGTCCTTCGTCGGTCCGAAGATCCGCTCGCAGAACAGACCGTCCTTCTCGGGGCGAAGCGTACGGTAGTTGATCGTCTCCGGCTTCTTCACCTCCCCTCGCGACCACGTGCGGATGTCGTCCGCCGTCGCGAGGCCGATGCGCAGCTGGTCGAAGTCGTTCACGTCGAGCACTAGAAGCTCCTCTCCGCGGCACGGCGAGCGTCTTCCTCGTCCGAGCCACGCTCCGGCCGGCTGATATCGATCCCGAGCTCCTCGGCCGCCCGGTAGACGTCCTCGTCGAGCTCTCGCATCTCGATCTCCTCGCCCGACGTCGACAGCACCTCGACGTCGAGGCACAACGACTGCATCTCCTTGATGAGCACTTTGAAGCTCTCCGGGATACCAGGCTCGGGGATGTTCTCGCCCTTCACGATGGCCTCGTAGACCTTCACCCGGCCGAGGACGTCGTCGGACTTGATGGTGAGCAGCTCCTGGAGCGCGTACGCCGCCCCGTAGGCCTCGAGCGCCCAGACCTCCATCTCACCGAAGCGCTGACCTCCGAACTGAGCCTTTCCTCCGAGAGGCTGCTGGGTGATCATCGAGTACGGTCCCGTCGAGCGAGCGTGGATCTTGTCGTCGACGAGGTGCGCGAGCTTCAGGATGTACATGTACCCCACGCTGATCGGGCTGTCGTAGGGCTCGCCGGTACGGCCGTTGTAGAGGACGGTCTTGCCGTCGGGCTGGATCTGGCGGACCGTGCCGTCGGTCGAGTCGGGGTGGAGGTTCTCGAACAGCTGCTTGATGGTGCCATGGCGGCCGGCCTCCGCTTCCTCGTCCCAGTGAGCGCCGTCGAAGACAGGTGTCGACACCCACGATGCGGGATCGGTGCGAGGGCGCGTCTTGGTCTCCGTGCCTCGGACCTTCGCGGGCGGCGTCGCTTCCGCGGGGTCGTCCGAGCCCCAGCCCCAGCGAGCCGCGTAGCCGAGATGCGACTCGAGGACCTGGCCGACGTTCATACGGCTCGGGACGCCGAGGGGGTTCAAGATGATGTCGACGGGAGTGCCGTCGGCCAGGAACGGCATGTCCTGGACCGGAAGGATCTTCGACACGACGCCCTTGTTGCCGTGCCGGCCTGCGAGCTTGTCGCCTTCCGAGATCTTGCGCTTCTGCGCGACGTAGACGCGCACTAGCTGGTTCACCCCCGGCGGCAGCTCGTGCGAGTCGTCGCGGGAGAAGACACGGACGTCGATGACCTTGCCCGACTCACCGTGGGGCACCTTGAGGCTCGTGTCGCGGACGTCGCGGGCCTTCTCACCGAAGATCGCCCGGAGCAGGCGCTCCTCGGGCGTCAGCTCGGTCTCGCCCTTCGGCGTGACCTTCCCGACGAGGATGTCGCCGGGACCGACCTCCGCGCCGATCCGGATGATCCCTCTCTCGTCGAGGTCGGCGAGGATCTCTTCCGAGAGGTTGGGGATGTCGCGCGTGATCTCCTCCGCGCCGAGCTTGGTGTCGCGCGCGTCGACCTCGTGCTCCTCGATGTGGATCGAGGTGAGCACGTCGTCGCGCACCAGGCGCTCGGAGAGGATGATCGCGTCCTCGTAGTTGTAGCCCTCCCAGGGCATGAAAGCGACGAGGAGGTTCTTTCCGAGAGCGAGCTCGCCGTTGTGGGTGGACGGACCGTCGGCGATGACGTCGCCGACGCTCACCTCGTCCCCCTCCTCGAGGAGCAGCTTCTGGTTGATGCAGGTGTTCTGGTTAGATCGGCGGAACTTAGCGAGCGGGTAGACGCGCCGCCCGAGCTCCATCCCGTGCCGGTCACGCTGGCCCGGCGTGTACTGGACTGCGACGAGGTCACCGGACAGCTCCGCGATCCGCCCGTCGCCCTCGGCGACGACGACCTCGCCGGCATCCTGCGCGGCGCGGGCCTCGATGCCGGTGCCGATATAGGGCGCCTCCGGGACAAGAAGGGGAACGGCCTGCTTCTGCATGTTCGCGCCCATGAGCGCTCGGTTCGCGTCGTCGTGCTCGACAAAGGGGATCAGTGCGGTCGACACAGAGACGATCTGCTTCGGCGAGACGTCCATGAGGTCGACCTCGGCAGGCGGGACGTAGTCGACCTCGCTCGTCGTGCCGTAGGAGGTCGTCGTTGCACCCACCCGCACGCCAGCACCTTGTGGACCGCGCCGGACGAGCACGCGGTCGCCGACGAAGTGGCCGTCGCGGTCCAAGGTCGCGGACGCCTGCGCGATGACGTACTCCTCTTCCTCGTCCGCTGCGAAGTAGACGATCTCCTCCGTCACCCGCCCTTCGACGACCTTGCGGTACGGCGTCTCGATGAACCCGTGCTCGTTCACCCGCGCGTAGCTCGCCAGGTGGCCGATCAGTCCGATGTTCGGTCCCTCGGGGGTCTCGATCGGGCACATGCGGCCGTAGTGGGAGGTGTGCACGTCCCGGACCTCGAAGCCCGCTCGCTCCCGCGACAGACCACCGGGTCCGAGTGCCGACAGCCGGCGCTTGTGGGCCAGACCGGATAGTGGGTTGTGCTGGTCCATGAACTGCGACAGCTGGCTCGTGCCGAAGAACTCCTTGATCGCCGCGACCACCGGTCGGATGTTGATCAGCGTCTGGGGCGTGATCGCTTCGACATCCTGGGTCGTCATCCGCTCTCGTACGACGCGCTCCATCCGGGACAGTCCGATGCGGACCTGGTTCTGAATGAGCTCGCCGACGGACCGGATGCGCCGGTTCGCGAAGTGGTCCTGGTCGTCGAGACGGTATCCGGCCTCGCCGTTCGCGAGGTGGAGCATGTACGTCGACGCTGCGAGGATCTCGCTCGGGCTGAGGACACCCTGACCCTCCTCGGGGCGCTCGAGGTCGATGTCGAGCAGGGAGGAGATCTTCTCGATCTCGGGGCCGAGCTTGCGATTGAGCTTGTAGCGACCGACACGTGTCAGGTCGTAGCGGCGCGGGTTGAAGAAGGCGTTCTCGAAGTACGCCCGCGCCGACTCGAGCGAAAGCGGCTCACCGGGTCGCGCACGCTTGTAGATCTCGAGAAGAGCGTCCTCGCGCGTCGCGACGAGCTCCCGTTCCTTCTCCCACTGTCCCGCGAGGAAGTCGAAGTGCCGCACAAATCTGTCGAGGAACGCCGGGTCCTCGTAACCCAGGGCCTTCATCAGGACGAACAGCGACAACCGACGCTTACGTGCGACACGCGTCCCGGCGGTGACGTCGCGACTCGGCTTGGCTTCGACGTCGAACTCGATCCACTCGCCCCGGTACGGGTGCACGGTGCCGGTGACGATCGTCTTCGCGTCGCGACCGGGCTGGAAGATGACGCCCGGCGACCTCACGAGCTGGCTCACCACCACGCGCTCGGTCCCGTTCACGATGAACGTCCCCTTCGGCGTCATCATGGGGAAGTCCCCCATGAAGACGGTCTGCTCCTTGATCTCGCCCGTGGAGGCGTTCATGAACCGCGCACGCACGAAGATCGGCGCCGCGTAGGTCATGTCCTTCGCCTTGCACTCGTCGATCGTGAACTTCGGAGGCGGCCGGAGGTCGGGGTCACTCGGGTCGAACTCGAGCTCCAGACGGAGCTGGCCGGTGAAGTCCTCGATCGGGCTTATATCCGCGAAGGTCTCCGCGAGGCCCTTCGACAAGAACCAGTCGAAGGAGTCGCGTTGGACGGACACGAGGTCCGGCAACGGGAGCACCTCTTCGAGGTTCGCGAACGAGAAGCGTTCGGGAGTGCGGGAACGAGACGGCAAGGGTCTACTCCTCGCGAGTGCGGGTGAGGCGGACGGCAGCGTGCTTCGGAGCCGGGGCGCGCTTCACCACGCGTACGGGACATGGGCAGCGTGGCGGACAGGCACGACAGTGACACAGCATAGGCGCGCGAAGACGACGAGGCAACGCGTCCGCACGCGCCTCCGGGGCAGGGTACGAGACAGACGACGACTGGTCAAGAAGCAGTCGTCGTCGGCTCGGCGCCAGAGCGCCGGGCGACATCCCCACCCTGCCCGTTCATATCGCTCGGCACAGGTCGCAGATCGCCGGTGCAGCCGGCGATCTGCGACCTGGTCGGCCCCGGGCTACTTGAGCTCGACCGTCGCGCCAGCCCCCTCGAGCTGAGCCTTGGCCTTCTCGGCATCTTCTTTGGAGACCTTCTCGAGCACCGGCTTCGGTGCGGAGTCGACGAGGTCCTTCGCCTCCTTCAGGCCGAGATTCGTGAGCGCACGGACCTCCTTGATGACCTGGATCTTCTTGTCGCCGGCAGAGCTCAGCACGACGTCGAACTCGTCCTGCTCCTCGGCGGCTTCCTCGCCGCCACCGGCACCGGCAGCCGGAGCAGCCGCGACGGCGACCGGCGCTGCAGCCGTCACACCGAAGCGCTCCTCGAACTCCTTCAAGAGCTCGGAAAGCTCCAGAACCGTCATGCTTGCGATCCCGTCGAGGATCTCTTCCTTCGTCGCCATCGTTTGCTCCTTGTCGCATTCCAACGGGTGGTCTGTTGCCGCAGCGCCCACGGGGGGTCCCCCGCCGTTCGGCTGCGCTACGCGGTGTCGCCGGTGCCCTCGGCGACTGCTGCTGTGCCCTCGGCGCCGCCCCGGGCCTCGATGAGCGCCGACAACGCGTAGGCCATCTTCTGGGGCACGGCGGCCAGGAGGGCAGCGAACCACTGCATCGGCGCTGCGAAGGCACCTGCGACCTGTGCGAGCAGGACCTCTCGGGAGGGAAGCTCGGCGAGCGACGCCGTCGTCCGGGCATCGAGCAGGCTGGTGCCGACCAGACCGCCCTTGACCACCAGGCTCGGGTGCGTCCGGGCAAAGTCACGCAGCACCTTTGCCACCGTCGCGACGTCCTCGCGCACGAACGCTATGGCCGTAGGCCCCTCGAGGAGCGGGTCGAGCCCGGCAAGTCCGTTCTCGTGAGCAGCGCGTCGCACGAGCGTGTTCTTGTAGACCTTGTAGTCGCCGCCCGCCTGGTAGATCTGCCGGCGCAACGTCTCCATCCCCGAGACCGACAAGCCCCTGTACTCGGTGAGGATCGCCGCGTTCGCACTCGAGAGGCGCTCACGGACCTCGTCGACCACCGCAACCTTCTCCGGCCTCGGCTGCCGTGTGCCAGCATCCACGCTCGTAGCCACGCTCGCTCCCTCCTTTGGCGCAAGGTCCTGCGCACCGTGCCGTAGCGAGGAAGCGACGTTCGCCTCGCCTCGTCTGGCGGACCAGAGCCCATTACGCGCACGTGCGCACCAGATGTCTACGGCGTACGGCGGAGTGCCAGACGCGGCAGCTCCACCTCTGACGAGTTTACTACACCGGCGAGATGCCCTTCGCCGTGCAGCTCAGACCTGCATCTCCCTCGCCACCGCAGTCCCCAGGCGGACGTTGGAGCGGACAGCCTCGAGGTTCGCCTCGAGCGACGCACCGTTGGTACCGCGAACCATCGCGTCGAGAAGGAAGGGCGTAAGCGCCTGTCCCCGCACGTTTTCGCGCTCTGCCGCGGAGAGCGCTTCGGCCAAGACCGCGTCGTGCAGCAAAGGATCCAGCTGGTGCTCGACGGCGACCGGGTTGGCGACGATGAGCGCCGACGAGGTCTGGAGCTCGTCCCTGCGGCGCATCACGGCAACGACACCCGCTGGATCGTCCACGCGCCAGTCGAGCGGCTCGCCCGAGCTGTGGAGGTAGAAACCGGGGAACTCCGACGTGCGATAGCCGAGGACCGTGACGTTCAAAGTCTCCAGTCGCTGCAGCGTCGCGGGAACGTCGAGGATCGACTTCACCCCCGCGCAGACGACAGTGAGAGGCGTACCAGCCAGGACCTCGAGGTCCGCCGACTCATCCCGGGAGCTCACCCAACCGCGGTGCACGCCTCCGAGCCCACCTGTCGCGAAGACCCGGAGACCCGCTCGCGCCGCGAGGTAGCTCGTCGCCGAGACGGTCGTCGCTCCGCTGACCTTGCTCGCGAGAGCCGGCGCCAGGTCCCGGAGACCGAGCTTGCGGAACCCCGGCTCCGTGGCAACCCTGCGCAACTCGGATTCGTCGAGGCCGACGCGTACGAGCCCGTCGAGCACGGCGATCGTCGCGGGGCAAGCACCCCCCTGCCTGACCAGGCTCTCCAGCTCCATGGCAACCTCGAGGTTGCGAGGCTGTGGCAGGCCGTGGGAGATGATGGTCGACTCGAGCACGACGACCGGCGTGCCTGCCGTACGCGCCCTCACGACCTCGCGTGACATGACGATTCCCGAGGGCTCGCTCGCCGCCTCGTCCCGGATCAGCACGCTTCGGACCTACGCGCTCGCCGCCAGCTCCTCTACGGACGCGCGTAGCCGGTTCGAGTCGACATGGACGCCAGGGCCCATGGTCGAGCAGAGCGTGACAGAGCGGACATAACGTCCCTTCGACGCCGCTGGCTTCGCTCGCTGGATCTCGTCGAGCACGGCGCGTACGTTACCGAGGAGCTGCGCCGCGTCGAACGACACCTTGCCGACCGGGACGTGGATGTTGCCGACACGATCCGTCCGGTACTCGACCCTACCTGTCTTGTATTCGGAGACCGCCTTCGCGACGTCGAGCGTCACCGTGCCGGTACGCGGGTTCGGCATGAGCCCACGGGGGCCGAGGATCCGGCCCAACTTGCCGACTTGGACCATGAGATCGGGCGTCGCGATTGCCACGTCGAAGTCGAGGAAGCCTTCCTTCTCGATCCGCGTGACGAGCTCGTCCGAGCCAACGACATCGGCGCCGGCAGCCCGCGCCTCCGCAGCAGCTTCACCCGCGGCGAACACGGCGACACGAACGGAACGACCTGTGCCGAAGGGCAGGCTCAGCGAGCCGCGGACGATCTGGTCCGCCCGCCTCGGGTCGACGCCGAGGCGCATCGCCAGCTCGACGGTCTCGTCGAAGCGAGCCACGGCGAGGCTCTTCACGAGATCGACGGCCTCGGCCGGGGAGTACAGCTGCTCCCGGTCGAGGCGCTTCACGGCATCGAGGTACCGCTTTCCTTTGTGCGTCATCGTCGCTTCTCCTCTGCTCGATCTCGCTCTGCCGCGCTCAGCGCGCGACCGTGATGCCCATCGAACGCGCCGTCCCCTCGACCTGGCGCTTCGCCATGTCGAGATCGTTCGCGTTGAGGTCGGGAAGCTTCGTCGTGGCGATCTCGGCGAGCTGCTCGTCGGTGATCGTGCCCGCTCGTTCACGGCCGGGGTTCTTCGCACCGTGCTCGAGGCCCGCCGCCTCTCGAAGCAACACGGTCGTCGGCGGGGTCTTCAGGACGAAGGTGAAGGTACGGTCCTCGAAGATCGTGATCTCGACGGGGATGACGGTCCCACGCATAGCCTCCGTGGCCGCGTTGTACTGCTTGCAGAACTCCATCGTCTGTACACCGTGAGGCCCGAGGGCGGTCCCGACAGGCGGAGCCGGCGTTGCAGCGCCGGCCGGCAGCTGGATCTTCACGATGGCGGTTACGCGCCTACGAGCCATGGGACGTCTCTTCTCTCTCTGCGGTGCTCTCGAGCGGACTGCGCTAGTGCGCATTGGTGCGGCGCGACGGCGCCGGTATCAGAGCCTGGCGACCTGGCTGAACTCGAGCTCGACAGGCGTCTCGCGGCCGAAGATGTTGACGAGGACCTTGAGCTTGAGCTGGTCCTCGTTGATCTCGGCAACTTGACCTGTGAAGTCGGCAAACGGGCCCTCCTTCACGCGGACGGTCTCTCCGAGCTCGTGCTCGAGCCGCGGACGCTGGCGCTTCGGGCCTTCCACGCCTTCGTCGCGGACCTGGAGGATGCCTTCGACCTCCGTCCTCGACAGCGGCGTCGGCTTCGTGCCGGGTCCGACGAAGCCCGTGACCCCGGGCGTCTGGCGGATGACCGACCACGAGTCGTCGTCGAGCTCGCAGCGGCACAGCAGGTAGCCAGGGAAGACCTTGCGCTGCACGGTGACTTTCTTGCCGCCCTTGAACTCGACGACGTCCTCCATCGGGATGACGACCTCGTAGATCTGCTCCTCCATGTTCATGGAGGAGATGCGGCTCTCGAGGTTCGACTTCACCTTGTTCTCGTAGCCGGCATAGGTGTGGACCACGTACCAGCTCCCCGGCCGGTCGTAGGGGCTCGGCGGCCGGACCGGCGCGAGATCGCCGCCACCGTCCGACTCGTCGCCGACGTCGGACACACCGTCGTCGCCGGACGCGACATCCTCACCGACCACAGCCGTGTCGTCTGCTCGCTCGTCGTCCTGCTCGTCAGTCACCGTCACCATCGCCGTCTGCCTGTGCTCGTGGATGTCTGCTCGTCGTCGCCTGCGCCGCCTGCCGCCGGAGCGGTACCGGGCATGGGCCTCGCACCGGCGTTCGTCGCCTGGCCCAGGCATCGCGTCCTAGCCTTGGAAAAGGAAGTGCACTCCTCGCGCGAAGAAATAGTTGAGTCCGAAGATCAAGAGCGCGAGAAGAACCAGGGTCGTCAGCACGACGGTCGAGTAGTTCACGACCTCCGGACGCTTCGGCCAGAGTACCTTGCTCAGCTCGGTCCGCACCTCGCGCATGTACTGCACGAACCGCTTGCCCACGCTCCCCCGCTCGGCGTCGGGGGGACGTCGGCTGCTGCCGCCTGTTGTCGGTGCGCGTCGCGCAGCAGGTGCACCGTCGGCACCCAGCTGCCCTTGTCGCTGCAGCATGCGCTTCGTCTGTCGGTTCACACTGCGTCCTCAGGTTGCACGGCGTCCTCGGGTTGCACGAAGTTCCCACGTGGAGCGGACCAGCAGGGCAGGAGGGACTCGAACCCCCAACCGCCGGTTTTGGAGACCGGTGCTCTACCAATTGAGCTACTGCCCTCCGAGCGGGCGACGTGATCGCGCCAGACTGCAGCAACGACAGATGCCCGCCCCGCAAGGCAGGTCAAGGTTAGCACCAGGAAGGAACCCGTCCCGTCGTGCGCGGTCCGCGCCGGGACGGGTCATGCACCGGGTCGGCTCTCCCTGCTCGACCGTCCGCCCGACGACGGAGGCATCCCTGGTCAGCCGGGCAGAAGATCCGGCGATACGTGCATAGCCGGCACGAGCGCGAGGCTCAGCGAGTCTCTTTGTGGTTCGTGTGCTGGCGATCGAAGCGGCAGTACTTCCGCATCTCGATACGCTCGCGGTCGTTCTGCTTGTTCTTCGTCGTGATGTAGTTCCGGCGCTTGCACACCTCGCACTCGAGGGTGACCTTCACACGCTTCTCGTTCTTCGCCACATCCCGCTCCTGCCCGCTCGCTGCCCCACGTCACCGGCCGTCACCGGCACCGACCTACCGCACCTGTCCCTGCAGCCGCGCTCGCTGCGACGCAGTGAGCGCGGCGTGTCGACCGCCCCTACGACAGCACCGGACCGGGGCTACACCGAGACCGACCGGAATCGTCGAGAAGACATTGTAGCGGCGGCCGGACTCGAACCGGCGACCCCACGATTATGAGCCGTGTGCTCTTACCAACTGAGCTACGCCGCCAAGCGTGCGAGCCCCCTGTCGGAATCGAACCGACGACACCAGCCTTACCATGGCTGTGCTCTGCCG
>DAHXNN010000023.1 GCA_027365385.1 Acidimicrobiaceae bacterium | reverse complement strand
TGGCAGCCGAGAGTCTCGATCCAGAATGTGCCCGCCACTGCCCCAGCCTAGCAACACCCGTCGCCGGGGCCCCTCGCGCTGCTGCGCATGCCGCGCTCCGGTGCCCGGGCCCACGCGTCACATCCGATCGAGCAGCTCGGCCTTCTTGCGCGCGAACTCCCCCGCCGTGAGGATGCCCTGCCGGCAGAGCTCCGCAAGCTCGGCGATCTGTGCGGGGATCGTCGCGTCGGCAGGCACCCGCTCCGCCGGCCGCGATGCACCCCGGGCGGTGTGCGCCGCGCTCGTGGCTCTGTTGACCGCGCTCTGGAACCGGTCCGGCCGCGGCACGTCGAGGAACGGCAACGCGCCACGCTCGCCCGCCGACTCGACGGTGACGCTACCGGCCCGCGCGACGCGCTCGAGGATGCCTTGACGGAAGCTCACGTCTTGGACGCTCGTGATCGGCACCTCCCGTCCCGAGCGCCGCAGGACACCCGTGCGGTAGACGACACGGCTCGTCGTCACCGCGATCGACGTCGCCCGCCAGCGCGCGAGCGCCAGGCCGAGGCGTCCTCCCGCAAGGAGCACCATGGCGAGCAGCGCCCAGCCGCACCAAGGTGGCGCAGTCGTCCACACGACGACGACGGCGAGGGCAGCGGCGAGCACCACGACGACTGCAGCGGCACGACCCACGAGCGCCGTCCAGCTCGGACGGGCGTCGTAGAGCACGTCCTCGCCATCGCCGAGCATCCCTTCCGGCAGCGGCACGACTCCCCCCTGTTCCAGGCCCGCCTCGCGCCCCCGCCTCGTCAGGCGAGCTTGGCGGCGATGCTCGAGGCGCCGCGCAGCACCGCGCCGTCTGCTCCCGCAGAGCCGAGGTGCGCCGCGGGACGGGCGACCGCCTCGGCGAGCAGACCAGCGAGCAGCTCGGAGAAGGTGACGGGCGGGTCGACGAACAGATAGCGGGCGAGCGAGCCCGGCACGGTGTTCACCTCGTTGACGAAGAGCTGCTCGCCGTCGCTCAGGATGTCGACACGGGCGACACCGCGCAGGCCCGTCACGTGTGCGACGGACAAAGCGACTGCACGCAGCTGTGCTGCGACCCCGTCCGTGAGCACCGCGGGCAGCTCTCGCGGTGCGCTCGCCATGCCGTCGCCACCCACGTACTTGTCCGCGTAGCCGAGGATCTCCGCCCCCGCCCGCGCACGAAGCGGTCGCTCGATGGCGGAGAGCTCGAGCTCGGGGAAGGTCCGGACTGCGATCTGCAGGTCGTACAGATCCGGCCGGTACGGCTCGAGCACTGCGCCGCGACGCAGGTGGACGTTCGAGCCGAGCCGCGCGATCGCAGTCGGGAAGTCGGCGACGACGTCGATGCCGATGGACGAGCCGCCGAAGCGCGGCTTGACGATGTACGGCCCGTCGAAGTCGGGTGGGGGCGTCGCCGGGTCGAGGACGATCCGGTCGAGCGCGGGCAGGCCCGCGCCGCGCACGACCGCACCAGAGGCGAGCTTGTCCATCCCGAGCGCGGCACCCGCCGCGTCCGGACCCGAGTACGCGATCCCTGCGAGGTCGAGTGCACCTTGGAGGGCACCGTCCTCCCCCGGACCACCATGGCAGCAGACGAGCGCCGCGTCGATGGCGAGCCGCTCCGCTCGCGGTCGCAGCCCGCCATGACGCTCGACGAAGCCACCCTCGCTTCCGAGGACGAGCTCGACGCGCCGCGAGCGAGCCGGTGGGCCGTCGGCGAACGCCGTCGCCTCGAGCGCTCCGTCGATGGCGAACCAGTCGCCCGCCTTCGTCCAGTAGAGAGGCCGCACCTCGGATATGCCTGCCACGCCCGCGAGACCGCGCACCGCCTGCAGGCCGGTCAGCACCGAGACATCGTGCTCGGGAGACGGTCCGCCGAACAGCACGGCGACTCGGGACGGGGCTGTGACGGCTCGTCGGCTCATGGTGGGCTCATGCTACGCGGCGCCCGGCCCAGCCCCGCGACCCGCGCGGGATCCCCACGGGCTCACGGGCTCACGGGCTCACGGGCTCACGGGCTCACGGGCTCACGGGCTCACGGGCTCACGGATAGTGGTCCGGCAGGTCGTTCTCGTAGAGCACGGCGTCACCCGGGCCGCACTCGGCTCGCACGAGGGCGACCGCGGCTTCTCGCGTCGCACAACGGTGCAGCGTGACAGCATGCCCGGCGGCGCGCGCCGCGACGACCCCACGTTCGAGCGCGGCCCTGTTCGTCAGCCCGACGACGACGACGTCGGTGGCGACGGAGCCGGCAGCTGCGGCGAACGCCGTGTTCTCCGACGCCTGCACCGGCCCGAGCTCCACCATCCCGGGCGTGACGACGACCCGGCGGCCACCGTCGCGTCCGGCGGCGGCGAGCGCCCTCACGGCGAGTGCCGCACCGGCGGGGTTGGCGTTGTACGTGTCGTCGAGCACGATGACACCGGTCGCCGAGATCGTCGCGTCGAGGCGGTTCGCAGCGACCGGGAGGGAGGCGACGCGCTCGAGCGCGTCCTCTGGCTCCACGCCGAGCGCGAGCGCGACTGCGATGGCGCAAGCGACGTTCGACAGCGCAGGCACCGCCTCGCCATGGATGCGCGTCGCTCCGACGCGGGTGCCCGCCCTGTAGAGCGCGAGGCCGTCCTCGCCGGCGAGCACTGCGACGTCCACGGTCGTGTCGAGGGCGGAGCAGCGCACGACCTCGCAGCCTGCGTCCTCGAGACGGCGCGCAAGTCCGGCGAGGCGCTCGTCGTCGACATTGAGAACGCTCACCTCGGCGCGTTCGGTGATCTCGGACTTCGCCGCGAGTGTCGCGTCCAAGCTCTTGAACCGCTCGAGATGGACGGGTCCGATCGCGGTGATCACCGCGATCCGAGGTGGGAGCCATGCGCACAGCGCAGCGATCTCACCCGGACCGTAGGTCCCCATCTCCGCGACGAGCACGTCGGTCCCAGGCACGAGAAGCTCGTTCACCGTGCGCGCCAGGCCGGCACGGTTGTTGAAGCTCCTCGGGCTCGCCACGACGGTCATGTGTGGCGAGAGCAGGTGCGCGACGTAGCCCTTCGTCGTCGTCTTGCCGTACGAGCCGGTGATCGCCACGACGTCCGGACCGATCCGCTCCACGCGGGCTGCGGCGGAGCGCACGAAGCGGGACGCGACACGGTCTTCGACCGGCGAGAGGGCGGCGAGGACGCCGTCGACGAGGAGGGGAAGCAGCACGAGGCAGATCGCTGCTGCCGACGAGGAGGCCGCCAGCCCTCCCGATGCGGCGGACGCCCCGACGACGAGACCGACGGCAAGCACGGTGCCCGCGGCGACCGTGCGCAGGCGACGAGTCCAGGCGAGCTCGGACGTGCGCCCGCGTATCCCGAGCCCGAGCGGTCCGGTCACGCCGACCGCAGCGGCGGCGAGACCCGCGGCGGGCAGTGCCACACCGGCAGCGGCTCCGGCGACGCCGACGAGCGCGAGCAGGGCGTTTGCCGGTGACCCGGACCACCACCGTACGGCGAACCTGCTCGTCGAGCCACACAGGTAGTGCTCGCGCTGCGCGACCCGCAGCCAGCGCAGCCCGGCCGGGACCATGGCGGCGATGCAGGCTCCGAGCGCGGCGGAGGCAAGCGCAGCGCTCACGGTCGCATGTCGAGGATCAGCTTCCGAAGAGCCTGCGGGGCCTCGGTGGGCACGAGGTGGCCGATACCTGCCAGGACCGTCGGCGCCGGACCGCCGAGCACGGCTGCGAGCTCCGTGGCGACCTCGACGGGCACGTCGCGGTCGAGCTCGCCCCAGAGGAGCGCTACCGGGCAGGAGATGGCACGGAGCACCGCTCCGTACTCCTCGCCGATGGACGCGACCAGCACCTCGCGCATCACCCCGCTCGACGCGCGGTAGTCCGCCGACCCGTACCTCCCCCGCGCCCGCTCGAGCCGCGCCTCGCCGACGAGGCCCGCCCGGGCGAGTGCCCGCACCGCTCGGTAGCGCCGCGCTGGCCGGGCCGAGGCAGCCCGCAGCAGCGGCGCGCCCGTGAGGACGAGGCCCGCGACGCGCTCGGGCCGCAGAGCTGCAAGGTGGACGGCGACGCGCCCGCCGAACGAGTGACCGACGACCACGATCGCGCCCGGCAGCTCGTCGAGCACCTCTGCGACCGCAGCCGCGTACTCGGGCGAGCCCCACCGGCGAGGCGGAGGCGGCGTCGCACCGAATCCGGGCAGGTCGATAGCGATCGCGTCGAGCGCCGTGCCGTCGACTCCCAGGTCGCCGAGAGCTGCGGCGAAGTCCTGGTGAGTCCGCGCCCAGCCGTGGAGCGCGAGCACCCACGCAGCCTCCCTGCCGAAGCTCTCCCCGAAGAGCCGGCCTGACGCGTAGGCCCGGAGCACGGCGCAGACCATAACGCGACAGCGCGCGCCCCGAGCGGACCGTCGCGCACCCGCGCGCTAGCTTGCCGGCAATGACCGACGAGGCTGATCTGCGCCGGCTCCTCGCAGGATGCGACGACGCGCAGCGCCGAGCGATCACGTCCGACGCGGCGCCGCTGCTCGTCGTCGCCGGCGCAGGGTCGGGCAAGACCCGCGTCCTCACCCGTCGCGTCGCACGGCGCGTGCTCGACGGCTCCGCCGACGCGGCCCACGTGCTCGCGCTGACCTTCACGCGCCGTGCGGCCGGCGAGCTGCGCGCGCGATTGCAGGCCCTCGGCCTCGCCGAACCCGTCGCAGCCGGCACCTTCCACGCGGTCGCGCTGCGCGAGCTCCGCCGGATCGCCGCCGACCGCGGCGACCGCCCTCCCGTCGTCCTCGACTCGAAGGCGCGCCTTCTCGCAGCGCTCGCCCCGTCCCGTAGCGACGTTCTCTCCTCGATCGCCTCGGAGATCGAGTGGGCAAAGGCCCGCTGCGTCGGCCCGGCCGGCTACGTCGCGGCAGCCGCCGCCGCCGGCCGCTCGGCGAGCGTCGGCGCAGGGCGCGTCGCCGAGCTCTTCGCCAAGTACGAGCAGGAAAAGAGGCGGCGGCACGTCCTCGATCTCGACGATCTGCTGAGCACGCTCGCAGCCGCTATCGAGCAGGACCGCGACGTCGCCACGTCCCAGCGCTGGAGGTATCGCCATCTGTTCGTCGACGAGATCCAGGACGCGAACGCGTCCCAGCTCCGTCTCCTCGACGGGTGGCTCGGGGGGCGGAGCGACCTCTGCGCGGTCGGAGACCCGCACCAGTCGATCTACGGATGGAACGGCGCGGAGCCGGCCGTGCTCGAGCGCTTTGCCACGCGCTTCCCCGGCGCGGTGGTCCTGCGTCTCGACGCCAACCACCGGTCGAGCCCTCAGGTCGTCGCCGTGGCGTCCGCCGCTCTCGGACGCAGCGAGCGCGGCAACGTGCCCACGAGCCGCGCGGACGGTCCGATCCCTACCGTGACCTGCTACGCGGACGACGCCGCAGAATGCGCCGGCGTCGTGGCGGCCGTGCGACGGACTAGCCGGCCCGGTCGGCGCTGGGCCTGCTGCGCGGTGCTCGCGCGAACGAACGCCCAGCTCTACGGCTTCGAGGCCGCACTCGACGCGGCTGGTATCCCGTCCCGCAATGGCGCCGGAGCACGGCTCCTCGCTCGTGCCGATGTACGCGCCGTGCTCGAGAGCGCAGCCGACCGCTCGAGCTCAGCCGCCTTCGCAGCGCTCGTCGACGACCTCGACCTCGACCTGAGAGAGATGACGACGAGCGGAGCGCCAGGCTCCGGCGTCACGGCGGCGGGACGGGATGCGCTCGAGGCCCTCGCCGAGCTGGCGCACGAGTACAGGGCCGAGGACATGGCCCCGACCGTCGACGGCTTCGTTGCATGGGCACGGGCCACGCTGCGAAGCGATCCCGCCACCGGTACCAACGATGCCGTCGCGCTGTCGACCTTCCACCGCGCGAAGGGACTCGAATGGCCGGTCGTCTTCGTCACGGGCCTCGAAGACGGCCTCGTCCCCCATGCGAGCGCGCGATCGCCCGAGGCGCTCGACGAGGAGCGACGCCTGCTCTACGTCGCACTCAGCCGAGCGGGCGAGGAGCTCCACTGCTCCTGGTCACTGCAGCGTGCGTCCGGGGCGCGGAAGGTCGAGCGAGACCCGTCGCCATATCTCCGTGCGGTCGAGGCCGCTCGGGAGGCCCTCGCGCGCCTCGCACGGCCGGACCGGGACGCCTCGCGCCGTGCCATCGAGGAGAGCCGAGCGCTGCTGCGCACTGCTCGGGACCGCGCCTAGCTCGAGGGATCTCCACCTCGACCCGCGCCCGATCGTGCGCCACCGAAGATGTTCACCGCTATGAGGCCCGCGACGAACACTGCGACCATCGCGATGAGCAGCGCGAGCTCGGCGGTCGATATCCGCTGCGAGCTGCCGAGGATCAAAAGGATCTTCCGGATCACAGCCACGAGGCCGACGACGATGAACGGCTGCGGCACGAGGGTGTGCGCTCTCAGCGACAGCACGACCGTGTGGACGATCTCGACGAGGATGAGGACGAGCAGGACCCTGTCAAGAAGGTTGTTCGCCGCGTCCAGCACAGCGCTGTGGAAGAGGCCCCTGGAAAAGTTGACGAGTCCCGAGACGAGCAGCACACCTGCGAGCGCGACGAGCACCACTCCGACGATCACGGAGACGCCATCCTGGGCATGCTCGAGGAGCACCATCGACCGCGAGGTCGCCCACGACGGCCCGTGCTCGCAATGCCCGTCCTGCAGGGGATCTCCAGCAGCCTCGTCCTGCGCGTCGGCCGCGTCGGCCACGTCGTCCTCCCGACCGTGAAGCGGGTCAGCGCAGCGCAGCCGCCCGAGCACGGCGCCGTCCGGCCTGGCCAAATGGCTCCCGGCACCGCAGAGCGTACCGGCTGGACCGTCCCTTCGCTGCGGAGCCAGCGTCGCCGAGACAGGTCGGGCGCGCACGCGAACGTCGGGCGCGGGACCGCCACGCACACTGCACGCGCACCTCGGCACCCGGTCGCTACCATGCACGTCGATGGCGCATCCGCAACTCGAGGGGACGCACTGCGACCGGGAACACCGCTACCGGGAACACCGCGACAGGGAGAGCCGGTTCGAGGAGCTGGGCTCGTGAGCGATCTCGGAATAGCTATCGCACCGACCCATGTCGAGCCCACGCTCGACGGCGACCACGAGCGCATGAGCCATATCGTGCTCGAGGGCTTCAAGCCGGAGGCGGGAGATTTCGTCTCGGCAGGGCCGTCCGTCGTCGAGGGCCTCGTCAACGGCACGGCCGTGCGGGCGCTTTGCGGCAAGATATGGGTCCCGTCGCGGGACCCGAAGCGCTACCCACTGTGCCCGACCTGCAAGGACATCGCGACCAGCCGGGGCTGGAAGATCCCTGCCGGATGACCCGCCACTCGCGCGTTGCGGTTCTCGTCGCGCCCGTCGTCGCAGTCGTCGCAGTCGTCGCAGTGAGTGTCGGTCCTGCCGTCTCGCAGCCCGTGGCGGCGAGCCACCGCGCCGGTCCGATCGACCGCGCGCCTCTCGCAAGACGTCCGACCCGCGCGAGCGAGACAGGCCGAGCACGCCCAGCGGGGATCCGGTTGACAGCCGTCGACCCCGGCTACTCCTACGGCATACAGGTCGGCGACACGGTCACCTTGACCGCAGTCGTCCACGATCCGAACGTCGCTCGACCCGTCGGCACGGTGACCTTTCGCGCCGACGACCGCTACGACCATTGCCCGCTGGTGCGACTTCGCCGGACCACCACGGCGAGGTGCTACCTCACCTTCTACTCGCCAGGCCGCTTCTTCGTCACGGCGAGCTACAAAGGACGCGACCGGTCGGTGGCGTCGGTCACGCTGAGGTTCTCCGTCGTCCCTGCGACGAACGACTGACGCCACCACGATCGCGACCGCAGCTCGGAGCCCGTCATCGATCCCCGACAGTCGCCAGCAGGAATGCCTGGACCCGCGCCTCGTCTCGCCAGGTGTCGTAGCGGCCCGAGGGACCCTGGTGACCTGCACCGAGCTCGGTGCGGAGCAGGATCGCGTGACTCCCAGTCGTCGTCGCGCGCAGCTTCGCCACCCACTTCGCGGGCTCCCAGAAGCCGACCCTGGGGTCGTTGAGCCCGGCCGTGACGTACATGGCTGGGTACTGCTCCTCGCGCACCTGGTCGTACGGGGAGTAGGAGAGCATGCGACGGTAGGCATCCTCGTCGGCCACGGGGTTCCCCCATTCCTCCCATTCCCCGACGGTGAGTGGGAGATCCTCGTCGGACATCGTCGTCACCACGTCGACGAAAGGGACCTCGGCGACGACGGCGGCGAAGAGATCCGGGCGCAGGTTCGTGACAGCACCGACGAGCAGCCCGCCGGCACTCGCGCCTCGGATCGCGAGCCGGTCGCTGCGCGTGTACCCGGCGTGCACGAGATGCTCGGCGCACGCCACGAAGTCGGTGAACGTGTTCCCCTTCGACGCGAGTCGTCCCTGCTCGTACCAGCGCCTGCCCATCTCGCCGCCGCCGCGGACATGCGCGATCGCTACGACGAAGCCACGCTCGAGGAGGTTGAGGCGGGCGATCGAGAACGCGGGGTCGATCGCAACCTCGTAGGCGCCGTAGCCTGTGAGGAGACACGGTGCGGACCCGTCGAGCGCGAGGTCCCGCTGGCACACGAGCGAGATCGGCACCGCGGTCCCGTCCGACGCCCGGGCCCAGATCCGTTCGCTGCGATAGGCCCCGGGGTCGTACCCACCGAGAACCGGTTGGACCTTGACGACCTCACGCCTACCGGTCGACATCTCGACGTCGACCGTCGAGACGGGCGCGACGAGCGAGCTATAGCCGAAGCGGTAGGTCGACGAGCCCCACTCGGGATTGGTCGCCCCACTCAACGCGTAGACCGGATCGGGCTGCTCGAGCACGTGCTGGCTGCCGTCGCCGAGGTCGACGACGCGCAAGCGCGCAAGCCCCTCGGCCCTCTCGACGACGACGACATGCCCCTCGAACGCGTCGACCGCCTCGATCGTCACGTCCGCATCGTGCGCGACGAGCACGTCGACGGGCTCCTTGGAGCCAACGGGGAGCACCGTCACGGCGAAGCCGGTGGCGACCTCGTCCCCCGGTCCAGGCGCGTTCGACCGAACGAGCCAGACGTCTCCCCACTCCGGCAGGACCGCGTGCTCCACGTCGTACTCGACACCTTCGCGGCGACCGAGGACAGGGGTCACCTGTCCATCCGGTTCACGTGCGTCGAGCCAGAGCGCCTCCGAGGTCATCGTCGACTCGGACTGCAGGACCACGTAGCGCTCGCTGCGGGTCAAGCCGACCGAGACGGCAAAGCGCTCGTCCGGCTCCTCGAAGACGACCCGGTCGTGCTCCACGTGATCCCCGAGACGATGGCGCCAGACCTGGAAAGGCCGCAGGGCCGCGTCGGGACGGACGTAGAGCAGCGTTCGATGGTCCGCGCACCAGGCCGAGCCGTACTGCACGGCCTCCACCACGTCCGGCAGGTCGTCGCCGGAGTCGAGGTCACGAAAGCGCAGGGTATAGCGCTCCGAGCCGTCGAGATCGACGGCGTAGGCGAGGGTCTCGTGGTCGCCGCTCACGTCGAGCACACCGAGCGCGACGTAGTCGCTACCGGCGGCGACCGCGTTCTCGTCGAGGATCGTCTGGCCGGCACCGGACCGAGCCGCCTCGAGCGCCCGGCGAGCGTCGAGCGTGTGCCCGCTGTCCGCGAGGCGGTGATGGCTCCGGTACTGCGCACCCTCTCGCGTCGCGCTCCAGTACCACCAGCCGCCACGCCGGACCGGTGCCGACACGTCGTCTTCTTGTACGCGACGGCGGATCTCCTCGAACAGCTCCCGCTGCGTCCCGGCCGTCGGCGCGAGGATCGCCTCCGCGTAGGCGTTCTCCGCCTCGAGGTACGCCATGACCGCGGGGTCCCCACGATCTCGCAGCCACCACCAGTCGTCGACACGCACATGCCCGTGCACTTCGAGACGGCGCGGGCGGCGGGGGGCGGCTGGCGGCGTGCGGGCGGTGTCGGCGAGCTGCGATCGGGTCACCACAACAGCGTCGCGCGGCGATGACTCGGGCATCAGCCCGATGCCCACCGACCGCGTGGCGACCGACAACGCTCCGTTGTCACACCCGTCTTGTTGACTACGCAGTGTGGAACTCGACGCCCTCGCCGACGCGATCGACCGGCTCGCCGACGCGCCGCCCCAGGCGACAGCGGACCCCGAGTCGCTCCTCGCTCTCGAAAGCCAGCTCGCGCGGCTCGACGCCGTCGTCGTCCGGGCGGCCGCGTATTGGGCACAGCTCGCAGATCCGGACGGCGCCGAGGAGCGCGACGAGGAGCGCCGAGCGGGCCGAGACGTCCAGCTCTCCGAGAGCTTCGGCGGCACGTGGCTCGGTCGTCTCACGCTCGATCCGATCTCGGGCTCGATCGTCGCTGCCGAGCTCGAACGTCTCGAGCACGAGCTGTTCGACGCCGACTGGGCCGACGCGCGCCAGCGCCTCGGCCGCGAGCCGAGGACCGACGACCTCACCCGTGCCGGTGGTCAGCGCCGTGCCGACGCGCTCGTCGAGATGGCGACACGCAGCCGTACGATGCCGTCGGACGGGCGGCGACCTGCACCGCTGTTCAGCGTGCTCGTCGGCTACGAGACCTTGCGCGACAGGGTGAGCAAGCTGGCAAGCGGCACCGTCCTCGCTCCGGGATCGCTCGCCCGCTGGATCGACCGAGCTGATATCGAACGGGCGGTCTTCGCCCCCGGACGCCGGGTGGAGGTGAGCGTCCGCGCTCGACTGTTCACGGGTGCGACCAGGCGAGCCATCGAGCTGCGCGACCGAGCCTGCACCCATCCCTGCTGCGAAGAGCCCGCCCACTCGTGCGAGGTCGACCACGTCATCCCGTTCGCTTCAGGAGGCGGGACGACCCAGGAGAACGGTCGCCTGCTCTGTGGCTTCCACAACCGTCTCCGCAACGACGGGCCACCGCCCGCTGTCGTGGCAACGTAGCATCGCCCTCGAGTCGACGGGAGGAGCACCATGGAATACCGCACACTCGGCCGAAGCGGCTGCGTCGTGTCGAGCTTCGCGCTCGGGACGATGACCTTCGGGAGCGAGACCAACGAGCAGGACGCCCACGCGCAGCTCGACCGATTCGCGTCGGCAGGCGGGACGCTCGTCGACACTGCCGACGTCTACAACGCCGGCGCCTCCGAGGAGATCGTGGGCCGCTGGCTCGCGAGCCGTCGCCACGATGCCGCCGGACAGGTCGTCCTCGCGACGAAGGGACGCTTCCCGATGGGCGACGGACCCAATGACCTCGGTCTCTCCCGCCGGCACCTCACCCGGGCCCTCGACGCGTCACTCGATCGCCTCGGCGTCGAGACGATCGACCTCTACCAGGTCCATGCCCACGACCCGTTGACGCCCATCGAGGAGACGCTCCGCTTCCTCGACGACGCAGTCAGGCTCGGCAAGATCGCCTACGTAGGGCTGTCGAACTTCACCGGTTGGCAGCTGCAAAAGGCCGTCGACGTCGCGGACGCCCGCCTCCTGTCCCGCCCGGTGACTCTTCAGCCGCAGTACAACCTCCTCGCGCGTGAGATCGAATGGGAGATCGTGCCCGCATGCGTGTCCGAGGGACTCGGTCTCCTGCCGTGGTCGCCCCTCGGTGGCGGCTGGCTCACGGGCAAGTATCGGCGCGACGAGAACCCGGCCGGGCCCACGCGCCTCGGCGAGGGCAAGCGCAACGGCGTGGAGCGCTTCGACCATCGCAACCGCATCGAGCGTACGTGGGACGTCATAGAGACCCTCGGCGACGTGGCGACTGCCCGGGAAGCCTCGATGGCGCAGGTCGCGCTCGCCTGGCTCGCGGACCGGCCCGCGGTCACCTCGGTCATCCTCGGCGCACGCAACATCGCACAGCTCGACGACAACCTAGGAGCGGCGGACATGCACCTCACCGAGGCCGAATCCGCCGCGCTCGACGAAGCGAGCGCACCCGAGACGCCTGACTACCCCTATGGTCGTTCGGGGACCAACCAACGCTCCCGCAAGATCGGTGGGGGACGTTGAGCGCGACCTCGAGCGCGACGGCTGACGACGAAAGGGTGGACGCGACGATGACTGCGCAACGGGTCGTGGTGACAGGCGGAAGTGGCAAGCTCGGACGCGCGTGCGTGCGCGATCTCGTCGAGCACGGCTACGACGTCCTCAACGTCGACGCGGTGGCACCTGGCACAGCGCTCTGCCCATTCCTCGTGGCAGACCTCGAGGACACCGGGCAGGTGCTCCAAGTGCTCTCCGGTACGGACGACCGTCTCGGGGGCGTCGACGCAGTCGTGCACCTCGCTGCGATCCCGGCTCCAGGGCGCGCACCCGACGGAAAGGTCTTCCGGGTGAACACGCTCTCCACCTACAACGTGTTCGACGCGGCGAACCGTCTCGGCATCACGAACGTCGTGTGGGCCTCGAGCGAGACGGTCCTCGGGCTCCCCTTCGACGTTCCCCCCGCATATGTCCCGGTCGACGAGCAGTGCGAGCCCCGGCCCGAGTCCGCGTACTCGCTGTCGAAGCTCGTCGGCGAGGAGATGGCACGCCAGTTCTGCCGACGCAACAGTCGGCTGAAGATCGCGGGGCTGCGCTTCTCCAACGTCATGGAGCCGGCAGACTATGCCGCGTTCCCAAGCTTCGACGCCGAGCCGCTCCGCCGCAAGTGGAACCTCTGGGGCTATATCGACGCCCGTGACGGCGCGCAAGCGATCCGCAAGGCGCTCGAGGCAGACTTCACCGGAGCGGAGGTCTTCATCGTCGCGAATGCGGACACCGTCATGAGCCGCACAGACGACGACCTGCTCGACGAGGTGTTCCCGGGAGTCCGACGGACACGCACGGTGGCCGCGCACGAGACGCTCCTCGCGATCGACAAGGCCCGTCGGATGCTGGGCTTCGAGCCCGAGCACAGCTGGCGGGACCCCGCCAGCCACTGAGCCCCTCGAGTCACTGAGTCGGTGCAGCAACCGCCGCGTGGCGTCGGCACCCGACGTCGCTTCGACCCGGCAAGGTTCACGCCACAACAGACCGCCGGACGCGCCTGCGGGCGACTTCGAGTTCCCGGCACTCCTACCCGGCGCGTTCGCGACGAGACCGTTGCGGACGAGACGGTCGCACATCCTCGTGGCGGTCGGCGGGGTCACCTCGCTGGCGACTCGGCGAGAGAGCGGGCGGCGGCATCGACGAGATCACCGTCGGCGAGATCACCGTCGGCGAGACGCTCACGCACCCCGAGGCTCCCGTCGCACTGCCTCTCTCCACATCGACGAGCCGCGCGCAGATGCGGCCTGCCGGAGCAGGCCGCATCTGCGCGACTTGACCGAGGAAGCAGACCGTCAGGCAGCCTGTGCGTGCCCCACGATCCCGGCCAGGCCGTGCCTCCGGCTGCCGGCCTCACGGCCCTCACGGTGCCGCTGGAGGTAGCCGGAGGCGATCCCGTCGACCCCGATCATGCCCGAGGTGCGCCAAGTGGCGAGGATCACCACTGCGAACAGCGCGTAGAAGGCGTTGACGCTCGCTGTTCCCGACATGGCGTAGGTGAAGTTGAGCAGCAGGCCACCGAGGGCAGCGGCTGGTGTGAGGAAGCCGATGGCGAGGCCGATCCCGACGAGGAACTCCGCGAGCGACACGACGATGCCGATCCAGCCGGAGTTGGGCACGACGAAGCTGTGGAGGAAGCTCCCCCACCAGCTGTACGCGGCGGCGCCATGCGCCGCGAAGCCCGCCACACCTGCGCCGTTGTGGTGGAGGAAGGCGGGGTTCTCCGCACCCCACAGCTTCGAGACGCCCGCCTGGATCCACATCACGCCGAGCCAGATCCTCATCGCGCTCCAACCCACTCCCATGATCCGCGAGCGGGTCAGGAACTGCAGGACGCGAGGCGTCTCGACTGCAGCTGGGTCTCCGAGCATCTCCACAGGGTTCTTCATGGCTGCTTCCCTCTTCCCGGCCCGGTTCCTGCGGGCCATGGACCCATGATGACCACGGCGGGCCCCCGGCACGAGAGTCGAAGGCCCTATCCGGAGAGGGCCGAAGGTCCCTGCGCAAGCCTTCCCCAGGCGCGCGAGCTGTGACGTTTGGCCCTTTCGCCGGCCACCGCGAGCGGGCAGCGTGGGTGCGGGCACATTGCCCGTGACCGAGGAGGTGGCGATGAGCCGGATCGTCGTAGGAAGTGACGGCTCCGAGGGCGGCAACGCAGCTCTCGGCTGGGCGATCGAGGAGGCGAAGCTACGCCACGCGACGCTCGAGGTCGTCCATGCCTGGCAGCCGATGTCGCCAGCGTGGACGGGCCTCGGCGCGATGGGCAGCGCAATGGCACCCCCGGTCGACGTCGAAGATCTTCGCGCCTATGCGCAGGGGATCCTCGACGCCGTGCTCGCAACCCGAACGCACGAGCTCTCCGGCCTCGACGTCGACGCGCACCTCGCCGAAGGGCACCCGATAGACGTCCTCGTGGAGGCCTCCAAGCACGCGGACCTGCTGGTCGTCGGCTCCCGAGGGCTCGGCGGCTTCCGGGGGGCCCTGCTCGGGTCCGTGAGCCAGCACGTCGTCCACCACGGGCACTGCCCCGTGGTCGTCCTGCCGCACCCGGCAGATCACACGCACGAGCACTCGCCGGCGTGACGACCGCCGATCAGACCGGTCCGCCGTCGGCACGGCCGCCCGGGACGTCACCCGCGGCATCGTCGGCACGCTTGGCAAGGACCTTGAAGGGGTCAGGCGGCAGGTCCGGCTGGGGCGCGTCGGCGGCGACGGGGACTGCGGGGACTGCGGGCGCAGCTGGCGTCGCCGGGCCCTTGTAGGGGCCGACAGCCGCGGCAAGCATCGCTGAGTTCGGCACCTTGAGAAGACCGTCGTCGGTGCTCAGCGTCACGTAGGTCAGGCTCATCCCGAGGACCACGCCGTCGAAGATCCCGCCGAGCGATCCGGACCTGATACGGACGTGGTCCCCGAGGGTGAAGGGGCGCGCGAGGAGCAGCACGAGGCCGGCAAAGACGTTGCCGAGGCTCTGCTGCGCAGCGATCCCGAGCACGACACCGGTGAGGGCGCCTGCAGTAAGGATGTGCGCTATCGACACCGAGAGCAGGCCGAGCGCCGTGAAGAGCACCACGACGTAGCCGACGATGCTCGTGAGAAGCCTCACCGCGTTGCCCGCCGCCCGGATCGTCCGGACCGCGACGACGTGGCCGAGCATCGACGCGAGGCGCCGGGTGAGCACGACTCCGGCCACCGTGAACGCGGCCGCGGAGCTCCAGGCGACGACCTGCGGCTCGATCGCAGCACTGTGGACGTCGCCCTTCCACGACCCGGCGACGACGGCCGCGAGCGCGAAGGCGCCGGCGACGGCCGCCACCGCAGCCGCAGCCCGTTGCTCCTCGACCGCGGCGGGCGTCACCTCGCCGTTCCTCCGGTGGAGATTGCGCAGATGCCTGAGGCCCCGCCGCAGCACGCGGTCGCTCACACGCAGCTCCTCACGCCAAGCGCCCGCCCACGTCGTCTCCCATGCCCCCATTCTCCGCTCCAGCGAACCTAGGCATTCCTAGGCACGCCTTTTCTTTTCGCTCTCCAGCCGCTGAGTCTCCCCTGTCCCCACCACGGGGACAGGACTCTGCGAGTCGGTGACATCGCCACCTCCCACGTTCGGCTTGCGCCG
>DAHXNN010000020.1 GCA_027365385.1 Acidimicrobiaceae bacterium | reverse complement strand
GCGAGGCCGGGCCCAGGGACCGAGGGCGAAGGCGCCGACGGCCAGCTCGGCTTCGACCTCGACGCACCGGGTAGCGCGCAGCGCGCAGCGGTCGCCGCTCGGCGGGCCACGGTCGCCGGCGCTCTCGCCGGCCGGCTCCGGGCGGAGCTCGACGAGGTGGGTGCCCGGCGTCTCTACGAGGAGGTGGAACGCCCTCTCGTGCGAGTGCTCGCGAAGATGGAGGTGGCCGGGATCGGCGTCGACGCCGATCGGCTCCGCGAGATCAACGGCGAGCTCACCGGCGAGGCACGCCAGCTCGAAGGCGAGATCCGGCGCATCGCGGGCGAGGACCTCAACGTCAACTCGACCCCCCAGCTGCGGCGCGTGCTCTACGACAAGCTCAAGCTCAACCCCGGCCGCAAGACCAAGACGGGCTACTCGACCGACGCGGCGACGCTCGAGAAGCTGCGGTACAGCGACGAGTCCGGCATCGTCGAGGCTCTCCTGCGCTACCGGGAGGTCGAGAAGCTCCGCTCGACCTACGGCGACGGACTCCTCGCAGAGGTCGCACCCGACGGCCGGATCCACGCGACGTTCAACCAGACTGTCGCGCGCACGGGACGCCTCTCCTCGGACCAACCGAACCTGCACAACATCCCCGTCCGGACCGACGAGGGCCGGCGCTTCCGGGAGGCATTCGTCCCCGCTCCGGGCGCGGCGCTGCTCGTCGCCGACTACAACCAGATCGAGCTCCGAGTCATCGCGCACCTCTCGCGCGACCCTGGTCTCGTCGGGGCCTTCGACGAAGGGCGCGACATCCACACAGCGACAGCGGTACGGGTCTTCGGGGTCGAGCCGGACGCGGTCACCGCGGCGCAGCGCTCGAAGGCGAAGATGATCTCCTACGGTCTCGCGTACGGCATGGAGGCCTACGGCCTCGCGCAGCGCCTCGGAGTGCCGGTCGACGAGGCGGCCGAGATCCTCGCTCAGTACTTCGTGGCGTTTCCGGCCGTGCGCGCGTATATGGACGCGACGGTCGCCGAGGCGCGCCGCCGCGGCTTCACCGAGACGCTGTCGGGGCGCCGCCGCTACATCCCCGATCTCGCGTCGTCGAACTTCCGGGTGCGGCAGGCCGCGGAGCGCCAGGCGATGAACGCTGGCATCCAAGGGCTCGCCGCGGACCTGTTCAAGAAGGCTCTCGTCCGTCTCGACACCGCGCTCGAGCACGGCGGCCTCGCGGCCCGCATCGTGCTCCAGGTCCACGACGAGGTCCTCGTCGAGGCACCGGGGTCGGAGCGCTCCGAGGTAGAGAGGCTGACCCTCGACGCGATGCTCGGGGCCGAGCAGCTCGAGGTCCCGCTCGAGGTCCACTGTGCATGGGGCAGGAGCTGGGCGGACGCGAAGCAGGCGTAGAGTCGCGGTGTAGGCTTTGCCATCCCCGTCCGTGGTCGGCGGCAAGGGCGAGCGTGCAACGTTCGCAACGAGCAGCCGGCCGTCCTCAGTGCTAAGGCGACCACCACTCCATGCCCGACGACATCTCCACGACCCAGCACGACCCGGCAGCAGCCGTGGGAGCCACCGCGTTGGCCACCCGCTCCGAGCCGATGGGCACCTTCGACGCCGACGGCGTCTACACGCCGCGAGCCATCGTCGAGGACGATCTCGGAGCGCTCTCGTTCGACGATGCGGTCAACCAGACGATCGTCGAGTTCGAGGACGGTGACATCGTCAAGGGCGTCGTCGTGAAGGTGGACAAGGACGAGGTCCTGCTGGACATCGGCTTCAAGTCCGAGGGCGTGATCCCTTCGCGTGAGCTGTCGATCCGTCACGACGTCGACGCGCACGAGATCGTCTCCCTCGGTGACGAGGTCGAGGCCCTTGTCCTGCAGAAGGAGGACAAGGAGGGTCGTCTCGTCCTGTCGAAGAAGCGCGCCCAGTACGAGCGGGCGTGGGCGGACATCGAGAAGATCAAAGACTCGAGCGGCGTGGTCCGCGGTCCGGTGATCGAGGTCGTCAAGGGAGGCCTCATCCTCGACATCGGCCTACGGGGCTTCCTGCCTGCCTCCCTCGTCGAGCTCCGGCGCGTGCGGGATCTCCAGCCCTACGTTGGAAAGGAGATCGAGGCGAAGATCATCGAGCTCGACAAGAACCGCAACAACGTGGTCCTCTCCCGCCGGGCCTGGCTCGAGGAGACCCAGAAGGAGCAGCGCGGCGAGTTCCTCGTGAACTTGAAGCCCGGCGAGATCCGCAAGGGTGTCGTCTCGTCGGTCGTCAACTTCGGCGCCTTCGTCGACCTCGGTGGCATGGACGGGCTCGTCCACGTCTCGGAGCTGTCGTGGAAGCACGTCGACCACCCGTCGTCGGTCGTCGCCGTCGGTGACGAGGTGACCGTGCAGGTGCTCGACGTCGACCTCGACAAGGAACGGATCAGCCTGTCGTTGAAGGCGACCCAGTCGGACCCCTGGCAGGAGTTCGCCGGCGCGCACCGTATCGGCGAGCTCGTCTACGGGCGGATCACCAAGCTCGTTCCCTTCGGAGCGTTCGTCCAGGTCGGAGACGGCATCGAAGGTCTCGTCCACATCTCGGAGATGGCGTCGCACCACGTCGACCTCCCCGAGCAGGTCGTCACCCCCGGCGAGGAGCTGTGGGTCAAGATCATCGACATCGACCTGCAGCGTCGGCGCATAAGCCTGTCGATCAAGCAGGCCGCCGAGGGCGGCGAGGTCGCGGAGGAGTACCGCGAGGCCTTCGGCGAGCACGCGTACGACGCCGAGGGCAACTACATCGGCAACTTCGACTACGCGGCTGCGGAGTTCACTCCCGAGACCGAGGCGCAGGCCGCGTGGGCCGACTTCGCTGTCGACGCCGGCAGTACCGTGGAGACGGCCCTGGCCGTCCCGGCGGGCGACGATCCGGCCGTAGTCGCCGAGGCCCCAGTCGCCGAGGCCCCAGTCGCCGACGAGGCTGTCGACGAGCCCTGACGTCGGCGGGCGGCCCGTCGCTCTCGCGTCGGGACGTGGGCATCTTGCCTCCGTCGTCGTCGGTTGCACCGGAGCCATCGGCTCGGGGAAGTCGACGGTGTCGAGAGCGCTCGCAGCGCACGGCGCGCAGGTGGTCGACGCGGACGATGCGGCGAGGGCCGCGCTCGCCGCCGGATCGGCGGGCGCCGAGGCGGTGCGGGCGCGCTTCGAGGGCGTCGTCAGGAGCGACGGCTCGGTCGACCGGGCGGGGCTCGCGTCGCTCGTGTTCGCCGACCCGCATGCTCGGGCCGACCTCGAGGCCATCGTCCACCCGGTCGTCGACGGGATCGTGGCGGCGGCCATCGACACGTGGCGACGGTCCAGCGGCGTCGTCGGCGTCGTCGACTCCCCTCTGCTCGTCGAGACTCGCGGGCGCGAGCGCTACGGTCTCGACGCGTTGATCGTCGTGGACGCCCCCGAGGACGTGCTCGTCGAGCGGCTCGTCCGTTGGCGGTCGATGTCCGCCGGGGATGCCCGTGCCCGCATCGCCGCGCAGGCGGGCAGGGCGGAGCGCGTCCGGGCGGCGGACTTCGTTATCCCCAACGTCGGGAGCCTCGGGGAGCTCGCCCAGATGGTGGACGAGGCGTGGCGCTTCGTCGAGTCCCTTCGGCGGGATGATCCGGCGGGATGATCCGGCGGGGTGCTGACCGGCGAGGCGAGCTCATCGGAAGGTGAGCGAGCACCCTCTCGGTACGATGTCGTCGTGCCTCCGTTCCGGGTCGTCTCCGAATTCCAGCCTGCAGGGGACCAGCCGAAGGCCATAGCGACGCTCGCTGCGGGGCTCGACCGCGGGGAGCGCTACCAGACCCTGCTCGGCATCACCGGCAGCGGGAAAAGTGCGACGATCGCCTGGACGATCGAGCACGCGCAGCGCCCGACCCTCGTCCTCGCGCCCAACAAGTCTCTCGCGGCCCAGCTGGCAGGGGAGTTCCGTGAGCTCTTCCCGGACAACCGCGTCGAGTACTTCGTCTCCTACTACGACTACTACCAGCCCGAGGCGTACCTCCCGACGACCGACACGTACATCGAGAAGGACTCGTCGATCAACGACGAGATCGACAGGCTCCGCCACTCGACGACGGCGAGCCTGCTCACCCGACGCGACGTCATCGTCGTCGCGTCGGTCTCGTGCATCTACGGTCTCGGCTCGCCCGAGGAGTACCAGGACCGAATCATCGTCGTCCACCCCGGCGAGACCCACGACCAGCGAGGGCTCCTCCGCCAGCTCGTCGAGCTCCAGTACGAGCGGAACGACGCGAACCTCGTCCGGGGCAAGTTCCGCGTGCGGGGCGACACCGTCGAGCTCCATCCTGCGTACGAGGAGACGGCCGTGCGCGTCGAGCTGTTCGGCGACGACGTCGAGCGCATCACGCGCTTCGACGCGCTCACGGGTGAGCTCCTCGGGGAGCTCGGGGAGCTCGTCGTGTTCCCGGCGACCCACTACATCGCGGGCGACGAGCGACTGCGCCGGGCGATCGGGACGATCGAGGTCGAGCTCGGCGATCGGCTGCGTGAGCTCGAGGGACAGGACAAGATCCTCGAGGCGCAGCGGCTGCGGATGCGCACCGAGCACGACCTCGAGATGCTCGCCGAGGTGGGCCACTGCTCGGGCATCGAGAACTACAGCCGGCACCTCGACGGTCGAGCCGCCGGGGAGGCGCCGTTCACGCTTCTCGACTACTTCCCGAAGGATTGGCTCCTCGTCCTCGACGAGAGCCACGTCTCGGTGCCCCAGCTCCACGGCCAGTACTCCGGTGACCGCTCGCGCAAGGAGATGCTCGTCGAGCACGGCTTCCGCCTCCCCTCCGCTATGGACAACCGCCCACTGCGCTTCGAGGAGCTGGAGGCGAGGGTCAACCAATGCATCTTTATGTCGGCGACCCCGTCGGCCTACGAGCTCTCGGTCTCGACGGTCGTCGCCGAGCAGATCGTGCGGCCGACCGGACTCGTCGACCCCGAGGTCGTCGTCAAGCCGACGAAGCACCAGATCGACGATCTCATCGTCGAGATCGAGAAGACCACGGCACGAGGCGAGCGGGTGCTCGTGACGACGCTCACGAAGAAGATGGCCGAGGACCTCTCGGACTACCTCCTCGAGTCGGGACTGAAGGTGCGCTATCTGCACTCGAACGTCGACACGATCGAGCGGATCGAGATCATCCGTGACCTGCGCCTCGGCGAGTTCGACGTGCTCGTCGGGATCAACTTGCTGCGTGAAGGCCTCGACCTGCCCGAGGTCTCACTCGTCGCGATCCTCGACGCGGACAAAGAGGGCTTCCTGCGGTCGACGACCTCGCTCATCCAGACGATGGGCCGTGCTGCTCGCAACGTGTCGGGGCGAGTCGTGCTCTATGCCGACACGATCACCGATTCGATGCGCCAGGCGATGTCGGTCACCGAGCGGCGGCGCGAGGTGCAGCGCGCCTACAACCTCGAGCACGGCATCGACCCCCAGACGATCCGCAAGGCGGTGACCGACCTCGTCGCACAGTTCCGCTCGGCGGCGGGTACCGGGGAGCTCCTCGAGGCGCCAGGGGCGCCGTTGCCGGCGGGGCGCTCGGACCGCTCGCGTCGAGCAGGTCGTCGCGCGGCCGAGCATGCCGGCGCTGCCATCCCGGAGAGCCCGGGCGACCTGCCTGCCGACGAGCTCGAGAGGTTGCTCGCGACACTCGAGGCCGAGATGCACCAGGCGGCCGCCGAGCTGCGCTTCGAGTACGCGGCCCGGCTGCGCGACGAGGTCCGGTCGCTACGCCGAGAGCTGCGGGAGGTCTCCTGAGCGCCGGTAGCCTCCCGCAGATGTCGGGTTCGATCGTCATCCGCGGAGCGCGTGAGCACAACTTGAAGGACGTCTCGATCGAGCTCCCGCGCGATCGCCTCATCGTCTTCACGGGCCTGTCCGGCTCGGGGAAGTCGTCGCTCGCCTTCGACACCATCTACGCGGAGGGCCAGCGCCGCTACGTCGAGTCCCTCTCCTCCTATGCACGGCAGTTCCTCGGTCAGATGGACAAACCCGACGTCGACTTCATCGAGGGCCTCTCGCCCGCGATCTCGATCGACCAGAAGTCCGCCTCGCGCAACCCTCGCTCCACCGTCGGGACCGTCACCGAGGTCTACGACTACCTGCGGCTGCTCTACGCCCGGATCGGGGAGCCGCACTGCCCGAGCTGCGGGCAGCTCGTGACGCGCCAGAGCCCGCAGCAGATCGTCGACCGCGTGATGGACCTCGACGAGGGGACGCGTTTCCACGTGCTCGCACCCGTCGTGCGCGGCCGCAAGGGCGAGTACGACGCACTCCTCGGGGACCTCGCGAAGCAGGGCTTCGCGCGCGTGCGCGTCGACGGCGCGGTCGTCGAGCTCGCGCAACGCGAAGAGCTCGATCTCGCTCGCTACGAGCAGCACACCATCGAGGTCGTCGTCGACCGGCTCGTGCGTCGTGACGGGATCGAGCGGCGGCTGACCGACTCGATCGAGACGGCGCTGCGCCTCGCCGAGGGCGTCGCTGCGATCCAGATGCTCGACGACGACGAGATCGTCACGTTCTCCCAGCACCTCGCGTGCGCTTCGTGCGGGCTCTCCTTCGACGAGCTCGAGCCACGGAGCTTCTCGTTCAACTCTCCTTACGGTGCGTGTCCCGCGTGTGCCGGCCTCGGCACCCGCTACGAGGTCGACCCCGAGCTCGTCGTGCCGAACGACGAGCTCTCCCTTGCGAGCGGGGCCATCGCGCCGTGGGCCGGCGCGCGCACCGAGTACTTCTCCCGGGTCGTCGGAGCCGTAGCGGACGCCTTCGGGTTCTCGACGGCGACACCGTGGCGAAAGCTCACGAAGGCCCAGCGCAAGGTCGTGCTCTACGGGGCGGGCGACAAGCGTGTCCACATCCGCTACCGCAACCGCTACGGCACGACCCGCAGCTACGACACGACCTTCGAGGGCGCTGTGCCCTGGCTCGAGCGGCGCCACTCCGAGGCCGGCTCGGACTTCCAGCGCGAGCAGGTCGAGGGCTACATGCGCGAGGTCCCCTGCGCTGCGTGCGAGGGGACGCGCCTGAAGCCCGAGTCTCTCGCCGTGACCGTCGACGGCCGCAACATAGCGGAGCTGTCCGCCGAGCCGATCGGGCGTGCCGCCGAGATGCTCGCCGCGCTGTCGCTCTCCGAACGGGACGAGCTCATCGCGGAGCGCATCTTGAAAGAGATCCGGGCGCGCCTGCAGTTCCTCCTCGACGTCGGCCTCGACTACCTCGCGCTCGACCGCTCGGCTGCGACACTCGCGGGCGGCGAGGCGCAGAGGATCCGGCTCGCGAGCCAGATCGGCAGCGGCCTCGTCGGTGTGCTCTACGTGCTCGACGAGCCCTCGATCGGCCTCCACCAGCGGGACAACCGGAAGCTCATCGACACGCTCGTGCGCCTTCGTGACATCGGCAACACCGTGATCGTCGTCGAGCACGACGAGGAGACGATCCGTGTCGCGGACCACGTCGTCGACATCGGCCCGGGTGCCGGCGAGCACGGTGGCGAGGTCGTCTGCTCCGGCACGGTCACCGACCTGCTCGCGAGCGAGAAGTCGGTGACCGGCGGCTACCTCTCCGGCCGGCTCGTGATCGAGGTGCCCGCCAAGCGCCGGCCGGTCGGCTCCGGCCGTCTCGTCGTGCGTGGCGCCCGCGAGCACAACCTCCGCGACATCGACGTGTCCTTCCCGCTCGGCTGCCTCGTCGTCGTCACGGGTGTCTCAGGCTCGGGCAAGTCCACCCTCGTCAACGACATCTTGCACCGCTCCTTGATGAGCCACGTCTACCGGTCGAAGACCGTCCCTGGCCGGCACCGATCCGTCGAGGGCGCTGAGCTGCTCGACAAGATCATCGACATCGACCAGTCGCCCATCGGCAGGACCCCGCGGTCGAACCCGGCGACCTACACGGGGGTGTTCGACAACATCCGGCGGCTGTTCTCCGAGACCCAGGAGGCGCGCCTTCGCGGCTACCAGCCGGGCAGGTTCTCCTTCAACGTCTCCGGCGGGCGGTGCGACGCGTGCTCGGGCGACGGCACGATCAAGATCGAGATGCACTTCCTGCCCGACATCTACGTGCCGTGCGAGGTGTGCAAGGGGGCCCGCTACAACCGCGACACGCTCGAGGTGCTCTGGCGCGGCAAATCGGTCGCCGACGTCCTCGATCTCTCTTGTGAGGAGGCGCTCGAGCTCTTCTCGGCGCAGCCGCCGATCGCGCGCCACATGCAGACCCTCGTCGACGTCGGCCTCGGCTACGTGCGGCTCGGCCAGAGCGCCCCGACGCTTTCGGGCGGCGAGGCGCAGCGCGTGAAGCTCGCATCGGAGCTGTCGAAGCGGTCGACGGGCCACACGCTCTATATCCTCGACGAGCCCACCACGGGGCTGCACTTCGAGGACGTGCGCAAGCTGCTCGGCGTCCTGCAGCGCCTCGTCGACCAGGGCAACACGGTGATCGTCATCGAGCACAACCTCGACGTCGTCAAGTCCGCCGACTGGATCGTCGACCTCGGCCCCGAGGGCGGGAGCGGTGGCGGCTCCCTCGTCGCCGAAGGGACTCCCGAGGCGGTCGCCAAGGTGAAGGCGAGCTACACGGGGCAGTTCCTGAAGCCCCTCCTACGCCGGCGGTGACGGCGAGATGTCGAAGCTGCGGCTCGACCTCCACGACGTCTACAACCGCGGCCACGATATCGACCGGGCGCTGCGCGGCGTCATCGACGAGGCGGTGCGGATCCACGCGACGACTGTCGAGATCATCCCTGGCAAGGGCTCGGGGCAGCTGAAGAAGCACGTGCTCCGCTTCCTCGCCGAGGACGACGTGCGTCCGCTCTACCACCGCGTCGAGAAGGACTCGCGCAACTGGGGGAGGGTGTTCGTCCACTTCCGCTGGAAGTGAGCCACGCGCATGGCTCGGCCGACCGCCGGACCCTACTACCCTCGAGGTGCTGTGTTGGAGCGCCCCGAGGCCATACCCGACGCTCCGGGGTCCTACCAGTTCAAGGACGCCGAGGGCAGGATCATCTATGTCGGCAAGGCGCGCTCGCTTCGCAGCCGGCTCTCGAGCTACTTCCAGCAGCCCGCGCAGCTGCACCCGCGGACACTCCAGATGATGGAGCGGGCGGCCTCGGTCGAGTGGATCCAGGTCCGCAGCGACGTCGAGGCGCTGATGCTCGAGTACAACCTCATCAAGGCGCACAGGCCGCGGTTCAACGTGCGGCTCGTGGACGACAAGAGCTATCCCTACCTCGCCGTCACGGTCGAGGAGCAGTGGCCGCGGGCGACGGTCATGCGTGGTGCGAAGCGCAAGGGCACGCGCTACTTCGGCCCATACGCGCACGCGTGGGCCATTCGCGAGACGCTCGACCTACTGCTCCGTTCGTTCCCGATCCGGACCTGCTCGGACGCGAAGATGCGCCGTCACGAGCGGCTCGGGCGGCCATGCCTGCTCCACCACATCGAGCGATGCTCCGGACCATGCGTCGGCGCCATCGGCGCGGCGGGCTACCGCGCCCTCGTCGAGGAGCTGATGGGCTTCCTCGACGGGGACACCGGACCGGTCGTGTCCCGGCTCGAGGAGCAGATGCGGAGAGCGTCGGACGCTCTCGAGTACGAGCGCGCCGCTCGCCTGCGTGATCAGCTTGCCTCGGTGCGGCTTGCGAGCGAGCGTCAGGAGATGGTCGCGGACTCGGGCGAGGACATCGACGTCGTCGGGGTCGCCGAGAACGAGCTCGAAGCGGCGGTGCAAGTGCTCCACGTGCGGCGGGGGCGCGTCGTCGGGCGCCAGGGCTTCGTGCTCGAGAAGGTCGAACCGCTCGAGCCCGCCGGGCTCGTCGCACGGATCCTCGAGCAGCAGTACCTCGAGACGCCTCTCGGCTACCCGCGCGAGGTGCTGGTCCCTGCGCTGCCGGAGGAGCTCGCGACCTACGAGGCCTTCCTCGCCGAGCGCCGCGGCGGCCGGGTGGCGGTGCGCGTGCCGCTGCGCGGCCGGCGCCGTGCGCTGCTCGACGTCGCGCGTGCCAATGCCGCAGAGCAGCTGCAGCGGCACGCGATGCGCCGAGCGAGCGACCTGTCGACGCGAGCTACGGCGCTCGACGAGCTCCAGGCGCACCTCGGCCTGCCCGACGCTCCGCTGCGCATCGAGTGCTACGACATGAGCCACCTCCAGGGCACGGACTATGTCGGGTCGATGGTCGTCATGGAGGACGGCTTGCCGAAGCGCTCGGACTACCGGCGCTTCAAGGTAACTGCAGTGCAGGGCAACGACGACTACGGAGCGATGCACGAGGTGCTGACGCGGCGGCTGAAGCGGCTTGACGAGGAGCCGAAGCCTGGCGCGGAGGGCCGCCCGACGCGCTTCGCCTACCCACCGCAACTGCTGCTTATCGACGGTGGGAAGGGTCAGTTGAACGTCGGCGTCCAGGTGCTCGACGAGCTGGGCCTGACGGGACGAGTCGAGCTCGCGGCCCTCGCGAAGCAGTTCGAGGAGGTCTTCCGGCCAGGCCGGGAGGAACCGCTCCGCATCCCACGCGACAGCGCGGCGATCTACCTGCTCCAGCAGCTGCGCGACGAGGCGCACCGGTTCGCGATCACCTACCACCGGGAGCTCCGCCGGCGCAGGACCCACAAGGGTGCGCTCGACGGCATCGCCGGCCTCGGCCCTGCACGCCAGCGCAGGCTCGTCGCCGAGCTCGGGGGCGTCGGTCAGGTGCGCACGGCGAGCATCGCGCAGCTCGAGGCGTTGGCCTGGCTGCCCGATGTCGTCGCCGGTGCCGTCTACGCGCACCTCCATCCCACGACGGCCCAGCCGGCGCCGGCGCCTGCGTGAGCGCGTCAGGGCGGGACTCCGGTGCCAAGGCGCGGCGCGAGGTGTGGGAACGCCATGCCAGATGGTGGCGGGAGACCTTCACCGACGGAGCGGACCCGGAGTACGAGCACGAGATCCTTCCCGGCATCGCCGCCGAGCTGTCCGGCTGCCACCGCATCCTCGACCTCGGCTGTGGCGAAGGGCAGGTCGCTCGCTACCTGCTCGCAAGCCTTTCCGCACCAGCCGCCGTCGTCGGCATCGACCGCTCGGTCGCCCAGCTCGCCAACGCCCAGCTCGCCAACGCCCAGCTCGCGGGCGACCTTGCGCCCCGCTACCTCCTGGGCGAGGGCGAGCGACTGCCCTTCGCGGACGCGAGCTTCGACGGCGTGGTGTGCGCGCTCGTCATCGAGCACGCCGAGGACGTCGACGCTGTGCTCGACGAGGTTGCGCGGGTGCTCGCGCCAGAGGGCCGCTTCGTCCTCCTCGTCAACCACCCCTTGCTCCAGGGGTCGGGGAGCGGTCTCGTCGACGACCAGATACTCGGCGAGACGTACTGGCGTGTCGGGCCGTACCTCGACGAGGGCGTGACGTGGGAGGAGGTCGACGCGGGGGTGCGGATCCCCTTCGCCCACCGCCCCCTCTCGCGCTACGTGAACCCACTCGCCGAGCACGACCTGCTGCTCGTGCGCATGCGCGAGCCCCCGCCACCGGCGGAGCTGCTCGCGACGTCTGTCGCTCCCGACCTCGAGCGGTCGATCCCCAGGCTGCTCGCCATGCGGTTCGAGCACCGGCCACGTGCCGCCGGGCCGAGCCCGCGGGTCGGTGCCGGGACGGAGGGTCGAGGCGATGTCCCGCCGACCGGAGGCGTGGGATGATCGCCCGTCGAGGGGAGTGAGCGATGGCTGAGTACCTGATCGTCACCGGACTTTCCGGTGCGGGTCGTTCGAGTGCTGCTGCGGACCTCGAGGATCTCGGCTGGTTCGTCATCGACAACCTCCCGCCGGCACTCGTCGGCAAGCTCTCCGAGCTCACCTCGGGACCTGGCGCGGACCTCGACCGCTTCTGCTTCGTCGCGGGACGCGGAGGAGCAGACACCGTCGGGGAGTGGTCCTCAGCGGTTTCCTCGTTGCGCTCGAGCGGGGCGCGCGTCCGTGTGCTCTTCCTCGACGCCTCCGACGACGTCCTCGTCCGGCGCTTCGAAGGGACGCGCAGGCGCCACCCCGTGGAGGCCGATGGCGTGCTCGGGGCCATCCGTAGCGAGCGCCAGCTGCTCGGTCCGATGCGTGACGACGCGGACTTCGTCCTCGACACCAGCGTGCTCAATGTCCACGAGCTGCGCGCACGCCTCGTCGATCTGTTCTCCGGCAGCGAGGCCGCCGGTTCCATGGAGACGTCGGTCGTCTCGTTCGGCTACAAGCACGGGATCCCCCTCGACGTCGACCTCGTCCTCGACTGCCGTTTCCTGCCCAACCCGCACTGGGTCCCGGCGCTGCGCGAGCACACCGGGCTCGACGAGGACGTGCGGCGCTACGTGCTCGACCAACCGGAGGCCGACGAGTTCCTCGCCCGGCTCGAAGACCTGCTCGCCTTCCTTCTCCCCGCCTATGCCCGCGAGGGCAAGTCGTACCTGTCGATCGCGATCGGCTGCACGGGAGGTCGCCACCGCTCCGTCGCCGTCGCCGAGGAGCTCGCGAGCCGCATCCGCCGGCACGGCTTCGGCCCCGTCGTGCACCACCGGGACATCGAGCGGTGAGAGAAGGCGGGCCCGTGGTCGTCGCCATCGGCGGCGGCCACGGCCTCGCGACGAGCCTGGTCGCGGTGCGCGGCTACGCCTCGCACGTCACGGCCGTCGTCTCGGTCGCCGACGACGGGGGCTCGAGCGGGAGGCTGCGGGAGCTGCTCGGCATCCCCGCGCCCGGCGACCTGCGCAAGTGCCTCGGAGCGCTGCTCTCCGAGCGCTCGCTGCTCGGCGACGCGCTCGAGCACAGGTTCGCCGGTGGGGGAGAGCTCGACGGCCACGCGTTCGGGAACCTGCTCATCGCGGCCCTAGCGGCCACCTCCGGCGACTTCGTCGAGGCGATGCGCGAGGCCTGCCGCCTGCTCGCGACGGTGGGGCTCGTGCTACCGGCGACGGCGGGACCCGTCGTGTTGACGGCGGAGGCCGCGGGGTGCGAGCTCGAGGGCCAGGTCCGCATCATGGCGACGGCCGGCATCACGCGGGTCTCGCTCGTGCCCGCGGACGCCCGGGCCCCTGCCGAGGTCCTCGCCGCGATCGCCGCAGCCGACCAGATCGTCGTCGGGCCGGGATCGCTGTACACGAGCGTGCTCGCCGCGCTCGCGCCGGAGTCGGTCCGCAGCGCAGTCGCCGCGACGAGCGCACGTGTCGTCTACGTCTGCAACCTCCGCCAGCAGATGCCGGAGACGGCCGGCTACGACGTCGCCGACCATGTGCGGGCGCTCCAAAGGCACGGGATCGAGCCGGACTGGGTGCTCGCCGACCCCGAGTCGATCGCGGTCGGCGACGTGCCTGCCGGTCCGCTGCTGTGGACAGGGAGGCTCGCAGCTCCAGGTGACGAAGTCCACGACCCGCTCCTTCTCGGAGCAGCGCTCCGGGCGATCGGCTGAGGCGAGAGGGAGCGCGCCCGGGCCGGGGCGGCGCTTGCGCCCCGACGTCCTCGGGTTGCGCGCCGCGGCGGTGTTGGGCGAGATTGTCAGGGCTGGTCGGCAGTTGACGGCACGGGGCGCGCACCGCGCCACGTCGGACGAGATCGAGGTGGTTGCGAGATGACCGTGCGTGTCGCAGTGAACGGATTCGGGAGGATCGGTCGGAACTTCCTCCGAGCCGTGCGCGCGTCCGGAGCCGACGTCGAGATCGTGGCGATCAACGACCTCGTCACGACCGAGGCGAACGCACACCTCTTGCGCTACGACTCGACGCACGGGCGCTTCGCCGGCCAGGTTGTCGTGTCCGAGCGCGGTCTTGCCGTCGACGGCAAGGAGATCGCCGTCCATGCAGAGCGCGATCCCGCGAAGCTCCCCTGGGGGGAGATCGGGGTCGACGTCGTCGTCGAGTCGACCGGTCGGTTCACCAAGCGTGCCGCCGCCGCGGCCCACCTCGACGCCGGCGCGAAGCGCGTCATCGTCTCGGCTCCCTCGGACGACTCGGACGCGACGTTCGTCGTGGGTGTGAACGACGACACGTACGACCCCGGGAAGCACGTCATCGTGTCGAACGCATCGTGCACGACGAACTGCTTCGTCCCGATGGTCAAGGTCCTCGACGACGCGTTCACCGTCCGCCACGGTCTCATGACGACCGTGCATGCCTACACCAACGACCAGGAGCTGCTCGACCTCGCCCGCGACAACCTCCGGCGCGCGCGTGCTGCTGCGGTCAACATCGTGCCGACGTCGACCGGGGCTGCGCGTGCGACCGGTCTCGTCCTCCAGTCCATGCGTGGCAAGCTCGACGGGACGTCGCTGCGAGTGCCGGTGAAGGACGGCTCGATCACGGACTTCACCGCGATCGTCGGGGCAGAGGTCGACGCGTCGGCCGTCAACGCGGCGTTCAAGTCAGCGGCGACCACCGGACCGCTTGCGAAGGTGCTCGTCTACAGCGACGAGCCGCTCGTCTCGAGCGACATCGTCGGCTCGCCGGCATCGTGCACCTTCGACTCCGAGCTCACGATGGCGCTCCCGCTCGGGGACGGCACGACGCTCGTCAAGGCCTTCGGCTGGTACGACAACGAGTGGGGCTACGCGAGCCGCCTCGTCGACCTCGCCGTGACGCTCGGCTCGTGATGACCGGTCGCCTGCCGCTCCTCGAGGACCTCCCCGACGTCTCGGGCAAGAAGGTCCTGCTCCGCGCGGACTTCAACGTGCCGATAGCGACCGCGTCCGACGGCGCGCAGTCCATCACCGACGACTACCGCATCACGTCGACCCTGCCGACCATCGAGTGGCTGCGCGAGCACGGCGCCGAGGTGACGATCTGCACCCACCTCGGTCGGCCGGACGGCCACCCTGACCCCGCGTACTCGCTCG
>DAHXNN010000009.1 GCA_027365385.1 Acidimicrobiaceae bacterium | reverse complement strand
GGGCAGCTACCCTCGGCGTGTAGACACCGTGCAGAATCAGCCCGAAGCCGACCGACGTGCCGAGGCAGAGCCTGGCGGCGCGGTGACCGTCACCGCTGTGCGCCCGACGCTACGCCCCGCCCTCGTGGTGGTCGCGTGCGTAGCCGTCGTCGTCGTCGGTGGGTTCGCCGTCGCGATTGCCGGGAGCGGCGAGAAGAGCGTCGGCGGCGCGTCCCTCGGGAAGCTCCGCGGCGCCGGCTTCGCCGCGCGTCCCGCGGGTCCCATCATACGGCGCATCGCAGAAGGCGGCGAACCCCCTGCCGACGTCGTCGCCGCGCTCGTCGTGCCGAGCGGTGCCGTCGTCACGAGCGCCACGCGCCCGAGGCTCGCTGTCAGCCTCTACAGCGGCACCTTCACGATCGCCGTGGGCCACCCGGCTGCTGCGGTGTCGACGTTCTTCGTCGACGAGCTGCGTCACGACCACTGGTCGGTCCTCGCCGCCGACGCCACCGTGACCGGTAGCGGGACGCGTATCTTCGCGAAGATCCCGAGCTCGGACGGCTTCTACTGGGAGGTGGGCATCGTCGTTCGGCCCGCTGCCATATCGATCACCCCCGCGCTCAGCGGAGGCGGGGCGAACGGCCCGACGAGCACCGCGTCGGTGACCGTGTTCGAGGTCGACGACGCGGACTGAGCCGCCCGCTCCCGCGCCGCTCCCCGGGCGATGGCGCCATGTGTCATGCCATCGAGCACGTACGCCCAGATGAACAAGTTCACCGGGTAGATGAGGTAGCCAAAGCGCGTCGCCGGGGCGAGCACCGTGGCGAGTGCCATCGCGGAGCCCGTGAAGCGGGCGACGGCCGCCGGCGTCATCGGCCGGTACCGCAGGTACGCGACGGCCACGATCACCGCGCCGGCGAGGACCAGCGCCGCCGTGATCGCAACCTTGTGACGCGGGTCGGCACTGACGAGGATCTGGCCGAGCAGCGGGCTCGCGGCGGGCGAGTGGACCCGCGTCAGGCCGAGCGGGAACCGGACGACGTTGTCGAAGAACGACGCCGGGTCGAGTGCGATCCCGAGACCGAGCACGGGCGCGACGACGAGCGCGGCAGCTAGACCGAAGCGCAGGGGCGCGGGCCGGCTCTCGCGGTCGCGCGCGGCGAACAGCATGAGCACGAGCAATGGCCAGGCCGTGAACTTGAGCGTCCCCGACAGTCCGAGGACGACGCCGGCGAGGACCGGTCTTCGCTGCTCAGCGAAGACGAGCCCGAGCAGCATGAGCGCGAGCACCGGCAGGTCGTCTCCACCCGTCACCATCGGCAGCGCTCCCGAAGGCAGGACGACGAGGAACTGCAGGGCGCGTCCACGCCTTCCGAGGCTGGCATCGCTCCAGAGCAGAGCGAGCGCCCCCACCACGAGCGTGAACCCCGTCAGGGCGACCCGGGCGTCTTGGAGCTCTGGAGGCAGCTTGACGGCGTTGACAAGGCCGAACGGCACCATCCCGGGGAGGTACGGGAAGAAGGAGCTCTCGTCGACCTGCTTCGCGTCGGTCCTCGGTCCGGTGCCGACCGTCGTCGGATGGAGCAGATAGGGGTCGCGGCTGTTGGCAGCTCGGTCGCCTGCACGCTCGACGACGGCGACCTCCGGCTGCGCGTGCTGGCCCGGGACCCCCTCTGCCCGCCAGACGAGCTGAGTCGCGAGTGGCGCCAGGACGGCGCCGCCGAGCACGAGCACGACGAGGGTCCGCCGGGCGATCGCCATGACGTGCGCCGGCCGGGCCGAGCGAACTGCCAGCCGGGCGACCGCGAAGCACGCGAGCGCGGCGACCGCGTACGCCACGAGAGCCATCTCGCCCCAGCCGCGGTAGTCGGCGGACCCGGCGGCGACGGCCGTGATCCCCGCGAAGACGGCCGAGACGAGGTACAACCATCCGTCCTGCACGAGGGCCGGCACGGCACACACGCGTCGCCATCCGGCGAGAGCTCTGCGGCGCACCATCCCGACAGTAGCCGTGGACCCCACATGTCCGGCGGCCACGCGAGGACGAGCCCGCGCTCCACCGCCAATCCGGGTGCTCCGGGCATATCCGGCCGTCGGCCGGTCGGCGTGCGGCCCTCGGGTCACGAAGGCCGTACGCCGCGCCGGCTCAGCGGTCCGGCTGAGGCGTGAGTCGCAGGTAGGGCTTGATCGTGCGGAAGCCCTTCGGGAAGCGGGTCGCCGCGTCCTCGTCGCTGATCGACGGGGCGATGATGACATCCTCGCCGGACGTCCAGTTCACCGGCGTCGACACGGAGTGGCCGGACGTGAGCTGGAGCGAGTCGATGACACGTAGGATCTCAGCGAAGTTGCGCCCCGTGCTCGCCGGGTAGGTGATCGTGAGCTTCACCTTCTTGTCCGGTCCGACGACGAACACCGAGCGCACGGTCAAGGTGTCGCTGGCGTTCGGGTGGATCATCCCGTAGAGATCGGACACCGTGTGGTCGGGGTCCGCGAGCAGGGGATAGTTGAGCGCGTGGCCTGTCGCGTCCTCGATGTCGCCGACCCAGCCGTTGTGGGACTCGAGCGAGTCGACGGACAGTCCGAGGACCTTGGTGTCGCGCTTGTCGAACTCGCCCTTCAGCCGCGCGACCTCGCCGAGCTCGGTCGTGCAGACAGGCGTGAAGTCCTTCGGGTGCGAGAAGAGCACGCCCCAGCTATCGCCGAGGTAGTCGTAGAAGTGGATCGTGCCCTCCGTCGACTCGGCGGTGAAATCGGGGGCGACATCGCCTAGCTGCAGTGCCATCTAGCTCTCTCCTGTGGTCGTCGGGCGGGTGCGCCTCGTGCGCAGCACGTCGATGCTGGACCCGCTGCGGGCCCTCCTGCGTCCAGCATAGCCATGCGCCGGCCAATAGGCGACCTTCACGGTCGGGATTCCGCGCTCTCGTCCTCGTGCTCCCGGCGACGAGATACGACCTCACGGCGCTCCTTGACCCGCCGGCGCACCAACCATGCGACGAGCGCAGCCGCCACGACGGCGATGATCGCCGTCGAGACCGTGCTCGCGTCGGACAGGACCCGCCTGTATGAGAGGCCAACCGCGTAGCCCGCCAAGGTGTAGGCGACGCCCCAGATGAGCCCACCGAGAGCGTTCGCGACGAAGAACCGCCGGTAGGGCAGGTCGGACATGCCGGCGATTCCGGGGACGAGAGCCCGGAACACCGCAGTGAAGCGACCGAGGAAGACAGCCGCGCTCCCCCGCCGCTTGAGGAACTCCCGCGCCTTGTCGACGCCCGGGCGGTCGCGAAGCAGCCGATGGCGGAGCAGCGCTGGACCGAAGCGCTTGCCCACCGCGTAGCCGACCGTGTCACCGACGACCGCGGCGACGACGACGAGGACGACCATGGCGGGGAGGCTGACGTGGTGCTCCGACGCGAGAACACCGCCGAGCACCACGGCTGTCTCGCCCGGGACGACGAAGCCGAGCAGGAACGCAGCCTCGCCGAAGCAGAGGACTGCGACGATCGCGTAGGCAGCGAACCCGTGGAGACCGAGGATGGGAGAGAGCAGGGAGTTCAGCACAGGCAGCTCAGCACGGGCAGCTCAGCACGGCGCGTCCGGGTCCACCCGGGAAAGCGTAGGCGCTGGCCACCGGGACGCGGACGCACCCTGTAGCGTCCGGGGGTGCCTCGGACGTCCGACGGCGGCCGCGTCCGCACCTCGCTCGCCCGACGGCTCCCGTCACCGGGCGACCGCTGGGCGATCGCGCTCCTCATCGCCGTGCCGGCTGAACCGAAAATACTTGCGTGAGTAGTGCACCGGTGTGGGCGCGCGGGACCAGGGGTGCGGGGCAGAGCCCCGCTCGGGACGAAGTCCCGATGGTCAGGTGGTCGAGCTCAGGCGGCGGGGCTGAGCGTGACTTGGTGG
>DAHXNN010000243.1 GCA_027365385.1 Acidimicrobiaceae bacterium | reverse complement strand
CGACGCGGGAGCCGAGGTGGACGTCCCCGTCACCGCGCTCGCCGCGGTCGTCTTCTTCTTCGGGCTGCCCCCGCTGCTCAAGAGCACGACGAGCCCCACCACGACCGCGACCACCACGACCGCTCCGGCGCCCTTGCGCAGCGAGCTGCTCCGCTTGCGCTTGCGCTCCTGCTCGGCGAGCTTCAGCTCCCTCATCGCGCGCTGGCGCGCTCGCTTGTCGCTCGGCACGGTCGGACAAGCTAGCCGCGACGCGGCGCTAGGTTTGCGGCGTGCCATTCGTCGTCCAGAAATACGGCGGTACCTCGGTCGCGGACTCGGAGCGGATCAGGGCGGTCGCCGACCACATCGCGCGCACGCGGCGGTCCGGCGACGACGTCGTCGTCGTCGTGAGCGCCATGGGCAAGACCACCGACGACTTGATCCGGCTGGCGAGGGACGTGAGCCGCGTCCAGCCCGGGCGCGAGCTCGACATGCTCCTCACGGCCGGCGAGCGGATCTCGATGGCGCTCGTGTGCATGGCGCTGGCCGAGCTCGGCGTCGCTGCGGCTTCGTTCACGGGGAGCCAGGCGGGCATCATCACCGACGGGACGCACACGAACGCGAAGATCCTCGAGGTGCGGGGCGACCGGCTGCGCGACGCCGTCGCCCGCGGTGTCGTGCCCGTCGTCGCCGGGTTCCAGGGCGTCTCCGAGGCCCACGACGTCACGACCCTGGGCCGCGGCGGCTCGGACACGACGGCCGTGGCGCTCGCGGCTGCGCTCGGGGCCGAGACGTGCGAGATCTACACGGACGTGACCGGCGTGTTCTCCGCCGACCCCCGCATCGTCTCGACGGCCAGGCGCCTGCGCCAGGTGTCCTTCGAGGAGATGCTCGAGGTGGCGGCGACGGGAGGCCGGGTGCTCGCGCTCCGCTCCGTCGAGTTCGCGCGCAACCACCACGTCCCGCTGCACGTCCGCTCGAGCTTCACCTGGGAGCCGGGCACCTGGGTCACGGAGGAGGTTCCCGTCATGGAGCAAGCGATCGTGTCGGCAGTGACGAGCGACGCGTCGGAGGCGAAGTGCACGATCACCGGCGTGCCGGACCGCCCCGGTGTCGCTGCCGCGCTGTTCCGGGCACTGGCCGACGCACAGGTCAACGTCGACATGATCGTGCAGAACACGTCACTCGAGGGGACGACCGACATCTCTTTCACGGTCCCGCGGACCGAGCTGGCTGCGGCCACCGCCGTCGCGGAGTCGCTGACGCCGACGATCGGCTCGGCGGCGGTCTCCGTCGACGAGGACGTCGCCCAGGTCTCCCTCGTCGGCGCGGGCATGAAGACGAACCCGGGCGTGACGGCGACGATGTTCGAGGCCCTGGCCCGCGAGCAGATCAACATCCAGATGATCTCGACCTCGCCGATCCGGATCTCCTGCATGGTCGCCGCCGGGTCGGCAGACCAGGCGGTGCGAGTGCTCCATACGGCCTTCGGCCTCGACGGCTGAGCCACGTCTCCCGGGCCGGTATCCTTCTGCCCGTGCGAGTGGGGATATTCGGAGCGACGGGGCAGGTCGGTGGCGTCATGCGGAGCGTGCTCGCCGAGCGGGGCTTTCCCGTCGAGCAGATGCGCTACTTCGCCTCGAGCCGCTCCGCGGGAGCGGTGCTCGACTGGTGCGGGGCGGAGGTCGTCGTCGAGGACGCGGAGGCAGCGGACTTCTCCGGCCTCGATCTCGCGCTGTTCTCGTGCGGCAAGGCGGCATCGCTCGCGCTCGCTCCGAGGGTCGCTGACGCTGGAGCGGTCGTGGTGGACAACTCCTCGGCGTGGCGCATGGACCCCGACGTGCCGCTCGTCGTGCCGGAGGTGAACGCCGTCGCTGCGGCGCACCGGCCGAAGGGCATCGTCGCGAACCCCAATTGCACCACGATGGTCGCGATGCCCGTGCTGAAGCCGATCCACGACGCCGCCGGGCTGCGGCGCGTCGTGGTCTCGACGTACCAGGCGGTGTCCGGCGCGGGCCTGGCGGGGGTGGCCGAGCTCGACGAGCAGGTCGCGAAGATCGCGGGGGACGCCCGTTCGCTCACCTTCGGCACGGGCTCTGTGGCTATCCCCCCGCCGCGGGTCTTCGCTGCGCCGATAGCCTACGACGTCGTGCCGCTCGCCGGCAGCCTCGTCGCGGACGGCTCCGGGGAGACCGACGAAGAGCAGAAATGGCGCAACGAGAGCCGCAAGATCCTCGCGCTACCTGACCTCGCGGTCGACTGCACGTGCGTCCGCGTGCCGGTGTTCACCGGCCACTCACTCTCGCTGCACGTCGAGCTCGTCTCGGCGCTCGACCCGGAGGATGCCCGCAGGCTGCTGCAGGGCGCCCCGGGAGTCGAGCTCGCCGACGTCCCGACACCTCTCGGGGCCGCGGGACGCGATCCGTCACTCGTCGGGCGAATCCGGCGCGACGCGACCGTCGAGCATGGCCTGGCGCTTTTCGTCGTGGGAGACAACCTCCGCAAGGGCGCTGCGCTCAACGCGGTGCAGATCGCAGAGGTCCTTCTCGCTGCAGGCTAGGTCCTCGGGACGCGCTGGACGGCGTCCGTCCTGCCGCCCGGTGTGGTGCGATCGCCGCTACGCTCCAGGTATGGAGGACCAGACGACGGACGTGGCGGCAGGCATGGGACTGATGGGTGCGGGGGCGGCAACGGGAGAGCGTGGCGAGGTCGTCGTACCTGACCTCGAGGTCGACGGCATCCTCGCGAGCAGCGAGAGCCCGGCGGAGGACCTGGAGCAGGCGATCCAGACGTTCCTCGCCGGTGCCGGTACCGGCGTGATCTCGGTGAGCCGGGTGGTGAACCCCCTGCTTCACGTGTGGAGCATCGCCCGCGATGCCGACGCGGCCGCTCCTGTCGAGAGCCTGCTCACAGTCCTCGTCGGGCGCTCGCTCACGACGTCGGACGAGCTGAAGGAGACGATGCGCGAGGTCCGCGCCGTGCTCGCGAGCGCGAAGCCACTGGCTCGGGTCTGACCCGAGCGGACCTCCCGGCTTCAGCTGCTCGTGCGTGCGAGCAGCTGCTCGAGCCGACCGGCTTGGAACGACCGCTCGGCGCTCTCGGCGGTGTCGCCGCCGCGGTCTCTCGCCGCATCCCTTGCGCGCGTGGCCGTGTCTCGTGCCGCGACCCATGCCGGCTCGAATCCGCGGTGGTGCTCGGCACCGAAGGTGACGGTTCCCCACGGCGTCACGATCGGTGCGGACGGCGTCGCCGGGGTGTCGTCTCGTCCCGCGCCCATCTCGTAGGTCGCTTCCTCGGCTTCGACGTGGCGAGGCAAGGCGACGTGGCGGAGCGCCTCGACAGCTCCGAGCACGGCGTCGCGCGCAGTTGCGACAGTCGTCCAGGCGGGGTCGTCGAGGGCGTCCAGGTCGGCCTGCTGGTCCTCCGCGAAGGTCCCGAAGGCGAGGTCGCCCAGCTGCTCGCCATGGCGGCGGAGCCGCCTGACCGCCCACAGCCGAGCGAGGGTGCCGAGGCGCTCCTCGGCAGCAGGGCTCGATCGCTCCAGCACCGAACGTGCGTCCCGGACCACCTCGCCGAGCGTCTCGCCGCCGGGGAGCACGGCGTCGGCAGCGTCGCCGAGCACGTGCTCGGCGCAGTCCAGCGCGAAGCGAGCTGCAGCCTCGGTGCTCCAAGCCGTCTCGGACAGGATCCGAGCAGCCGGCGCCTCGAGCACGCCGCTCCTGCCGGTCCCAGGAGAAGGCCCGACGGCCCCGACGGCCTCGACGACGTAGATGCGCTCGCCGAGCTCGTCGAGGAGCGCGGTCGTGTCCCGCAGCAGGAGCGACGAGCCGGGAGGAGGGGTCGTCACCGCTCCGGCGCTCGCGCCGGAAGGGAGGTTCCACGACACCTCGGTGCCGCCGACCCGCTGCACGCCTGCCGAGTCGGTGGAAACGTAGAGACGGACGGTCATCGGCGGGCTCCCTGGGGCTCGGCACCCCGTGACGTCGTGGCGGGAGCCGCTTGACGGCTGCCCTGTGGGTCGGGAAGGCGGGATTCGAACCCGCGGCCTCAGCGTCCCGAACGCTGCGCGCTAACCAAGCTGCGCTACTTCCCGTGGGTGCCCCGGCTCGCGCCGTCCCCGTCCGCGATCGTAGCCGATCGCGCCTCGAGGACGACCTTGGCGATCCGGCGGCGGTCCATGCGCGCGACCCGGAAGCTCCAGCCGCCGCTCTCGAGTGCCTCATCCTCGGTGGGGATGTGCCCGAACGCGTCGAACAGGAAGCCGCCGAGGGTCACGTACTCGCCGTCCGGGATGTCGGCGCCGACGGCGTCGCGCACGTCCCCGACCGCGCAGGAGCCGTCGACGAGGAAGCGAGTGGCGTCGATGCGCACGACGGCAGGGCTCACCGACCGGTCGAACTCGTCCCGGATGTCCCCGACGAGCTCGCTCACGAGGTCCTTGATCGTGAGGACGCCCGCGAAGCCGCCGTGCTCGTCGACGACGACAGCGAAGCCCCGGCGGCGGACTCGCATGTCGGCGAGGATCTCGAGGGCGGACCGGGACTCGGGCACGAGGTAGGGCGCCCGTACCCGGCCCGTGACGTCGAGGGTCGCGGGCACGGCGTTACCGTCGTCCTCGGCCCCGGGCGTCCCCCGGCCACCGGCCTCGTCCAGGTGGAAGAGGTCCTTGACGAACAGCACGCCGAGGAGCCGGTCGAGGTCGTCCTCGTAGACGGGGAAGTGGCTGTGTCCCGAGCGCAGGACAGCTCGGGCGACGTCGGCGAAGTGCACGGGCACCGGGAGCGCGTCGACGTCGACCCGGGGCGTCATGAGGTCGCGGGCGGTCGCCTCGCGCAGTGCCGCGAGCCCGCGGTTGATCTGCTGCTCCTGCTCCGAGGGTGGTGGTACGTCGGCCGCGGGAGCCCTGCGGCGCAACGTCGGGAGATGCACGGCTCCCGGTCCGGATCAGTCTGCGGCAGCGATCGAGAGCGGCGTGTACGACTCGTCGTAGAAGGTGCTGCCGTCGACGAGCGCAGTGACCGCCCGCCTGAGACGGATGGGGTCGAGCGGCTTGACGAGGTACCCCTCCGCCCCGGCGCGACGTGCGAGGAAGACGTCTGCCCGGCGGTCGCACAGGATCAGCACCGGCACGTGCGGTATCCGCCCACCGGACTGCTCGAGCTTCAGGTCCATCGCGATCGCGATGCCGCCCATGGACTGGACCTGGCAATCGGTGATCACCACGTCGGGAGGGTCGGCCTCGACGAGGGGGCGGACGAGGGCGCCCGAGCGGAGCTCGACGATCTCGATCTCCCCGTCGTCGATCGCAGCCCGCACCTCGGCGATGACGCTGCTCGCGTCACTCACGATCACCAGCTTGGTCACCACTCCACGGTAGCTCGCCTCCGGCGAGGTGGCGAGCGACGCCCTCGAGGCCGCTGATGTCGTGCACGTCGTCGTCGAGGATCGGGACCGTGACGACGGGCGCGCCGCCGGTGATGCCAGTGAGCGAGCGGATGTAGGAGCTCTCCCGGGCGACCACCGCGTCCATCTCGGCAAGGTTCGCCGAGAGCGCCTCCCATGCGCCCGCGTCGACGTCGCCGGGCATCGCCAGCGAGCCAGGAGCGGGAGGACCTCCGCTCCTGGCGGTGCCGCGGTCCCCGACGCCGGCCAACCGGCCCGCGCTCCTCCCGGGCCCGCGCTCCTCCTGGGTCCCGAAGTCCGGGTGGACGCGGTTGACGACGACGACGTCGAGGCCGTGGCCGTTCGCGGCGAGCCTCGACGCGAAGAACCTCGCCTCGTCGATGGAGTCGCGCCGGGGCGCGGCGACGACGACGAAGCCGGTGGCCTCCTCGGCGAGCAGCCGCTCGACCCGGGCGGCGCGGTCGCGAAATCCCTCCTCCATACCTTCGAAGGCCTGGAAGAACGCGATCGTGTCCTCGACGATCTCGCTCCCCGCGACCTTTGCGAGGGTGCGGAGCAAGAGCTGCGTCGCCACGCTCATCGCCCGCAGGTAGGCCCGACCGGGGGTGAGGAGCAGGCGGAAGACCCGGTTGTCGAGGAAGCCGGCGAGCCGGCGTGGGGCGTCGAGGAAGTCGAGAGCGTTGCGCGTCGGCGGTGTGTCGACCACGACGAGGTCGAAGTCCCCGGCCTCGTGGAGCTCGAAGAGCTTCTCGGTCGCCATGTACTCCTGGGTCCCCGACAGGACGGAGACGAGATTGCCGTAGAGGCGGTTGGCGAGGATGCGCTCGGCTTGTCCGGCGTCGCGTGCGTAGCGACGCACGAGGTCGTCGAAGGTGCCCTTCGCGTCGAGCATCACGGCCGAGAGCTCGCCTGGCCACGGGCCGGCGATCCGGTGCGGCACGTTCGCGACGTCGAGCGCGCCGAGAGCGTCGGCGAGCCGTCGCGCCGGGTCGATCGTCACGACGCACGCGCGTCGGCCGATGCCGGCTGCGAGCAGGCCCAGCGCGGCGGCAGTCGTCGTCTTGCCGACCCCCCCCGATCCACAGCACACGACGATGCTCCGCTTCGCGAGCAGCCCCACGAGGTCCGCCCCCACGAGGTCCGCCCCACCCTCGTCGGGGCTGTCTCTGCCGGTGGTCGTGCTTGCACCGCTCACGGGAGCGCCTCGATCCCCCCGGCGAGCGACGAAGCGAGGATCGCCACCTCGCGGACGCCGAGCTCGGCGCTGAACAGGTAGGGAAGCACGATACGCGGGAGCGGTAGGTCACGCGCGAGGCGGTCGAGCTGGTGCGCCTGGTGCGCCTGGCGCCTCGCACGGAATGCTCCGGCAGCAGCGAGCCTGCCGGAGTCGTGCGCGGACGGCACGGCCACGCCCGCCGAGCGGGCGGCGCCGGCGGGATCGGCGTCGAGGTGGTCGAGGACCGGGTAGCAACCGTTCACGACGACGGGTCCGAGGTGGACACCGACCTCGTCCTCGAGACGGTACGCGGTCTCGACCGCCTCGTTGACGGGCGTCTCCTCCGCTGCCGTGACGAGCAGGACCTGGCAGCGACTCGGGTCGGCGAGCATCTCGACGACCTGCTCGGCCTGCGAGCGCAGCGCTCCTCCACGCGCCGCGTCGGCAAGGCCACCAGAGCTCGTGAGGAAGGTCACTGCGTGACCAGTAGCCGGGGCGTCGACGACGACGAGGTCGGCCGTCTGGTCCCGCTCGATCTGCTTGACCCGTGCGAGCACGAGCATCTCCTTGAGCCCCGGGATCGCTGTCGCGACGACGTCCAGTGCCCCCGTCTGGACCAGGCGGCGCGAGACTCGCCCGAGGCCGTGGTCTCCGAGGTACTGCAGGAGCGCCGCGTCCGAGGTCACGACTCGTCCCCGGATCCGGCCCGGGACGTGCCGGCAGATCCCGTCGCCGGCGGCCGCATCGGAGGCTCTCCCGGGCTCGAGAAGCACGTCGTCGTAGCCAAACGGCCGGTCCTGCCCGAACAGCGCCGGCAGGCCCCCGCTGTCGTCCAGACCCACGACGAGCACGTCCAGACCGCAGGACGCGGCAGCTCTCGCGAGCGCGGCGGTCACCGTCGTCTTGCCGACGCCTCCCTTGCCGGCCACGACGACGACGTTGCTCTGGCGGCAGAAGGCCGAGACGTCCATGCCGGGCCGACACTACCGCCGGACCTGGCCCTGCCCCGGCCGCCGCACCGGCGGCTCTCGGGTGTCGACTGCGCCGCCTCCGCCGCATCGCTCGGTGGCAGCTCGGTCGACCCGCGCGGCCGGTGGTGCCCAACCCCCTTGTCAGGGGTGGTGCAGGAGCGGTAGCGTCGTCCCCGCCGCGTCGGGCACGGCGGGCAGATCGGGGTCGCCATCAGCTGTGCTCGCCGTGCGTTCAGTGGGACGGCACGAGGAGGGCCGGTCGTGGCTGCCATGCGATCCGAAGAGATGTGGCAAGCCAAGGCAGCGTGCCGTGGGCCGCAGTCCGACGTCTTCTTTCCTCCCGAGCACGTCGAGCGCCGGGAGGACCGCGACGGCCGCGAGGAGGCGGCGAAGGCGATCTGCCGGTCGTGCGCGGTGCGCCGCCCGTGTCTCGACTACGCGCTGTCGATCCGCGAGCCCCACGGGATCTGGGGTGGGCTCAACGAGCTGGAGCGCAAGCAGCTGCTCGACCAACGGGCAGGTTGACGCGTCGCGCAGGCTGGACGGGCTGGCATCTTGACGGGCGCTGCCGAGGTGGTGCCCGGCGTCCGGCGCCTGACGGCGACGAACCCCTCGCCGATGACCGGCGAGGGAACCCAGAGCTACCTGGTCGGCGCGGGCGATCTCGTCGTGGTCGATCCCGGACCGGACGACGCCGGCCACCTCGACCGCATCGTCGACGCCAGCGGAGGCAGGATCCGCTACGTGGTCGTCACGCACGCCCACGACGACCACGCACCGGGTGCACGGTCCCTCGCGCGGCGCACCGGGGCCCTCGTGCTCGGCCCCCCGGCCGGCGGGGCGTACGCACCGGACGCCGTGCTCGCCGATGCCGACGTGGTGGCGGTGCCCGGCTGGAGGCTGACTGCGCTGCACACGCCGGGCCATGCCCCCGAGCACCTCTGCTACCTGCTCGACACCGAGCGGGAGGGCTCCGGGTTCGTCGAGGGCGGCCACCGCCCGCGACCCGAGGTGGCTGTCGTCGAGAGTGCGGGCCCGCGCCTGCTGTTCTCGGGCGACCACCTGCTGTTCTCGGGCGACCACCTGCTCGGCGGCGCGTCGACGGTCGTCGCACCCCCTGAAGGCGACATGGCCGCCTACCTCGCGAGCCTCGAGCGGCTGCTCCGGCTCGATCCCGGGATCGATGCCGTCGCTCCTGGTCACGGACCGCTTCTCGCCGGCGCGCGGGCCGTGATCGTGGCCCAGCTCGCCCACCGTGCCGAGCGGGAGCGCCAGGTCGTCGCGGCGCTCGAGCGCTCGCCGTACGCGACGTCGGCCGGGCTCGCCACGACGGTCTACGGCGATCTCGACCCCGGCCTCGTGCCCGCTGCGCGGCTCCAGGTGTGGGCGCATCTGCGCAAGCTCGCCACGGAGGGGAGGGCGCGTTCGACCGATCCGGACGATCCCGGTGGGTCCTGGGACGCCGTGTAGCAGCGGTCGTCAGCCCGGTGCCGTGCCGGCGAGAGCGGCCTCGACCCGCTCGAGCAGGCGTGCGCTGCAACTCGACATCGGGACGAGCGGTGCGATCTCGGTGGCGATTCGCTCCGCGAGGACCGCGAAGACCGGAGCGAGCGGGCTCGTCGGGTCGAGCGCCGCGGGACTGCCGGTGTCTCCTCCGGCCGCCACGCTCGGGTCGAGTGGGACCGAGCCGACGAGTGGCGCCCCGATCTCCTCGGCCAGGCGGGCGCCTCCACCCGACCCGAAAAGCGCGTAGTGCTCGCCGTGCGCGCACGTGAATCCCGACATGTTCTCCACCACCCCGGCGACCCGGAGGTGGCCCTTGCGCGCCATGTCCGCCGCCCGTCCGGCAACTTTCTGCGCGGCGAGCCCTGGTGTGGTGACGACGAGAAGCTCCGCTCTCGGCAGCATGCGGGCGAGCCCCATCTGCACGTCACCGGTCCCCGGTGGGAGGTCGACGACGAGGTAGTCGAGCTCGCCCCAGGCGACGTCCTCGAGGAAGTGCTGGACGGCGCGGTTGAGCACGAGACCGCGCCACATGATCGCGTCGTCCTCGCCGGCGAGGAAGCCCATCGAGACGACCTTCACGAGGCCGGACCCGGCGCGCCGCTCGACTGGTTGCATCTTCCCGTCGCGTACGCCGAGCGGCCCGTCCACGCCGAGCATGCGCGGGACGGAGAAGCCCCAGATGTCGGCGTCGAGCAGGCCGACGGTGAGCCCTCGGGACGCGAGCGCGACGGCGAGGTTCACCGCGATCGAAGACTTGCCGACGCCGCCCTTGCCCGAGACGATCCCGAGGACGCGGGCGGACGGCGGGATGTCGATCGCGATGGCGGAATCCTGGGCGCTGCGACGAGCGCGCGACATGAGCGCCGAGCGCTCCGCCGCGTCCATCGCGCCGATGCGGACCTCGACCTCGCGGACACCCTTCATCGTCCGGACCCGTCCCTCGACGTCCTCGCGGATCTGGTTGCGCAGCGGGCATGCCGCGATCGTGAGGGCCACGTCGACCCGCACCGCGCCGCCGTCCACCTCGACGTGGCGGATCATGCCGAGCTCGACGACGCTCTCGTGGAGCTCGGGGTCGACGACGCCTCGCAGCGCGTCCAGGACCTGGCTCGGAGTCGGCTCGGCAAGGGTCCGAGAGCCAACCGGTCCGCCGTCTTGTCCGCTGGGGGTGGGCACTGTCATCCCTGCTCAGCCTATCCGCCGCGTCGGAGGTCCCCTCCGTGGCGCGCGACGGGCCGCGGGCCCGCGAGCGGTACGATGACCCCAGTACGACCCGAGAAGGAGTGCCAAGGTGAGCATCGCGACGAGCCCTGTGCAGATCGGACGGCGTCCGGGACCCGTCACCCTGACGGACGCGGCGACGCGCAAGGTGTCCGAGCTGTTGGCTGACGAAGCCGGGAGCGACGGTCTCGCGCTGCGGGTGGCTGTCCGGCCCGGCGGTTGCTCGGGGTACAGCTACGACATGTTCTTCGACGCGGAGATCGCCGAGGACGACGTCGTCCGGATGTTCGCTGGTGTGAAGGTCGCGGTCGACCCCGAGAGCGCGGAGCTCCTGAAGGGTGCCACGCTCGACTACCGCGATGGCCTCCAGGGAGCCGGTTTCCACATCACGAACCCCAACGCGACGAAGACCTGCGGCTGCGGCTCGTCGTTCAGCTGATCGCGGGCGAGCCGAGGACGGCGAGAAGACGCCGTTCCCCGACGATGGCGCCGGTGAGGGGTCGCCGCTCGATGCGCGGTGCCGTCCCGGCGCTCGCGGTCGGAGCCGTGGCACTGCTCCTCTCGGCCTGTGGTGGCACGAGATCGGCGGTCGCGCGGACGACGACCACGTCGCTGCCGCCCCTGCCGCCCGCGGTCGTCGCGTACGTGACGCTTGTCGGGACGGGGTCGAGCCTCGGGCTCGGAGACAAGGTCGCCGCCGTCGACGTGAGCGGTGGTGGCGGGGCGACGTCGCTCGTCCGCGTCGGGACGTTCCCCGACGCGATAGCGGTCGCTCCTGACGGCAGCGAGGCGTACGTGACGAGCTACGCGTCCGACACCTTGACGCCGATCGACCTCTCGACGGGCAAGGCCCTTCCGCCGATACCGGCAGGCTCGGGTCCGGCCGGGGTCGCGATCTCACCCGACGGCAAGATCGCCTACGTCACCGACGCAGGGGCGACGCCGCTCGGGCACACGGTCACCCCGATCGACCTCGCGACGCGGCGCGCGCTCGCGCCGATCACGGTCGGAGCGGGTCCCCAGGGCATCGCGATCACGCCGAACGGCCAGACCGCCTACGTCGCCGACGCCGGGGCGATCGTCACCGGTCAGACGGGACCGGTCGGCGACACGGTCACCCCGATCGACCTCGCGACGCGGCGCGCCCTCCCGCCGATCACGGTCGGCAACGCCCCGACCGCCGTCACGGTCTCCCCCGACGGAGCGACGCTCTACGTCGCGAACTCGTCGTCCGGCAGCGTGACGCCGATCTCGGTTGTCGCCGGCACGGCGGGTACCCCGGTCCCCGTCGACGGCTCGCCGCAGGCGCTCGCGTTCGCGCCCGGGGACAGCACGACGCTCTACGTCGCGTCGGCACCGTCAGCGGTCGCGCCCGGCGACACCGTGACGCCGGTGTCGGTGACGGCCGGGACGGCCGGAGCGCCCGTCACGGTATGCAAGAGCCCTGCGGGGATAGCGATCGAGGCGTCGACCGCGTGGGTGTCCTGTGCCGGCTCCGGGACGCTCACGCCGGTGGATCTCGCGACGCGCAAGGTGGGCACGCCGGTGCCGGTCGCCGGCGGGCCCTATGCCATCGCGTTGGCGACGAGGGCGCAGGGTGCCCAGCGGGCGCGACCGAAGCGGTAGCCGACGCTGCGCACCGTCTCGATGAGATGCGCGTGCTCCTCGCCGAGCTTGGCGCGCAGACGGCGGATGTGTACGTCGACGGTCCTCGCCCCGCCGAAGTACTCGTAGCCCCAGACTCGCGAGAGCAGGACCTCGCGGGTGAAGACCTTGCCGGGATGCGCGGCGAGGAACCGGAGCAGCTCGTACTCCATGAAGGTGAGGTCGAGCGGGCGGCACGCGACGACGGCCTGGTAGGTCTCGAGGTTCAACGCGAGTGGACCGTAGGCGATGACGTCGTGACGCTTGCCGCGGCCCGTGCGCCAGAGCAGGTGGCCGAGACGCGCTTCGATCTCCTCGGGCGTCGCACCCGCCAGCGCGAAGTCGTCGAAGAGATCCTCGCGCAGCTCGAGCTCCGCGAGCTGGTGGGCGCCGACCACGAGGAGCAGCGGAGCGAGCGGCGCGTCCCGCTTCCGCAGCGACCTGCAGAGCGCGAAGGCGCCGTCGGGGTCCTCGACGGCCGAGACGATCGCTCCCGCCCAGCCGTCGTCGGGCTCGGAGCGCTTCGCGGCCTCGGCGTCCCCGACGGCCTCCCACGGGTAGCTAGCGGCGTCGAGAGCGCTCGCCAGCTGGACTGCCGGTGGGTCCGGGTAGCAGAGAAGCGGTTCCACGGGCTCAGAGCGCCGGCAGGTAGCGGGCGAGCTCGAAGGGCGTGACCTGGCGGGTGTAGGCCTCCCATTCCGAGCGCTTGTTGCGTAGGAACCACTCGAAGACGTGCTCGCCGAGCGTCTCGGCGACGAGCTCCGACCGCTCCATCGCTGCGAGCGCCGAGTCGAGGTTCTTCGGCAAGGGCTTGATCCCGGAGGCAGCGAGCTCCTCCGGGGACATGAGGAACAGGTTCGTGTCCGCCTCGGGGCCGAGCTCGTAGCCCCGCTCGATCCCGCGCAGCCCGGCGGCGAGGACGACAGCGAACGCGAGGTAGGGGTTGCAGCCGGGGTCGGGCGCCCGGTACTCGACCCGGGTCGACTCGGTCTTGCCCTGGCGCACGATGGGCAGTCGGACGAGCGCCGAACGGTTGTTGTACGCCCATGAGACGTTGACCGGCGCCTCGTAGCCGGCGACGAGGCGCTTGTAGGAGTTGACCCACTGGTTCGTCACGGCGGTTATCTCCGCCGCGTGCTCGAGCAGCCCTGCGATGAACTGCCGGGCGACCTGCGACAGCCCGCGCTCGTCGTCGGGGTCGAAGAAGGCGTTCCTGCCATTCGAGAAGAGCGAGAAGTGCGTGTGCATGCCCGAGCCCTGGACGCCGGCGAGCGGCTTCGGCATGAACGTCGCGTAGACGCCGCGCTCCTGGGCGATCTCCTTGACGACGAGGCGGACCGTCATGACCGTGTCCGCCATCGTGAGCGCGTCCGTGTAGCGGAGATCGATCTCGTGCTGGCTCGGGGCGTCCTCGTGCTGGGCGTACTCGACGGGGATCCCCATCTCCTCGAGGGTGATGACCGTCCGCTTGCGGAGGTCCGTCGCGAGGTCGGCCACGGTGAGCTCGAAGTACGAACCGGAGTCGAGCGTCGTCGGCGGTGCGGAGGCGTCGTTGCTCGCGAAGTAGAAGTACTCCATCTCCGGCGCGGCGAAGAAGCTGAAGCCCTGGTCGCGCGCTCGCTCGAGCGCCCGCCGGAGGACGCGCCGCGGGTCGCCCTCGAACGGCGAGCCGTCGATGTTCGAGATATCGCAGAAGACCCGGGCGACCGTGTCGTCCGGCCCGGTCCGGAACGGCAGGATCTGGAAGGTCGTCGGGTCCGGGCGGGCGATGACGTCGCTCTCCTGCACCCTCGAGAAGCCGTCGATCGCGGAGCCGTCGAACGTCATGCCCTCGTCGAGAGCGTTGTCGAGCTCGGCGGGAGTGATCGAGAAGGTCTTCGGCGTCCCGAGGACGTCGGTGAACCAGAGCTGTATGAAGCGCACGCCGCGCTCCTCCACCGTGCGTAGCACGTACTCGCGTTGGCTCTGCATCGGATGACCCCTTCCGGGTTGGCGCGCCGTGCGCGACCGGCCCGGAGGCGTCCTCCGGGCCGGCATGCTCGGCACAAGTGTCGCAGCACGACGCCCGCCCGGCCAGCTCCGCAGGGATCGCTGCCCGCGCCCCGGTACGATCTGGCCCGTGAGCAGCGTGCGGCTCGCCCTCTGCCAGCTCGACGCGGTGGTCGGCGACATCGAGGGCAATGTCGGGCGCGTCCTCGACGCGCTCCGAGGGGCGGAGGAGGAGGGAGCGGACCTCGCTGTCTTCCCCGAGCTCGTGCTCACGGGCTATCCGCCCGAGGACCTGCTGTTGAAGCCCGCCTTCGTCGAGGCGAGCACGAGAGCCGTCGAGGCGGTCGCCCGCGTGACGCGGCGTTGCGCCGCAGTGGTCGGCTTCGTGGAGGCGGGTCGCGACCTGCACAACGCAGCCGCTCTCTGTGCGGGGGGGGAGGTCCGGGGCGTCTGGCGCAAGGAGCTCCTGCCC
>DAHXNN010000217.1 GCA_027365385.1 Acidimicrobiaceae bacterium | reverse complement strand
GACGACGATGCTGCTGCAGGAGCGCGCCCGGGACCGCAAGCACGAGGATGGCTGATCGCGTCGTCCTCGACGCCCACGCGGTTCTCGCCTTCCTCGGCGACGAGCCGGACGGGGCCGAGGTCGAGGAGATCCTGCGGACCGGCGAGCCGTGGATGACGCTCGTCAACCTCGGAGAGGTCGCCTACATCCTTGAACGCACTGTCGGCGCCGGAGCCGCCGATGAGGTGTGGGCGAACCTCCGTGCAGAGAGTCGGCCCGGCGGGGCGCCCGTGCGCTGGATCGACGTTGACGACACCCTCGTACGCCGGGCGGTGGCCATCAAGGCGCAAGGAGGGCTCAGCTATGCCGACGCCTTCGCCGCCGGGGCTGCGTCGGTGCTCGATTGCCCGGTGCTCACCGGCGACCCGGAGTTTCGGGTGGCCGAGGAGCTCGGGGTGACGGTTCGCTGGCTCGGGCGCCGGGCATAGCGCCCTTCGCCCAGTTGGTCACTCCGCCGGCGCCCGGTCCGTCCGGAGCACCGGCGTGGGTGTCGGGTGCGGATCATCCCTCTGACACCTACCCTAAGTAGGGAAGACGCTTGATCTCATACCTTTACCTTCCCGCCGGCGATGTCGAGGGCGATCCCGCTGATCGACGAGGAGGCGTCGGAGGCGAGGAACGATGTGATGCTGGCCACGTCACCGGGTTGGCAGGTGCGCCGGAGCCGGAAACAGGCCGAGGGAACCGGCGAGGAACGACGATGTGAGGTCCCACTCGAGGATCTGGCGCCGGTGGGACGCGGTCTCGGAACGGCTGTCTACGGGCATACCGTTGCCGCCGGCAAAGGCAGCGAGGATGTCGGTCGGCCCGAGGCGCTCGGCGACCTGGACGCGCAGCGCCTCGATGTCGTTGGCGCCAAGGGCACAGGCGACGCCGGCGAGCAGCCCGGCGCTCCAGGCCACCGACGACAGGACGTCGCCTGCCGCGACGAGCTCGCGGACCGTCTCCCACAGCCACAGCCGGCTCTCGGGGTCGAGGCCGGTAGTCGGCCCGTCGAGGGCGACGACAGCTCCGTAGGACGTGGCCAGATCGCCGACGGCGACACCCGGAGGATGACCGCTGGAGCAGGTATCCGCCCGCTCAGCGTTCGGGAGCAAGGCGCGGCCCGGCAGCTCGAGACTCGTCGCCTGCAGATTCGGCCGCAACGAGGTCCGACGCGGCGTCGATGCCTAGGGGCCTGCTTAGGAGGAACCCCTGTACGCTGTCGCATCCGAGCCGCGCGAGCTGGGAGTGCTGCGACGAATGCTCGATGCCCTCGGCAACCGTGAGCAGGCCGAGGCTGTGCGCGAGGCCTACGATCGTGATGACCAGGGCGTCCCCTTCGCCGGACGGGTCGGCGAGCGGGTCGACGAAGGACTTGTCGATCTTCAATAGGTCGATATGGAACTGGCGGAGGTACGAGAGCGAGGAGTAGCCCGTGCCGAAGTCGTCGATCGCGAGGCGCACGCCGATCGCCTTCAGGTCGGCGAGCACGTCCAGCACTCGTTTCGTGTCGAGGACGAGGGTGCTCTCGGTGACCTCGATCACGAGCTGGTCGGCCCGGATCCCGCTGACAGAGATCGCGGTGCGCACGTCGTCGACGAGTGCGGGATCCTCGAGCTGTCGAGCAGCTAGGTTGACCGAGATCGCAAGCGCTGCGCCGCGCTGCGCCGACCAGAGCGCAGCCTGCTCGCAGGCTTGCTCGATCACCCAGCGGCCGATCGGGACGATATAACCGGTCTCCTCGGCGAGGCCTACGAAGCGTAGGGGCGCGATGAGCCCGAGCCGAGGATGCTCCCAGCGGATCAGCGCCTCGAAGCCTTCGAGCCGACCGTCACGAAGCGAGAACTGCGGCTGGTACTCGAGGAGGAACTCGCCGCGCTCGAGCGCACCCGCGAAGGAGTTCGTGATCTCGAGGCGTTCGAGCGTCCGTGCGAGCATCGCCTGCTCGAAGACCTCGAACCGGTCGCGTCCCGCGCCCTTTGCGGCGTACATCGCCGAGTCCGCTTGGCTGAGCAGCACCTCGGTCGTCGTGTCGAGGTCACCGATCGCGACCCCAACGCTCGCCGAGAGCGTGATCACGCGACCGTCCACCTCGACCGGGTGGTGAAGGACCGACACAGCCCGCTCCGCGACTGCCATCGCCGTCGTCGGATCGTCGAGATCCTCCATGAGTATTGCGAACTCGTCGCCGCCAAGGCGCGCGACGGTGTCGCCGGGCCGGACGACCGCCGCGAGCCGCTTTCCCGCCGCGAGGAGCATCGCGTCGCCCACGAGGTGGCCCAGGCTGTCGTTGATCGTCTTGAACCCGTCAAGGTCGCAGAAGCACACAGCGACGCTGCCATGGCCGCGCGAGGCCGCGGCGAGAGCGTGCTCGACGCGGTCGTAGAGCAGCGCTCGATTGGCGAGGCCCGTCAGGCTGTCGTGGAAGGCAAGGTGGCGCAGCTCCACCTCGAGCTGGGTCTTGGCGTCAAGTGTGTTCTCGATGGAGCGCGCTTGCTCTGCTATCGCGCGGAGCATCCACGACATCCGGACGACGACCAGCGCGAACTCGACGATCGAGATGAGTGCGAGGGGCGCCACGTCGCTGTGGCTCCCCGCGAGCGCGCCGACGAGGAGGATCGCCGGGGCGGTGAAGCCGGCGATCGCGACGACGGGAAGGCGACGCACCACACCCGGTCTCCGCGCGGGCGCCTTTTCCCCCCGACGTAGGGCCATCGACGGGTGGAGGGCCGCGGCCCCGACAAGCACGTAGTTCGCCAGCCAGCCGGCGTCGACCGGGTCGCCGGCCGAGTACGAGCCATGGAGCGCGAGCATGTCGTAGACGAAGTCCGACACGACCATGGCGACCATCGCCACGGCGATGAGGCGGTGCACCCCGCGGCGGGCCCCACCGAAGAGGAGTCCCTGGAGCACGATGAACAGCACACCGAGATCGAGAGCGGGATAGGCGAGATTGACGAGCTTCGCGAATGTGCCCGCGCTCGGGTCGTTGGCGTACGGGCCCATGAGGAAGTGCCACGAGAGCGCCAGTGCGCCGATGGCGACGATCGCCGCGTCCGCGAACGACTCGCGACTCCGGCCGCTCTTCGTCTCGTCCCTGGTCAGCCGCGTGACACCCACGATCAGGAACGGGTAGCCGGCGAGATAGAAGGCGTCCGCGATCGACGGAAACGGTGTCGGGCGGTGCAGGAGGAATTGGTAGACGCCGTATACGCCGTCGCCGAGGACGAAGCTCAAGTTGCCCGCGGCTATCGCGAGCCACGCGCCAAGGTCTTCCGGCCGCCGCTTACGGATCCCGAGCACGACGCAGCCAACCGACGCGAGACCGATCGCCGAGTACGCGGCGTCGTGCTCGCCGGTGCCGTGGAGCAGGAAGTACCCGACGATGGCAGCGGCTCCGGCAAGCACCACGAGCTTCCATGTAGAGCGTGTAGCGTCCGGCCGCATGCGTCCTCCGAGCCGGGCTAACGGTCTCTGCCGCCGTCTGCTTGAGAGGCTGGGCGGACGGTCCGCCGAGCGAGGGGCGCAGGGAGCCCGCCTATCCGATACGCGAGGACGATTGCTCGAGCGAGGACGACGAGATCGTGCGCCGGGCATCGGCCGTGCTCGCGAGCAGCCGTCGCTGGCCGTGGTGGGCTGCTCAACCTCCGGCGGGCCGATGACGTTGGAGACGTCGTGACCGCCGTGGGTGCAGCGCGCAGCGTCCGGGGCGCTCGCCGCTCCACCGCGGGCGCCCTCGCCGCGCTGCCCGCGTTCGTCGCGCTCGGACTGGCGTTGCTGCCCTGGGCGGCCACGGGATCGACGGTGCGCTCGGGCTTCGCACTAGCGGGCGCTGCACGCGCGACAGGCCTGCTCGGTGGAGCGGCCGGCGCGCTCGCGAGCGCGGTCGACGGGTTGCCCTTCGTTGCGGGCCTCGCCGCTGCAGCTGCCTTTCTCGGTCACGAGCGTGTCGCTGCCTCGTTCTCCCACCTAGCTGTCGCGGTCCTCCTGGCGGCTTCAGCCGCCGTCTTCGCATCGGGGCTCGGCACGTCGGTCGGTCCGTGGCTCGCAGCGATCTGCGGCCTGCCGCTCGCCGGGGTCGCAGCGCTCGGCGCCGCGCGGAGCACACGCATGTCCAGAGGGT
>DAHXNN010000204.1 GCA_027365385.1 Acidimicrobiaceae bacterium | reverse complement strand
GACGTGCCGAGGGTCGAAGACCTCCGTACGCTCGTGGAGGCCCTCGCGCTCCTGCCCCATGCGCTCGGTGCCCGCCTGGACGTCGTGCACTCGACGATCGGTCCGGGTGTCTCGCTCGTAGCGGGGATGGCCCCGAGCGAGGCGCCGGCGCTCGTCGAGATCTCCGGCGGGACGGTCGGCGTGGCGATCCGCTGGTCGAGCGGGGCCGGGACGAGAGAGCGCGAGGACCTCGCGCGCATCGTCGAGACGATCGAGGAAGCGTTCGTGAAGGCAGAGGAGAGGCGCAGGCTGCGTGCGGACGCGGAGACCGACGCCCTCACCGGGATCGGCAACCGCCGCCGGGCGGTCCACGTGCTCTCCGACGCCTTGCGCCTCGCCGCGGCGGGCGAGGAGAGCCTCGGCCTCGTCTACCTCGACCTCGACCACTTCAAGAAGGTGAACGACACGCTCGGACACGACGTCGGCGACCAGGTGCTCGTCGCGTTCGCGAGCCACCTCGTCGCCACGGTGCGCGCGGGTGACGTCGTCGCCCGCCTCGGCGGCGAGGAGTTCGTCGTCGTCTGCCCGGGCCTCACGGAGCAGGCGGGCGTCGCGCTCGCGGGTCGGATCGTGGACGCTACGGCGGGCGCGTGCGCGCACGTGCTCCCCGACGGCTGGGACCAGACGACCTCCGCCGGCCTTGCCGTGTACCCGCTCGCAGCCGGCGACCCAGACGCCCTGCTGCGCGCTGCGGACCAGGCGCTCTACGCGGCGAAGAACAGCGGGCGGAACCGCTGCTGCGTGGCGGAGCACCTCGTGCCGGACGGCCGCACCTTGTCACGGCGGCGGTGGCGGTGAGGCGACGCGCGTCGACGCGCGGGCACTGGTGGCGTACGGCGCCGGGCTGTGCCGAGCGGCGTCCGGTGCTGGTCTCGTCGTGCGGGGCCCGGTCTCGTCGTGCGGGGCAGCCTCAGCGGTAGGTGAAGTCGACCGGCTTCGACGAGCCGGACTCGGTCTGGAGGACGACCGGCACGGATGTGCCGGCCGGCCGAGCCGGCGCCGTCGCGACGCAGCTCTGCTCGTCCGGGCAGCGTGTCTGGGTCACCACGCCACCGAAGGTCACGACGATCCTCCCGTCCGCGCTGAAGAAGCCGCTGCCGGCGATCACCACCTGTGTGCCGCTGCTGCCGGAGCTCGGCGAGATCGACGCGACGACCGGTGCCGTGCCGACGTGGGCTGGCGTCGTGGTCGTGGTCGTGGTCGTGGTCGTGGTCGTCGTCGTCGAGGTCGCGCCTGCCTGAGCCGTGCTGCCCGTCGTCGGGCTCGAGCCGCGCGTGTGGCCCGTCGGTGGCGCAGGCGTCGTACCTGTGCGTGCAGCGGTCCCCGTGCGCCGCCCGCTTGCGCCGTGCTGACCGTTCGGCGTTGCCCGGTGCCCGACGAGCGTCGCGCCGGTGGCGGCGAGGGCGGCCAAGACGAGGACGGCGACGACCGTCCGTACGACGTTGCCGGAGTGCCTCGGAGCGGCGGCTGCCCCCCTTTCGCGACGTGGCGTCGGCACGCGCAGGGGCAGTGGCGCCGGCCGGCGCGGCCCACCGGATGCACCACCACGTCCACTCGACGCCGGGATGTGCCCGGGGCGAGGCGTCGCGGCGCCGTAGGAGTCGTCGACGAAGACCAGGCCCGCAGTCGGATCTCTCTGGTCCTGCGATACCGGTGTGCCGAGCGGTGCGCCCTCGTGCGGTGGGTGCGCACGAGGCTCCGACGGCCCTCCGGAGTCCGGACCTGGCGGCGCACCCGCAACCGGGCGAGCTGGCGCGCCGTCTCCCTGGCTCATAGCGGCAAGGCGTTCGAGTGCCCGTTCGAAGCGCTCCGCGGAGCGGTCTCGTCTCACGTCTCGACCCGTCGCAGCCCGGCTGTGAGGTGGTGTGTGAGCGGCACGCCGACGGCAGCCATGCGCAGCTCGTAGCGGAGCACGTCACCGTCCAGCCAGACGTCGCGCTCGAGGTTGGTGACGCGCTTGGCGCTCCCCGTCAGGGCGACCGTGCTGGAGCGCAGCTCTGCTCGGCCGGGGACGAGGGTCCCTTCTTCGACCTCGACGACTCCGGTCGGGTGTGCGACGACGAGCTCGATCCGCCCGGGGGCAGGAAGCCGCACGTATCCGGCCTCGACATGGAGCGGGCGCCCGTCGACGGCGTCGCTCGTCCGCTGGGTGTAGGCGAGGAACGCCTTGCCGGCGTGGCCGAACGTCACCGTCTCGTCGTAGTCGAACGCCTCGATCGTCGGGTAGCTCCCGTGCCCGCGCCCGGACCAGGTCCCGACGAGACCCGCGAGAGGGGCGAGATCGGGGTGGAGGGTCTGGTGCATGGTGCAAGTGTCGCGCTGCCGGTTGCCGGGGTCCGGTTGCCGGGGTCCGCGGCGATTCGCTGGGCGGCTCAGCTTGCCGTCAGCGCTCGATCGGCGCGACGAGCCGGAGGAACGTGGCAAGGTCTCGAGCGGCGGGTCCGGGGTCGGCGGCGAGTGGGCCGAGGTGGCGGAACGCGACCGCGAAGCCGAACGGCCCGCTCGCGAGCACGTACTGGTCGAGCACGCCGGGGCCGCAGCTCTGGGAGCCGAGGCCCTGCTGGCGGTGGTCGAGGTGGAGCCAGATCCTCTCCTCGTCGACGAGCTCGTCCCGGTGCATCGCCGCTGCCAGCGCGCGGACCGACCAGCGGTGTGCGCTGAAGCTCGTCTCGGGCTCGCCCACGGCGAGGATGCCGCGGTGGCCGTCGCCGACGGTGCACCAGCGCATCGCGCTGCGATTGCCGTTCTCCTGAGGGACGACGTAGGGCGTCTCGAGCTCGTCGAGCCTGGCGCGGTAGCGGCCGAGGCGCCCCGCCTCGCGCGAGTCCGGATAGGTCTCCGCCGGGCCGAGCCCGTACCAGGCGACGTCGTCGAGCCCGGGCACGAGCGCCATCGCGAGGCCGACCCGGGCGAACGTCGCCGGCGCTCGTCCCTCGGGCTCGCCCGTGACGACGATCGCGAGCCGCCCCGCGCGGTCGAGCACGTAGCGGTAGGTGCAGCGCACGCCCCAGTCGAGGACCGGGGGGGCGACCCGCGTCGAGACGGTCACCTCCACCGTGCCGTTCGCGGACTCGTGGGCATCCAACGCGTCCACCCGGTGCTCGAGGCGGTGGAGGCCCGCCCCGGCCCACTCCGCGGCGACGCCGCGAATCCTGCCGCCACCGCGGTCGTTCTCCGTCGGCGCGCGCCACAGCTCGAGGCGGGGAGGGTCGACGATCGACTCCGTCCCGCCGGCCGTCCACGACGCGAGCCAGCCGTGCACGAAGCGAGCCGACGCGACCGGGCCCTGGACCTCGAGCGTCTCCGGGACGCCGGCCGGGATCGGGCGGGCGGCGCTGGACGTGCCGAGCGGGTCCCGGGCCCCGGGGCCGCCACCGCCTTCGCCACTGCCTTGGCTGCCGCTGCGCCCGTCGACGCTGCGCGGGACCTCGTTCGCCGACGTCCGAGCGACGGTCTCCGCCCCGAGCACGAACTGCGCCCAGGCGACCTCGTGCCCCGCGGCCGCCCAGCGGCATGCCGCCGCTATGCGGACCGAGACGTCGAGCACGCCTTCGCCCACGGCAGCTGGCAGCCTGCCGATCTCGAGGGTCTCCGTCCCGCCTGCAGGTGCGTGCAGCTGACCGAGATGGCCGGAGGCGACGACGACACCGTCGTCGAGCAGGGACCAGCTCGCCTCCAGCGCCGAGAGGGTAGCGAAGTCGTAGCGGTTGCGGACGGCGAGCGTGCCGTCGGACGCGTCGAGCAGCTCGATCCTCACGGGCTCGCTCACCTTCGCGAGCTCGGCGAGGGCGGGCGAGGGGACCCGGTCGGGGAAGAGCAGGCCGTCGATGACGAAGGTCGCGTCGTTGGGGTCGTCGCCGAAGTCGCCCCCGTAGGCGAAGGCACCGGGACGGGCGCCGTCGGGGAACGCGAGCCCGTGGTCGATCCATTCCCAGACGAAGCCGCCCTGCAGCCGTGGCGAGGACTCGATGACCTCCCAGTACTCCTTCAAGCTCCCGGGTCCGTTGCCCATCGCGTGGCCGTACTCGGTGAGCAGGTGTGGCTTGTCGAGATCGGTCCTGCGCCCGAGCTCCGCGAGAACGTCGGGGTGCGTGTACATCGAGCCGACGACGTCGGCCATCTCCGCGGTCGGGCAGCGCTCGTAGTGGACGAGGCGCGTCGGGTCCATCTGGCGGGCGAGCTCGGCCATCGCGGCGTGGTTCGACCCGCAACCAGACTCGTTGCCGAGCGACCAGAAGACGATGCTCGGGTGGTTGCGGTCCCGTGCGACCATCCGCTCGAGGCGGTCTAGGTAGGCGGGGCGCCAGGCGGGATCGTCGGAGAGCCGGCTCGCGTCGCCGAGGCGGTCGAAGCCGTGGCACTCGAGGTCGGCCTCGTCGATCACGTAGAGGCCGTAGAGGTCGCAGAGGTCGAGCCAGCGGCTGTCGCTCGGGTAGTGCGACGTGCGAACGGCGTTGATGTTGTGGCGCTTCATCGCGACGACGTCGTCGAGCATGGCCTTGATCGGCACGGCACGACCCTCGCTCGGGTGGAAGTCGTGGCGGTTCACGCCACGAAAGGTGATCGCGACGCCGTTCACGAAGATCTGGCCGTTCCGGCGCTCGGCGTGGCGGAAGCCTGTGCGCACAGCCGTCGCCTCGACGACGCCCTCCACCGAGTCGACGAGCGACACGACGACCTCGTAGAGGTGGGGGTCCTCCGCCGACCACGGCGCGACACGTGCGAGCTCCATGCGCACCAGAGCGTCCCCGCCCGCGCCGTCCCCGTTCGCACCGACCCCGTTCGCATTGGCGCCGCCGCCGGCCGCCGCCTCCTCGTGGGCGACGAGGACCGTACCGTCGTAGAGGTCGACGTGCACGGCGAGCGAGGCAGTGCTTTGCTCGGTGCCCGTGGCGGCGGGGGAGTCCTCGCCCGAGCCGGTGGCACGGCGCGTGGCAGCATCGAGCGCGGCGCCGGAGACCGGAGCGCGTACCGTCAGCGTGCCGGCGCCCGCCACCGGGTCGAAGAGCGCGTCGACGACGACGTCGGCGAGGTGTGCCGGCGGGCGCCAGAGGAGCGAGACGTCGCGGAAGATGCCCGAGAGCCACCACATGTCCTGGTCCTCGAGATAGCTGCCGTCGGACCACTGGTACACCGCGACGGCGAGCACGTTGCGCCCGGCACGGACCGCCGCGGTCACGTCGAGCTCGGCCGGCATCCTGCTCCCCTGGCTGTAGCCGACGGGCCTGCCGTTCCACCACGCGTGGAACGCGCTGTCCACGCCCTCGAAGCGGAGGATCACCGATCCCGTGCCGACCCACGACGGGTCGACGTCGATCCCGACGCGGTAGCAGCCGGTGGGGTTCTCCGAAGGCACGTGCGGCGGGTCGACGGGGAACGGGTAGACCACGTTCGTGTACTGGGGTCGCCCGTAGCCGTGGAGCTGCCAGTGCGACGGCACGGGGAGCGCCGCCCACGAGGCGTCGTCGAAGCCCACATCCGTGAAGCCGCCCGGAACGGCACCGGGACGCGGCGCGAGGTGGAAGCGCCACGTGCGCGGAAGCGCGCGGACCGACGGCGAGAGTGTCGGGTCGAACGAGCGGGCAGAGGCCGCGTCGGCGAAGGGGACGAAGCTCGTCCGCGCCGGGAGGCGGTCGCGTGCAAGCACGTCGAGGTCCTGCCAGTCCTCCACCGGTGGCAGGGCCGTGCTCTCCTGCGCGCTCTCGTGCATCGCTCCCCCGATCCGCCGCCGTCTCTCCCGTTGGGACCGCTCCCAACCCGCGAGCGCAAGGCAACCTAGCAGGTAGGATCGCCGAGATGTCAGTGCCGGAGGTTCGAAGCGGCGGTGGGGTGGCGTCCGAGCTCAGCTCCGTGGCGTCGGCCGCTGAGCCGTCGCGGGCGGCGAGACGGCCCTCCCGCCCGACCATCGAGGACGTCGCCCGCCTCGCCGGCGTCTCGCGCGGCACGGTCTCTCGTGCCCTGAACGGCGGGCGCAACGTGCGGCCCGCGGTGCTCGAGAGCGTCAACGACGCGATAGCGGCTCTCGGCTACACGGTCAACCAGGCCGCGAGGAACCTCGCACGGGGGCGGACCGGCTCGGTGGCCTTCGTCATCTCGGAGCGCCAGGAGCACCTCTTCGAGGACCCCAACTGGGGAGTGTTCGTCAAGGTCTTCTCCCGGGAGCTCCGGCCCCTCGGGCGGCACCTGCTCGTGACGACGGCGCAGGACAGGAGCGAGGAGCAGCTCCTCGGTGCCTACCTGACGGCCGGCCATGTGGACGGCGTCCTCCTCGCGCTCCCCTACGACGACGAGCCGTTGCTCGCACGGCTCGTCGCCAGCCAGATGCCGACGGTCGTGCTCGGGCGGCCGCTCGGCTGGGAGGCGGCCTTCTCCTGGGTGATGATCGACGAGGAGGAGGCCGCCTTCGAGGTCGTCGCCCACCTTGTCCGGTCCGGGCGACGACGTACCGCGACGGTGACTGGACCGCTCGACACGAGCAGCGGCCAGGGCCGGCTCGCTGGCTACAGGCGCGCGCTCGGCATGGACTTCGACCCGGTGCTCGTCGCGCACGGTGACTGGTCGATGCAAAGCGGTCGCCTCGGTGCCGAGCAGCTGCTCGAGCGTGGAGCCGAGTTCGACGCGCTCTTCGTCGGGTCGGACCACATGGCGATCGGTGCCATGCAGGCGTTGCGGGAGGCGGGACTCCGGGTGCCCGCCGACGTCGCTGTGGCCGGCTTCGACGACTCGGTCGCCGCGCTCATGGCCGATCCGCCTCTCACCACCGTGCGCAACCCGTTCGAGGAGACTGCTGTGGAGGCTGTCCGGATCCTCGACGATCTCATGGCCGGCCGGGGAAGCGGGCGACGTCACGTCGTGCTGCCGACCGAGCTCGTGGTGCGCGCGTCGACCTGAGGGCGTTCACACCGGCACGGCCCTACGGCGGCGCGCAGCCTTCGGCGCCGGGCGCCCGGGCTACGGCACGCAGACCGCCGACGGGTCGTCGCCCTCGAGGTCGCCTGCCCAGGACTGCGGCGTGCAGCGCACCGCCTCGCCCGTGTCGGCCGCCTCCTGGAGCGCGAGGTATAGGTAGTGGTCCTGCGCGCCCTGGGCGACGCTGTAGAAGCTCGATGCGCCGCCGGCACGACGACCCATGAGCTCCATGCAGGTGGCCACCGCGATCTCGTCGTCGTAGAGGCGCGCGCCGGGGAACGGGTTGCGGTACGGCCAGCGGTCTCCAGCCGAGATGCCGCGCAGGTAGTGGCCCTCGAGGCGGCCGTCCGCTCCGCCCTCTTCGCGCACGAGCCGAACCGTCGTCGGCTCGCCCGACCGCGTGGCGCTCCGCAGCTCGTCGTCGGCGATCTCGCCAGCCGAGCCGCGCACGACGACGTGCGGTGCACGGATGTCGCTGAAGTACTGGACGTCCGCGAAGTCGTAGATGCCGGTGCGCCCGTGGAAGTCGAACAGGGCCGAGGTGCGCACCTCGACGTCCGCGCCTCCACCGCGCTCTCCCGCTCGGAGATCCGCGCGCGGTGCGATCGCGCCCTCGTGCCGGACCGCGTGGACCACCGGCTGCACGCACGGGACGTCGAGATGGCGGCGGAGCAGCCCGATCGCATGGTAGCCGTGGGCGACGGACAGGTACGCGGACGACGGCGCGCCGATCGCTCCGCTGCGCTGGAGCGCGAGGCGAGCTGCGTGGAGCGGTTGGAACGGGTACTGCTCCGCCACCTCGATCCGCGCCCCGTCGCGGGCGAGAGCGCACGCGGCGTCCAGGCCGTCGACGTCCGGCGCCGGGGGGGTCTCGCAGAGGGCTGCGACCCGGTGCCGAGCGCACTCGTGGAGCAGGGCGAGTGTGGCCCGCCACGGTACGGAGACGACGACGAAGTCGAGACGCGCGCTCTCGAGCATCGAGTCGAGGTCGGGATAGGCGCGCACGCCCCACTCGTGGGCGACCTCCGTGGCGCGCTCCGGCCGGCGGGTCGTCACCGCGCAGAGGGAGAAGTGGCGAGGCAGGGCGCGCGCGACGCGCCAGTAGAGCTCGGCTCGCCATCCGGTGCCGACCAAGCCGAGCCTGAACTCCCCGGTCGTGCTCAGGGGGCACCCTCGCTCGCCGTCGTGGGTCGCGCCGTGCCGGGCTCGGGAAGCTGGCGCAGCAGCCGCATGCCGAACGGCTCGAGCCGGAACGCAGTGCCTGCGGCGAGCTGTACGCCGGTCGCGAGGTCGCCGGCGTCCACCGGCGTCTCGACGGATACCTCGCCGAAGGACCAGTTGCCGACGGTCCAGATCCGCCCGCCGTCGGGGGTGCGCGCGCTGCTCGCATGGACCGTGGAGGGCGCCGCATGCCACGGGCGCTCGACCATCGCCCGTTCGAGGACGAGCTCTGCGACGAAGCGGGCGAAGGAGCGGCTCGGAACCGTCCCGACGTAGGTGACCGAGCCGGAGCCGAAGTCCTGTCTCGTGGCGGCCGCGAAGCGCCCGAGGTGCGGGTGGTCGTAGCGCGCGAGGACGTCCGCACCCTCGGGGAGGAGGCCGTCGGCCCAGGACGTCGCCGTCGAGCCTGCCGGGAGCGACCCGGGAGCGCCGGGACCGGCGACGAGAGCGACAGGCGTGACGAGGTTGGTCATCTCCTGGTAGCTCGCGCCGACCGCCTCGCGCAGGGGTCCGGGCGCGCGCACCGGACGGATGGTCGAGTGGCTGTCTGCGTAGCCGGAGCGCATCGTGAGAACGAGGTGGCCACCGGAGCGCGCGTAGGCGACGAGACGCTCGAGCACGTCGTCGGATGCGACGTAGAGCGCGGGCACGACGAGCACGGCGAACCTGGCGAGATCGCCGTCCGGGGGGACGACGCCGATCTGGGCACCTGCGTCGAAGAACCCCCTGTACCAGGCGTCGAAGATCCGCTCGTAGGAGCGGGGGTCGGGGGTGGTCGTCCCTGCGACGCGAAGCGGCGGTTGGAATCCGAGCGCGTAGGCACTGTCGTAGGAGTAGAGCATCCCGACGTCCGCGTCGGGCACGCACGACGCGAGCAGCTCGCCGTGCGTGCGGAGCTCGGCGCCGATGCCGGCGAGCTCCGTGAAGCAGCGGCCCGGCTCGAGGTCGTGTGCGACCATCCCTCCCCAGTACGACTCGTGACCGGTGTGACAGCTGGCGAAGTGCCAATAGCAGATGGAGCTCGCTCCACGCGAGACGAGCGCGTGGGCAGCGAGACGCCACTGCCCGTCGTAGGCGGGGAAGTTGTCCGCGGACAGCCCGATGCTCAGCGCGTTCGTCTCGGTGACGAGGAAGCGCTCCTGGCGGCTCGCGTAGGCCATGTCGGCCTTCATGAACAGCGACCAGACGCCCGCCTCGTGGGTGAACGGTGGCGCGTAGGGCGACGCGAGATCCTCGTGCGCGTCGGGGAGCTGGAGCGCGTCTTGCGTCGCGTAGTAGACGTTCTCCGCCGGGACGTCGAG
>DAHXNN010000200.1 GCA_027365385.1 Acidimicrobiaceae bacterium | reverse complement strand
CAGCCCGCCACGGTTCGAAGCGGCGGCGATCGGTGCGCTGCAGGGAATCGGACCCCTCCTCGTCGTCCTCGTCGCCCACCGGCTCGCCCGCTCGTGGGTCCTCGCCTTCGCGGCCGGCGTCGCCGCTGCGGTCGCAGGTGGCTTCGCCGCGCAGCTCGGCAACTCGATGGGTGACACGATCGTCGCGGTTCCGCTCCTTGCGGCTGCGCTGCTCGCGCTCCAGGCGATCGACCGACGCGGATGCGGTGGAGAGCTCTGGCGATGGGCGGCCGCCGGAGCGGTAGCGGGTGCAGGTGCCGGTCTCAAGCTCTCCGAGCTGCCCATCGCCGTCGGTATCGTCGCGGGCGCTCTCGCGGTCGGAGGTGGGGTAAGCCAGCGCGTCCGGCGGCTCGGGTCCGGCGCGCTCGGCGGCGTCGCCGGGGTGCTCGTCACGTCCGGATACTGGAGCTGGTACCTCTGGGTGCACTACAAGGACCCGATCGCGTTCACCCAGGCGTCGTTCGGCATCTTCCACTCGCCGAACGTGCCGAAGCCGCGCTTGGCCGGAGGAGGTTACGGCCCGAAGTCGGTGCTCCAGGGGCTCGACTTCCCGCTCCGCTGGGTCGTCCACCCTCTTGCCGTCGGAGAGATCCCGTTCCGTGAGCTGTCACTGCCGCTCGCCTACGTCCTTGCCGCCGTGCTCGTGCTCGCGTTGGCCGCACGTGCGCTCCTGCGCACGGTCGCCCGCCACCGTCCCGGCCGGCGCGCTTTGGTGGCGGGTGGGCCCGCGGGCGATGGCACCCCGTCAGCAAGAGGCGAGACGTCTCTCCGGGCTTCCGGCGCACGCGACGCGGATGCGGACCGCTTTCTCGTCGCGACGTTCGGCGTCTCGCTGGCGCTCTGGATGCGCGTGTTCAGCATCTACCGTTACCTCCTACCGCTCGAGATGCTCTCGCCCGTCGTCATTCTTGCAGTAGTGCGCAGGTTGATTGCGCTCGTTCCCGCTGACTCGCGCTGGGCGTCGCGGGCGGCGAGATCTCTCGTACCGGCGGTGCTTATCGCTTGTGCTCTCTGCGTCGCCACCGAGTCCCCGGGCAACTACTGGTTGCGCGTGCCTTTCGGGAGCACGTACTTCAGCCTCCGCACGCCGCCGTTGCTCGACAACGCGAAGGTCGACGCGCTGGTCGAGGTAGGCGGGCAGCCGATGGGGTTCTTGTTCCCCCAGCTGCCGTCGCGCGTTGTTGCGATCGGTGGCATCGGGAATCTCCTCACGCCCGCGAACCGTGTGCTCGTGCACCGGGCGCTCGCCCGGGTGCGGCGGGACGGGGGGTCGGTCGACGTCGTGTTCGTCGACGTCCCGGCTCGGCACGGGCTAGCGACTCCGAAGGGGACGTCACGCTATCTAGCGCGGCTCGGTGCGCCTGGGCTCGTCGCACGGGCCTGCGAGGTCGAGGCAGCTCACATCGGTGCCGGCTTCGAGCCGGTCACGTTCTGCAGGTTCGCGCCGCGCTGACCGCCTCGACGGCGGCCGATGCCGTGACGGGTATAGAGCGCGACGACTCTCGACGCGGAGCTCTCCATGCTCATCGACGCGGCCCTGGAGGCGTACCAGTTGGCCGTCGAGGATCGAAGTGCCGCCCCACCCGCGATGCAGAGCCCGACTCCGCGGGAGAGTCCCTCCGGGTTCGGCTCGACGACGAAGCCGTTGATGCCTTCGATCACGTGGCCGACCGCGGCGTTCTCGGGGTGCGCGGCGACGACGGCCGGCGTGCCGAGGGCAGCAGCCTCGACGACCATCAGCCCGTAGCCCTCACGCACGGACGCGACGACGACGCACGATGCATGCGCGATGAGCCTCGCCAGCTCCTCGTCGCTGACCTTGCCGGGCATCCTCACCGCGGGCTCGAGGCCGAGTCGACGCATCTCGCTCGCCACGTGGCCCGTCTCCGGTCCTTCCCCTGCGATCACCATCTGCAGGTCGGGAAGGGAGCGGCGAGCACGGCGAAGCGTCTCGGGGAGCATGCGCACGCCCTTGTCCTTCACGTGCCGTCCGGCGAACAAGACGACGGGGGTCCCGGGGGGATCGAGCTCGACTGGACCGTCGACCCGCGCGCCGGGTAGCAGTCCCGGGAGGACCGTCAGCTCTCCGCGGTGGTGACGCTCCCGCATACGGCTAGCCGTGTGCTCCCAAAATACGAGCGATCGAGGTGACAAGGCGATGCACAACCGCTGGATAGCGACCCCGGCCGTTCCAGCAGCTGTCCCGGCATAGCTCCGCCAGAAGGTCGCGGGCCAGACCTCGAACCAGTCGGCAAAGACAGCCACGTGCGTGCCAGCGAGCGCGATCCGTGCCCCGATGAGGGAGAAGTACGGGAAGTTCGCGACGTGAACGGAGTCGACATCGCGTCGGTGACGTAGGAGCCAGGAGAGCACGCCCGCGCCGAAGCGCAGTGGTGGTCCCATGCGACGTGTCCCGTCGGCTAGGTAGAGATCGACCGGACCCTGGACTGCGACCATCTCGACGCCCGGGATCGACGGCGGCGGACCGTCCCACTGGACGCGTGTGAGGTAGGTCACGTGTGCCCCGGCGGATGCGAGGCGCTCTGCGAGGACCCTGTACCAGCGCTCTGCGCCGCCGATCGTCCAGGGGAAGAGGCAGTCGTAGACGATGACGCAGCGCGCGCCGGCGAGCGGAGTCATTTCGCCCGGGGAAGCGCCGTCGCCCTGGGGAGCGCAGCCGCCCGTGCTCGACGGCTCGCCACCGCGCGGGCGACGTGCTCGAGCGGCGCGGGTGCTCCCGGGCCGCGCAGGGCAACCCTCGGGGCGTGGTCCCATCGTTCCCGTCCAGCCATCGCGCATACCTTGCAGACACGCGAGCCCGACAGACGGCCACTGCGAGGGCCGGATCCTCGTGAGGTTGTAGGCGGTCCAGACCGTGAGCACCCCGACGGTGCGACTGAGCCGCAGCACGGCGTCCGGCGTCTCTCTCGCGTAGCGGAGGGGATTTCGTCCGAGGTAGTACGCCGTCGACTCTGCGAGCGCGCGGCTGCCGTCCTGGCCGGAAGAAAGTGCCATCGCATGGTGGCAGAGCACCTCGCCGAGGTACCGCAGCCGCCAGCCGCGAGCCCTCGCCCGCTCTCCCCACTCGGCATCCTCGTAGTACATGAAGAAGTCCTCGCGGAGGCGCCCGACGTCGCGCCACGCCGCGGCGCGGATAAGGACGCAGCAACCCGGTATGTAGTCGCTGTCTGCGCTCCGGGGAATGTGGTCCACGCCGGAGAAATGGCCGCGGTGCCAGACGAGGGCGAAGCGGCGGCTGTGCGTGGCCCCCGCGAACCAGAGCCGGGACGGATCGTGCGCGTACACGACCGCGGGGCCAATCGCGGCGACGCGCTCGTGCCGGTCCGCCTCGGCGAGACAGCGCTCGACGCATGCCGGGTCGACGGTCGCGTCGTTGTTGGCGAGCAACACCCAGTCCGCTCCGAGCGCGAGCGCCTCGCCCATCGCCAGGTTCACCGCGGCGGCGAAGCCGAGGTTCTCCGCCACGTCGAATACCACGTGCCCTGCGAGAGCCAGCTCGAGCGACGCGAGGTCGTCGCGCGTGTACTGCTGCGCGACGCAGATCACTGGCTCGAAAGGGATGCTCGATGCGAGCAGGCTTTCGATCGCCTCGAGTGTCGCGCCGAGCTCGCGCCACGCGACGACGACGGCGGCGACGCGGGCCCTGCCGCTCGCGGGCGGTCCCGTGCTCGCCTGCCGCTGGCGCCCCGGGAGTCCCGGCGCCCCCTGAGTCACCGCCTCGGGCGCGTCCCGACGCGCCGCCGGCGTGCCCGGGCGACCTCGGCGGCCTCGGCGTACAACGCGCGACGTCGCTCGGCGATCTCGTCCCAGGAGTGCCGACGCTCGACGAAGGCCCGCGCTGCCGATGCCATTGCCGCGCGTGCTCCGCCGTCGAGGAGGAGCCCGGAGATCGCCGAGCCAAGCCTGCTCACGTCGCCAGCAGGGACGCGCACCCCAGCGCCGGCCTCTTCCGCCTCGACGGCCACCTGTCCTGCGCCGTCGGCCAGTACGACCGGGAGACCGCTTGCCATCGCCTCGAGCGCCGTCAGCGTGAAGCCACCCTCTTGGCGCGCGAAGTCCGACGGGAGTATGTAGACGTCCGACGAGCGGTATATTGCACGTAGTTCGTCATCGTCAAGCCTGCCGACGAAACGTACGCATGTCCCGAGACCGAGGCGCTCGCTCTGTCGCTCGTATTCCCCACGGAGGTCACCGTCGCCGACGACGGTGAGGACGAACGGCTCGCCCACCTGCCGGAGCGCGTCGAGGAGCACGTCGAGCCCCTTGTAGCGGTGGAAGCGGTCGAGGACGCCCACGAAGAGCAGCTGACGTCCGTCACCGCGCTCGCCCGGTCGGTAGAGCTCGAGGTCGACTCCCGTCGGCACGACGACGAGCCGGGTCCCGAGCCGCGGCTGCAAAGCGAGGAGCTCGTCTCGCCAGCGGTCCGACACGACGATCACGCGGTCTGCGAGGCGTAGCGTCCACCGGAGCACCGTCGCGTTGTACGCACGCGCGACGAGCCCCGCCCAGCCCTCTCCGACTGTGGCGTTGTAGAACGACAGGACAGATCCCCGGCCGAGCAGTCGTGCGGCAAAGATCGACAAGTCGGCGGACCATGGCGTCGGCAGGTGCGTGTGGACGACGTCCCACGGCTCGCGCACGAGCGCGAGCGGAAGGCCGGGTGTGATGTTTGTGTTCGCGAGCTTCACGCGCCAACCGAGGCGCCGGACCGGGACGCCGTCGCCCACGTCCCGCGCGCCTCGCGGCTCGTCTGCGCAGAGGACGAGGACCTCGTCGCCATTGGCGACGAGGCGCGTGCACACGGCCTGAGCGACGTTCTCCACCCCACCCGTGTACGGCGGGTAGCGCGGTGGGGTCTCGAGCAGACGGATCGGGTCGGTGCGGATCGAGTCAGGATAGTGGACGCGTGCTGGGCCTCTCCCTCGACCGCGATGCCGTAGCCAGTCCTGGTGGGTGTGAGAACCGCTCGCCTAGTAAGGTGGTCCGGTGCCGCATCCGGTGCCCGAGGACGAGCCAGGAGGCAGCATCGCGTGACCGTCGAAGCCGTCGCGGGCGAACGTGTCCTCGTGACCGTTGTATTGCCGTGCCTCGACGAAGAGGTCTCCGTCGGGCAGTGTGTCGACGAAGCGTCTGCTGCGCTCGACGCTGCCGGGTACTCGGGAGAGATCCTGGTCGTCGACAACAACTCGACGGACCGCTCGGTGGAGATTGCGCGGGCCCACGGAGCGCGAGTGGTCCGTGAGCAGCGTCCGGGCTATGGCCGGGCACTGCGCACGGGGATCGAGCATGCGCGCGGCGAGATCGTCGTGATGGCGGACGCCGACCTCACCTACGACCTGTCGAAGATTGCCCGTCTCGTCCAACCGGTCGCGGACGGCAAGGCAGACATCGTCCTCGGAGAGCGGCTGTCCGAGGCACCTAGCTCGACGATGCCGTTCTTGCACCGACGTGTCGGCACTCCGATGCTCACGATGCTCGTCCGGCGAGCGGCCCAGGGCTTGCGGGTGACCGACAGCCAGTCCGGCTACAGGGCCTTCCGGCGGGACGCGATCCTCGAGCTCGGGCTCACCTCTACGGGCATGGAGTTCGCGTCCGAGATGCTGATACTGGCTGGCCGGGCGCGCCTTCGTGTCAGCGAGACGAGCACTGGCTACCGGCCGCGCGCCGGGGTGTCCAAGCTCAACACGTTCTCCGACGGCTGGCGGCACGTCCGCCAGATCCTGCTCCTCGCTCCGCACCTGATGCTCGTCACGCCCGGGCTCGTGCTCATGGCGTTCGGCGCTGCCCTGGAGGCGGTCGGCCTCGTGGATCCCTCCGGCCTCGCTGTCGGGTCCCTCCGCTGGCAGCCGAGCTTCATCTCGGGCATCGCGCTCATCATCGGCGTGCAAGCGCTCATCGCGGGCTTCGTGCTATCCGAGCGCCAACGGGCGGTGACGGGCCGGGTCCGCCACCGCCGTGGCCACAAGCGGGCGTCGCTTCCGGCGACGTGCCTCGTCGTCGGTCTCGCCGCGGGAGTCGCGGGGATCGCGATCGACGCTGTGCTCTTCGTCCTGTGGATACACACGAACCACAGCTTCTCCCGCGCCATCCCACTCGCGGCCCTCGCCCAGTCGTTCGTCATCGATGGGACGTCTCTCGCCGGGTTCGGCCTGATCTACCCGATCGTCGTGCGGAGCGCTCTCGGCGCGTCCGACGAGGTCGAACCGGAGAGCGACGGACCCTTCCCGGCTGCAGGCCCGCGCGCGGCTGGCGGTTCGCCCGCGGTCTTCGGAAGACCTCCCCGCCGCCGGTGACCGTGGGCCGGCGGACGCCCCGGAGCCACGGGGTGTCGGCCGTCGTGCGACACGAGCCGCCAGACGGTGGAGGCGACGTCCCCGGGCTCGACGCGGGCCGAGGGCGTCACGTCCTCACCGCGGGGCTCCTCAGCGTGAGCGTGCTCAGCTTCGTCGCGAATGCCGTGTTCTCGCGCCTGCTCGGCCGCTCGGTCTACGGTGCTGTCGGCTCCGTGCTCGCGCTCGCCGCGCTGCTCGCCGTGCCCTTGTCCGCCGTCCAGTCCGCGGTGACGCGCCAGGTCGCCGTCGCGCGCGCCGGCGTGTTTCGCCTGGGCTGGCCCGTGGCGGCGACAGGCGTCGGTGCCGCTGCTCTCGTGACCGCAGCGTTCCTCCTCGTCCCCCTGCTCGACCCGCTGCTCCACCTTTCCGGCGACTGGGTGGTCGTCCTGCTCGGCGCGTACCTCGGTGCCATCCTCCTCGAGGGGGTGCCGAGGGGCGCGCTCGTCGGCGAGCGGCGCTACGCGTGGGTCGGGCTCGCGGCGGCGGGGGGGGCCTCCGCGCGACTCGCGATCGGATGGACCTGGGCCGCGCTCCGGCCCGGGACGGTAGGTCCGCTCGTGGGCGCAGCCGCCGGTGAAGCGGTGACGGCGATCGTGCTGCTTGTGCTGCTCGCCGTGGGTGCCCGACCAGGACCGCGGGACGGTTCGTTGCGCATCCGCGACGTCGGGCTCTCGGTGGTCGGCTTCACGGGGCTGCTCTCGCTGATGAGCATAGATACGGTTGCGGCGCGGCATTGGCTCTCTCCCCAGGCCTCGGGGTACTACGCCGCGGCGTCGGCTGGGGGGAGCATCGCCTTTTTCGTGTCGGCAGCTGCTGCGACATCGATCTTCCCCGACGTCGCGAAGGGGGTGAGCTCACGCGACGCGAGAGCCTTCCGGGTCGGCCTTGTCGAGGTCACGGGGCTCGCCCTCGCGAGCGCGGTGGCCCTCGCGGCTGGCGCCCCGCTCGTCGTGCTCGTCGTGTTCGGGCACCACTACGTGGCGGCGACGGCAGCCCTGCGTATCCTCGCCGTGTCCTACGGGCTTCTCGGCATCTTGTCGTACCTCGTGAGCCACCACCTCGCGCACCGCAGCCGGGCGGTCCTGCTGCCCTGGAGCGGCGCTGCAGTGCTCGTCGTCGCGGTCGTCGTCGCCCACGGGACCACGACGGCGGTCGCTCTCGACGCGCTCGTCGCGTCGGGGACGCTCGTCGTCGTCATGGGGGCGGCATCGGCCTACCTGGAGCTCCGGGCGCCAGCGGTGGCACCCGGTCGGAGCGCGCGCCGGGCCGGCCCTACGGACGTCAGTCGTCGCGGCGAGCGATCACCGTGACCAGCAGAGGTAGCACGACCGGATCGTCGCCCGGGTCGACGCCGGTGAGGGAGCAGAGGTAGGCCGCAACCGGACCCGGACCCGCACCCGCCGGCGCCTCCGCCCACGCGTCGACGAGCTCGAGCCCGAGGCCACGCACGAGACCGGGCACGATCGCTCCGACGTCCGGGTGGCGCGCGCCCGGCATGGACATGGGGACGCCGTCGATGCGTCCTGCCGAGGTGACCGGCTCCTGGGCGACGACGTAGCCCCCCGGTCGCGTGGCACGCGCCATGCGGGCGAGAACGGCAGCCGGCTCGTGGACGTGCATCAGAAGGAACCGGCAGAACGCGAGGTCGACGGGCTCCGGTAGGAGCAGGTCCTCACCAGACTGGGTGACGGCGATCACCTGAGCGCTGCCGGCTGCCGCCGCTGCAGCGGCCACCTCGTCCCGGGCTCGAGGGTCGCTGTCGACGGCGTAGATGCGTCCTGTCGGGCCGACGACGCCTGCGAGCGCGACGGACACGTCACCGGCCCCTGCGCCCACGTCGACGCAGCGCCATCCCTCGCCGACCCCGAGCCTCTCGAGCGCCGTCGCGAGCGGGCGCCTGTAGACGTCGTTGCGCAGGTCGAGCTCGCTCATCGTCGGGAGCGTAGCCGGGCCGCGCCAGCGTTCCGGTGCCGACCCCTCGGCTACGAGGAGCTACGTTTGTCGTCCGTGCGTTTGACGATGATGCTCTGCGATGCCGCCCAGGTGGCGGACGGGAAGCTCTACGTGCTCGGGGGAGGATGGAGCCTCATCGGCCCCGACCCGATGCCGTCGGCCATCGCGATGAAGATCGACGTCGACTGGACCGAGGTCGACCGCCCTCACCACTGGGAGCTGTACCTCGCCGACGAGGACGGCCAGCCGGTGATAGCGGACACGCCGGACGGACCGCAGGCGATCGAGGTCCGTGGCGACTTCGAGGTCGCGAGGCCGGTGGCCGTGCCGCCCGGTAGCCCCGTCGACGTCGCGCTCGCTCTCAACTTCGGACCGTTGCCGCTCGTGCCCGAGACGCGCTATAGCTGGCGGTTGACGATCGACGGCGAGTCGCAGGACGACTGGGCGCTGGCGTTCTCGACGCGCCCGGCACGTCCGGAGTGAGCCTGATCGCCTGAGCAGCTGCCGGACCCGTCCGACGTGGACGACGATGCGCGAGCGCGGACGATCGTCGCGTCGGTGCTCGCGTGGTGGCAGGTGGCGCGCGTCGAGCGCGACCTCTTGCCCTGGTGCTCGACGAGTGATCCCTGGGAGGTCGTGCGGCTATGGGCAGGTCTCGGCTACAACCGCAGGGCGCTCGGTTTGCACGGTGACGCCCGGGCGATCGTGGAGCGCCATGGAGGCGAGGTCCCGGCGACGCTCGGCGAGCTGCTCGCGCTGCCGGGCGTCGGTCCGTACACGGCGCGCGCGGTCCTCGCGACAGCGTTCGGCGAGCAGGCGGCCGTGGTCGGGGTGATCCCGACCCGGACGAGTCCGGTAGGGTCCGTGCCTGAGCCTTGCTCGGGCGACGGGCCCATGCAGTGAACCGCGCGAGAAAGGGGCTGTGGTGGCAGAGGTCACGATATCGGAGGAGATCCGAGACGTCGTCGTCGTGGTGCCCGACGCGCACGGCGACAGCCGAGGTCGCTTCGTCGAGAGCTACCGCCGGTCGTGGTTCCCTCTCGGTCGGGAGATGGTCCAGGGAAACCGCTCCGACAAAGAGCGCGGCGCTGTCGTCGGGCTCCACTACCACCTCCACCAGGCGGACTACTGGTACGTGACGCGCGGTCGCGCCCGTGTCGTCCTCCACGACCTGCGAGCAGGTTCACCGACCGAGGGGGCGACTCTCCACCTGGTGCTCGGCGACGACGAGGAGCGCGGGGTGTTCGTGCCGCCAGGCGTTGCCCACGGCTTCGCCTCGCTCACGGACCTCACACTCACCTACCTCGTCGACTCGTACTACAACTCGGTCGACGAGCTCGGCGTGGCTTGGGACGACCCCGAGATCGGAGCGGACTGGGGCGTCACGGACCCCATCTTGTCCGCGCGAGACCGGGCGAACCCGCGACGTGCGGATATCGCGCCAGCATCGCGACCGCTCTACGGCTCGCGAGCATGAGCGTCTTGCGAGATGTGATCGGGCTGCTGTCGATCTCGTGACGAGGTGCCGACCGCGGTGTGGCCGGCGCCGATCCGCGATTGAATGGTTGACGTGATGGCTGAGCGCGGAGCTGGCCCGCTGTGTTGACGGTGGCGGTCGGGGCCGTGCTCGTCGTGGTCGTCGCCGGGGCGCTTTGGGCAAGATTCACCTCGACCAGGGCGGAGAGGCGGTCGCTCGATTCTTACGAGCGGTCGCTCGATCTGCTCGGTGACGTGGCGCGGCGGTCCGACGCGAGTGCGGACATCCGTGCTCCCGCCGAGGGCGACGTGGCCCGCGCGCATGTCACTCCAGCAAAGCCGGGTCACGTGCCCCACCCGGTGCAGAGCACTGTCCGTATCGTGCCATCGCCCACCGTCCGTCTCGACGTGCCTGTGGAGCCGGCCAAGCCTGTGGCGGCCGCGGAGACGGTCCGTGTCCCCGATGCGGCGCACTCTCCCGAGGCTGGCCCGCCGACCGTGCTCGTGCCCGTGGTGGGTGCCGCACCGGACCCGCCGACCGTGCTCGTGCCCGTCGCCGCGTCGAACCGGTCGCCTGCAGAGAAGGAGCCCTCCGTCGGCCACGCGGACGTGGTGTTCGACGCCGAGCAGGACGACGAGGCGAGACGCACGGAGCCTGCTTTCGGCCGCCTGGAGATCGGGCGCAACGGTCGACCGAGCCCCGAGCGAACGATCCGCCGCGCCGCCACAGGCGCTGCGGCCGCGGTCGCCATCGGCGCTCTCGCTGTCGGCAGCTACCAGCTCGCGTCGCACAAGAGCGGGACGGCCACCAGCACCTCCATCACGTCGCCGGCACGTGGCGCACAGACCACTACGACGCGCCGACGTGCCACGCACCCTCGGCCGTCGACCGCTCCGACGGTCGCTCCGTCGACCTTGCAGCCGACCTCGACGTCGGCGTCCGTCGTGACCTACCAGGTGCCGGCGACCACCTATACCGTGTCGTTCGCAGCGGCCTCGGGTGCTTGCTGGCTCGGTGCGCAGCAGCAGGCGAGCGGACCCTACGTGAGGATGTGGACCCTCGCTCCGGGCGCACAGGCGAGCTACGCGGCCTCCGGCCCGCTCGTCGTGAAGATCGGTGCTCCCCGGTACGTGTCTATCTCGGTGAACGGCACACCGCTCGTCCTTCCCGCGGGACGGGACCAGCCGTACGACGTGAGCCTCGTGCCTGGGACGAGCACAGCGGCCTGATACGGCGCGTGGCACCCACAGGCACCAGACACGGTGCTTCGGCGAGTGCGCTCCCGGACGCGAGCCGCCTTCGCCGTGACGCCCGTGCTCGGTGCCGTTCGTGCAGCGTCCCCGAGTTGTTACTATGAGGATAGGAGAAATCTCCGGCCTTGTCGGAGGGAACGGAGCCTCAAGCGAGATGGCCATGACGCAGCTCGACCTCGGCAAGTACCAGCTCGGATGGAGCGATGTCGAGGACTATGTGTTCAAGCCGCGAAAGGGTCTCTCCGAGGAGATCGTCCGCGAGATGTCGGGGATCAAATCCGAGCCCGCCTGGATGCTGAAGTTCAGGCTCGACGCGCTCCGCCGCTTCACGGACAAGCCGATGAAGGCATGGTTTGCCGCGAAGATGCCGGATCTCGACTTTCAGGACATCTACTACTACATCAAGCCCACCGACAAGCAGGTCGACGCGTGGGAGCAGCTGCCTGACTCGGTCAAGCAGACCTACGAGAAGCTGGGGATCCCGCAGGCCGAGCGGAAGTACCTCGCAGGCGTGACGGCCCAGTACGAATCCGAGGTCGTCTACCACCGCAACCGCGAGGACCTCGAGCGCATGGGCGTGCTCTTCACGGACATGGACACCGCCGTGCGTGAGCATCCAGAGATCGTCCGCCGCTACTTCGGCCGGATCATCCCGCCCGGAGACAACAAGTTCGCCGCGTTGAACTCCGCGGTATGGTCGGGCGGCTCGTTCATCTACGTCCCGCCCGGCGTCAAGGTCGACATGCCGCTCCAGGCGTACTTCCGGATCAACGCAGAGAACATGGGGCAGTTCGAGCGGACCTTGATCATCGCGGACGAGGGGGCGCAGGTTCACTACGTCGAAGGATGCTCGGCTCCGGTCTACTCGAGCGACTCGCTCCACTCGGCGGTCGTCGAGCTCGTCGCCCTCCCCGGCAGCCGGATCACCTATACGACCATCCAGAACTGGTCGTCGAACGTGTACAACCTCGTGACCAAGCGCGCACGTGCGGACGCCGAGGCGCACGTGGAGTGGATCGACGGCAACATCGGTTCGCGCCTCACGATGAAGTACCCGTCGGTCTACCTCATGGGACCGAAGGCCTCCGGCGAGGTTCTGTCCGTCGCCTACGCAGGCGCTGGTCAGGTCCAGGACACCGGTGCGAAGATGGTGCACTGTGCCCCGGAGACGACATCGACGATCATCTCGAAGTCGATCTCGAAGGACGGCGGTCACACGACCTACCGTGGCAAGGTGCACGTCGACGAGGGTGCGAAGCACGCGAAGTCCTTCGTCCGCTGTGATGCCCTCATCCTCGACGAGGAATCGGTCTCCGAGACCATGCCCTACATGGAGGTGGGGGAGCGCGACGCCTCCATAGGCCACGAGGCGACCGTGTCGAAGGTCGGAGACGACCAGCTCTTCTACCTCATGAGCAGTGGACTCACGGAGGCCCAGGCGACTGGGATGATCGTCAACGGCTTCATCGAGCCCATCACGCGTACGCTCCCTATGGAGTACGCAGTCGAGTGGAGCAGGCTCATCGAGCTGCAGATGGAAGGCTCGGTCGGCTGACCGGCTCTCGCCGCCTCCGAGTCCGGGGCGGCACGGACGAGGATGCGTCGCGGGAGGGCTGTCGGGCGTGCCGATGCGTGAGGAGTGCAAGCATTTCCAGTCGAGGACCTACAGCTCGGGAGAGGTCGCACGCTTTTGCGTCCTCGACCTCGCGCCCGAGGCGCCGTGGCGTTGCCCGGACGGCTGCCCGCGCTACGAGCGCCGTCTCTCGGACGCCGGTTGGGCGCACGGCCAGCTCGTCGAGCCCGCGATCGAAGACGAGCCAGCCGGCTCCGGTGCCGACATCGCCAGCCTTCTCGACCAGGCCGAGGACATCGTGAACGCCGTCGGCCCGCAGGCGCGGGCCGAGGTGGAGGCGAGCGAGCGCGCAGCCGAGCGCACGGGCTGGTTCCAGCGCCTCCGGAGGTCCGGGTTCCGCCGGGGTGGCGGCCAGGGCTCGTCGTCGTGAGCGGAGTGCTCCAGGCCTCCGACGTGGCGGCGTTCGGCGAGGGTGTGTCGTCGTCGCTCCCCGGGCCGGCGTGGCTCGTCGCGCGGCGACTCGAAGCATCGCGCGCCCTCGCTGTATCCACCCTGCCGAGAGAGACGGAGGAGCAGTGGCGCTACAGCCGGATCGACGAGCTCGACCTCGGTGCCTTCTCACCCGTGTCCGACCCGCCGGCAGAGCCGGCACCCACGTCGGGTGCGGTCGAGAGCTTCCTAGCCGCAGTCGGCGCGCGCTCTGGCCTCGTCCGTTGCTCGGGGGGCTTCGTGCAGCACGTCGACGTGGCCGAGTCGGCCACGTCGCTCGGCGTGAGCGTCATGGGCTCGGCCGGCCTCGCCGACCGGCCGGAGCATCTCGGCGAGCTCCTCGCCGATCGCGCCGATGCCTTGACGCGCCTTGCCGATGCGTTCTCTCCGGACGTCGTCGTCTGCAGGGTGCCTGCAGGCGTGCGCGTGGAGGAGCCGATCGTCGTCGTCCACGAGGTGGGGAGCGAGCGCGACGGTGCTGCGGTTTTCCCGCACACGCTCGTCGTCCTCGGACCTGGCGCCGTGGCGAGCATCGTCGAGCTCCTCGTCTCGGGCGACGAGCGCTGTCTGGTGGTGCCGCTGCTCGAGATCGACCTCGGCGACGGCGCCAGGCTCGAGCACACGAGCGTCCAGCAGCTCGGCCGAGGAGCCTGGCATCTCGGATACCAGGCGAGCCGGATCGGGCGGGATGCAGTCATGCGCTCGTTCCTCGCTGCGCTCGGTGGCGAGTACGCGCGGCAGGTGACGAGCTCGGCGTTGACGGGCGACGGAGGCACGAGCGAGCTGCTGGCGGTCTACCTCGGCGACGGTGTCCAGACCCAGGACATGCGCACCTTCCAAGAGCACGTCGCCCCGAGGACCCGGAGCGAGCTCGTGTTCAAAGGTGCAGTCGCCGACACTGCCCGGTCGGTCTACACGGGGCTGATCCACATGCATCGCGGGGCGAAGCGTGCTGACGCGTCCCAGACCAACCGCAACCTCGTCCTCTCCGAGGGGGCGCATGCCGACTCGGTGCCCAACCTCGACATAGAGGAGAACGACGTGCGCTGCAGCCATGCATCGGCGGTCGGCCCGATCGACAGCGAGCAGCTCTTCTATCTGGCGACCCGAGGCGTTCCTCCGGAGGTCGCGGAGCGTCTCGTGCTTCTCGGCTTCTTCGACGACCTGCTTGCACGCGCCCCGGTCCCCGGTGTCGCGGCGTACCTGCGCGCTGCGGTAGCCGAGCGCCTCGCGACCGGAGTGCTGGCGGCACCTGGCGCACTGAGCTCGACGGGGCGGCGGGCATGACGGATGCCCGCATGCTGCGACTGTGCGGCACGGGTGACCTCGGACGCGGCGAGGCGCGACGATTCGACGTCGACGGGGTCCGCGTCTGCCTGGCACGCTGTGCCGACGGCTTCCATGCCGTCGCCGATATCTGCAGCCACGAGGACTTCTCACTTTCCGAGGGCGAGGTGGACCCCGAGGCGTGTGAGATCGAGTGCTGGAAGCACGGGAGCTTGTTCTCGCTCCTGAGCGGCGAGCCGCTCACGCTGCCCGCGACTCGGGCGGTGGCCGTCTACGAGGTGAGCGTCGAGGGCGCGGACGTGATGGTCCGGCTCCCGTGACGGCGGCACGGGCGCACCGCGGTGCGAGCACCCTCACGATCGCCGGGTTGCGCGCCGCTGTCGGTGGCAAGGAGATCCTCCACGGTGTCGACCTCGAGCTGAGAAGCGGCGAGGTCCACGCGGTCATGGGCCCTAACGGTGCCGGCAAGAGCACCTTGTCTCACGTCTTGATGGGCCATCCGGGCTACGAGGTCCTGGGCGGTTCGGTGACGCTGGACGGCGTCGAGCTCCTCGGGCTCGCTACCTTCGAGCGCGCGCAAGCCGGTCTCTTCCTTGCGCCGCAGGACCCTGTCGAGGTCCCCGGCGTGCCGATCTCCGACGTCCTGCGAGCCGCGCTCGTCGCAGCCGGACGGGACGGCGAGGCGATGCCGGACACCTTGGCTCGGAGGATGTCGGACGAGGCCGGCGAGATCGGTCTCGCTCCAGCGTTCCTCGTCCGAGCGCTCAACGTCGACGCGTCCGGAGGCGAGAAGAAGCGCATCGAGACCTTGCAGCTGGCCATCCTCGCCCCCCGCTTTGCCGTCCTCGACGAGCTCGACTCGGGTCTCGACGTCGACGCGTTGCGCGCGGTCGCTCGGCGTGTCGAGCGTGCGACTGTCCCCGGCTCCCCGGGAGAGCCGGGTCTCGGGGTGCTTGCGATCACGCACTACCGGCGGCTGCTCGACGAGCTGCGTCCCGATATGGTCCACGTCCTCGTGAAGGGCAAGATCGTGGCGTCAGGCGGTCCGGATCTTGCAGACGAGCTCGAGCGAACTGGCTACGCGGGTTACGCCGAGCCCGAGGTAGCCGTCGCTGCCATCGGTCCAGACCCGTTCGGTGGTCTCTTCTCCTAGGTGGAGCTGCAATCCCTTGCCCTACCCGTGACCAAACGTCACCGCGATCGGCCACCGCGCTGCACGTCCGGCCGTGGGCCCTGTGCGTGCGCGTCGAGACCTGCCCATGCGCCAGCGGTTGCTCCCGATTAAGGTCTCGTGCGCTATCGCTGGCGCGTCGGTACCGGGGGCAGGCAGGTGGTGACTGGCGCGTTGGAGTCAGAGCAAGTTGGCGGGCACGGACCGCCCCAGCAGGTCGACGTCGTTGCCCCGCCCCCCGCCGGAGGAGACGTGACCCGTGCCGCCCGGCGCCTGCGAGGCACTCGAGGCCACCCGACCTGGGCGGTGTCGGCCGCCGTCGCTCTCTACGTCCTCCTCGCGCTCCTCGCGTTCTGGCCGGTCTCCCCGGTGAGCAGCACGATGGTCCCGAGCTGCGCGTGTGGGGACCAGGCACAAGAGGTGTGGTTCC
>DAHXNN010000197.1 GCA_027365385.1 Acidimicrobiaceae bacterium | reverse complement strand
CGATCCGGTCGCTCATCCCGGTCGTCGCCTACCTCGGCGGTGAGTTCCAGGTGTTCGCCATTCGCGAAGTCATCCTCCGCCACCGGCCCCCGACCGCGAACTACCGGCCCCACATGCGGTGGATGGCGTGCACGAGACGAGTTACTCGTTCCCCTCCGGCCACTCCGTCGCGGTGACCGCGGTGCTCTTCGCACTTCTCGGCACGGTCGCTGCAACCTACAAGACCTAGTGGCCGTGGCTCGTCGCCCTTCTCGGCTCGCTCTTTGTGGTCGACACCCGTCTCGTGCTCGGCGTCCACTGGTTCAGCGACGTCACCACTGGCCTGTTGCTCGGCATCACCTGGGGAGTCACCGTGGCCGCCATCGCCCGCCAGCTCGAATGGGCCGACGTCGTCGCCGTCGTCAGGTCGCTGCCGAGACGGCGCCTCGGCCGCCAAGGAGCCGATCGTAGAGGGTAGTGCGCTGCTCGACGGGACGGCCGAGGGGCTCGACGAGGGCGCGGAAGTCCTCCGGCGTCATGAGCTGGCCATGGCTCGCTCCTGCGGCACGGGAGATGTTCTCGTCCATGAGCGTGCCACCGAGATCATTACAGCCTGCCGCAAGAAGCTGGGGGATCCCCTCCTGGCCGATCTTCACCCATGAGGCCTGGATGTTGTCGATGGAGCCGTGGTACGCGATGCGACCGACGGCGTGCATGAGGAGCGTCTCGCGGAACGTCGGACCTCGGCGGCACCTCCGCTGGAGGTAGAGGGGCGTCGCCATGTGCACGAACGGGAGTGGGACGAACTCGGTGAACCCGCCGGTCTCCTCTTGCAGCGCCCGCGTGCGCACGAGGTGACGCGCCCAGTGGACAGGCTGCTCGATCGCGCCGAACATGATCGTGACGTTCGAGCGGAGGCCGACCGCATGCGCTGTCCGGTGAGCATGAAGCCACCCCTCGGTGTCGATCTTGTCCGGGCAGAGGACGGCTCGGATGTCGTCGTCCAGGATCTCGGCTGCCGTGCCAGGGAGGGTCTTCAGCCCGGCGTCCATCAGCCGGCGGAGGTATGAATCGAGCGGCTCCCCCAGTCGCCTCGCGCCTTCGGTCACCTCGAGAGCGGTGAAGCCGTGGATGTGGATGGTCGCCGAGGCCGACCGCACGGCCTTGACGACCTCGAGGTAGTAGTCGCCGTCGAAGTCGGGGTGTATGCCTCCTTGCAGACATACCTCAGTCGCCCCCCGCCTCTCGGCGTCCGCCACCCGTGCGCTGATCTCGTCGATACCGAGCAGGTAGGGAGCGCCTCGGAGGTCGAGCGACAGCGGGCCCTTGCTGAAGGCACAGAAGCGGCATTTGAACGTGCAGATGTTCGTGTAGTTGATGTTCCGGTTCACCACGAAGGTGACGGTCTCCCCAACGGCGCGACGACGTAGCTCGTCGGCGACCTCTGCCACCGCACGCACCTCGGGACCGCGCGCTGCGAAGAGGTCGACGATCTCCTCGATCATGGGTTGCTCGCCGCCGAGGACACCATCGAGGATCTCCCGAACGCGACCGTGCACCGCCCGCCGGAGCGGGCCGGGTCGAGATCGGTCCGAGATGAGCTGTGGCGGTGATCCGTCGCCGCCGGAGTACCACGCCTCGACGTCACGGCCGAGCAGCTCGGCGTCCGCGTGGTCGAGGACGGGAAAGCGCATCTCCTCGGCTAGCCATCGTTGCGGATCTGCCGCGAACTCGGGGTAGATGGTCAGCCTCGGCGCAAGCGTGTACCCAGCGATCTCGGTCACCTCTCGGAGGCGCTCGAGCGTCGGCCACGCCCGCTCTGGGTTGACGTGGTCCGGGGTGACGGGCGAGACGCCGCCCCAGTCGTCGATCCCCGCAGCGAGCAACCGGCCGAAATCGTCGCTCAGGTTCGGAGGTGCCTGGAGGTGGACCTGCTCAGGAAGGATCATCCGCGCCGCTGCGATGCTCCAGAGGTACTCGTCGTCTCCGCATGGTGGCGTGGCATGCATTGCCGTGCCCGGCTTCGGCACGAAGTTCTGGACGATGACCTCCTGGACGTGGCCGTAACGGCGATGCGCCGCAGCGATCGCCTCGAGCGCTGCGATCCGGTCCTCCCGTGACTCGCCGATCCCGACGAGGATCCCCGTCGTGAACGCGATGGCCACGCGTCCAGCGGCCTCGAGTGCCGCAAGGCGTCGGGCGGGCGTCTTGTCCGGCGACCCCCGGTGACAGGCGAGCGCCGCGTCAAGGGTCTCGAGCATCATCCCCTGGGACGCCGTGACCGGACGGAGCCTCAGGAGCTCGGCCTCGCCCAGCGCGCCGGCGTTGGCGTGTGGCAGGAGCCCGACCTCGTCACGTACCGCACGGCAGGCGGCAACGAGGTAGTCGATCGTGTCGGTGTAGCCGTGCTCGGACAGCCATGCAGCCGCCGTCGTGTAGCGCAGCTCGGGTCGCTCGCCGAGCGTGAGCAGCACTTCGTGACAACCGGCTGCGGCGCCCTGCCGAGCAACTGCGAGCACCTCGTCGATCGCCATGTAGGGGGCCGACAGCCGAGCGGGAGGTTGCGCGAACGTGCAGTAGCCGCAGCGGTCCCGGCACAGCTGCGTGAGCGGGACGAAGACCTTGGGCGAGAACGTCGTCCGCGTCCCGTGACGTGCGAGTCGACGCGCCCGCGCCGCGTCGAGGATGGCTTCGAGCGGCATGTCGTTGACCCTTGCTCCGTCGTGCACGGGCGCATGGTATCCCGTGTCAGTTTCGAATGCGAACCTACTGCTTGCGGACTATCGTCTCCGCCGTGGTGGACGCAGAGCCCGACTCGTTCGACTCGGTCGCCCGCACTCTCGCCGTCATCGGCGATCGGTGGACGATGCTCATCCTTCGTGAGGTGCTCCGCGGGCGCCACCGCTTTGGTGAGCTGCGCCAGGAGCTCGGCATCGCCCGTCCGGTGCTCTCGAACCGATTGTCGAAGCTCGTCGGCGCAGGGATCCTCGAGCGCGTCCTCTACGGCGACCATCCTCCGCGTTACGAGTACCGCCTCACGGCCATGGGTTTCGAGCTGTCGCCGGCGCTCGTCGCTCTCATGCGCTGGGGCGATCGCTGGCTCGCCAACGGCCAGACACGTGTGGTGCTCGTCCACGGTGCCTGTGGTACGGAGCTCGAACAGGGCTTCTGGTGCGAGATGTGCGCGACAACGTTCGGACCACGCGCCATCAGGAAGCGGGTGATCTCGACCTAGACCGGCGCTTCAGCGATAGATCTCGGAGCCGCCGGCGACGAACTCGGTGGCCTTGTCCCTCATCGCGAGCTCGACAGCCACCGCTGCAGCGTCGCCGGCGTCGCCGGCGTCGCCGGCGTCGGCGGCATCTCTGCGCAGGTCGTGGCTTATGCGCATCGAGCAAAACTTCGGACCGCACATCGAGCAGAAGTGCGCTGTCTTAGCCGGCGTAGCGGGGAGCGTCTCGTCGTGGTAATCGCGAGCGGTCTCGGGGTCCAGCGCGAGGTTGAACTGGTCTTCCCAGCGGAACTCGAAGCGCGCCCGCGAGAGCGTGTCGTCACGTGCCTGTGCACCGGCGTGGCCCTTCGCGACGTCCGCCGCGTGGGCAGCAATCTTATAGGCGATCATCCCTTGTTTCACGTCGTCGCGATCAGGGAGCCCGAGATGCTCCTTCGGCGTCACGTAGCAGAGCATCGCGGTGCCATGCATGGCGATCATCCCGGCACCGATCGCGGACGTGATGTGGTCGTAGCCGGGCGCGATGTCTGTCGTGAGCGGTCCGAGCGTGTAGAACGGCGCTCCCGCGCAGATCGTCGTCTGGCGGTCGACGTTCTCCGCGATCTTGTCCATCGGCACGTGCCCGGGTCCCTCGACCATCACCTGCACGTCGTGAGACCACGCGATGCGGGTGAGCTCGCCGAGGGTGTCGAGCTCCGCGAACTGCGCCTCGTCGTTCGCGTCGGCGATCGATCCCGGACGGAGCCCGTCTCCGAGCGAGAACGCCACGTCGTAGGCAGCCATGACATCGCAGATCTCGTCAAAGTGCGTGTAGAGGAAGTTCTCCTCGTGGTGCGCGAGGCACCACGCCGCCATGATCGAGCCGCCTCGGCTCACGATCCCGGTGACGCGCCGGACGGTGAGCGGCACGTAGCGGAGCAGCACGCCCGCATGGATCGTGAAGTAGTCGACGCCTTGCTCGGCCTGCTCGACGAGCGTGTCGCGGAAGAGCTCCCAGGTGAGCTCCGCCGGCACCCCGTCGACCTTCTCGAGTGCCTGGTAGATCGGGACCGTCCCGATCGGCACCGGCGAGTTGCGCACGATCCACTCGCGTGTCGTGTGGATGTCCGGTCCGGTCGAGAGGTCCATAACCGTGTCCGCTCCCCACCTGGTTGCCCACGCCAGCTTGTCGACCTCGTCCGCGATCGACGACGTGACTGCCGAATTGCCGAGGTTCGCGTTGACCTTCACGAGGAATCGCCGGCCGATGACCATCGGCTCGGACTCGGGGTGGTTCACGTTCGCGGGGAGGATCGCTCGGCCTGCAGCGATCTCCGTGCGGACGAGCTCGGCGTCCACGTCCTCGCGGAGCGCCACGAACTCCATCTCCGCCGTGATCTCGCCACGACGTGCGTAGTGGAGCTGGGTGACGGTCCGGCCGCTGCGGGCCCGGAGGGGGCGGGAGCGCTCGCTTCCACCCACCGGACCTGCCGTCTCGAGCGCAGCCTCTCGCCTCGTCGCAGCACGCCCGTCGTCTCTGGTCGACGGGCGCCGGCCCTCGACCTGCTCGACGTCGTCTCGCTCGAGGACCCAATGGCGCCGCAACGGTGGCAGGCCGATCTCGGGATCGCTGCCCGGCCCGCTCGTGTCGTAGAGAAGGAAGGGGTCGTTCGCTGCATGTCCCGGTCCCGCGTCCTCGGTGATCGACCTCACCTCGACAAACGGCACGTGCACGTCAGGTCTACGACCCGTCACGTAGATCTTCCGACGAGCAGGCTCGGTCATCTTGTCTCCCTCCGCCGGCATGACCCGGATCAGGTTCAACGGTCGGCGCCCAGCACCCTCTCAGCCCACCGTGGGCTCCCGTGCACGACGAGAGTACCTCTCGGGCACGAGGTCTTGCCACAACGGGGAGGCGAGCACCCGTGGCTCGAGTCGAGAGCGCCCGAGCAGTCGGAAGCCCTACCTCGTCGAGGCTGGCGGGAACTCTATGCCGAACATCATTATGCCCATCTAACTGCGACGATCAGAGCTGTAAACGCCTCAAATGTGACGCAGCGTCACCAGCGAGCGAGCCGTGCAAGACGCGTCGCGTCACCGCCATCGTGCGCACGACGGGTCTGGGCGAGAGCAGATCCGACGGCCGGGGGTCGGTCACGTGAACGCCCGTGCACATACCTACGATCCCTCCCCGCCGCCCCATCCACTCTGCGACGGTGCAGGACAGAGGCGGCGGAGCGCGTCGAGGTAGATGCCGACGAGCTCGTCGTCGATCAGCCGATAGAGACCGGTGACGAGGCCGCGGACGATCTCGCTCACGGCCATCTCGTCCGAGGCCAGGATGCACGACGACAGCTGCGTGCCGCTCACGCTCATGACGTCAGCCGGGCCGAGGACCGCTCCCGTCGAGAACACGACGCGGAGACTCCTGCACAGCTGCATCGAGTCGAGGACCTCCTCGGTGGCTGCGACGACGAGCCGCGACAGCACCGCGATGTCGTCGTCGTCGAGGACAGCTCCCTCTGCGGAGATGCGCCGGAGAAGATGCGCGAGGAGCACGTCTAAGCAAAGGCGATCCCTTGGAAGCTCGATCGCCGTATCGGAGAGGTTGACGACGACGATGAGCTCGGGCCCACGTCGGTACGCGAGCACGCCCGCCGGCGCTTCGAGCCAGTCGAGGTCCTCGCTTGCGAGCTCGGCCTCGCCCCGGCGGATCCGCAGCGCCTCTCGGTAGAGCTCGAGCATCGAGTGCGGATCGGCGTGCGACAACGCGCGATCGCCGGAGCGATGACGTCTTCGGGGAGCGTCACACGCTCGTCAGCTGGACCCCGGTGGGATGACTCCAGGCAGGGCCACGGCTTCGAGGGCCACACCTTTGGGGCGAGACGCTTGCTGTGGTCACGCCCGGTGGCGCATCCCTTTCGCCGGCGCGGGGTCGGACGCTCTGCTCGACTTGCTCGAGCGCTTCGGCATCGTAGGCGCTGACGAGAGCATCCCTGCGCGCCTGCGGGACCAGGCAGAGTCGGCTCCAGATGATCCTGGCAAGGCGGCGCCTCCGCAGG
>DAHXNN010000190.1 GCA_027365385.1 Acidimicrobiaceae bacterium | reverse complement strand
CAGCCCGCTCGTGACGAACGGCGAGCGCGGGTCGTCGGGGATCTGGTTCCGGTTGCACGTGATGCCTGCCCGGTCGAGGACCTCCTGCGCGGCCTTTCCCGTGAGCTCGGGGTCGAACGTGCGTAGGTCCACGAGCACCTGGTGGTTCTCCGTCCCACCCGCGACGAGGCGGAATCCCTCGGCGGCGAGCGCGGCAGCGAGCGCGGCGGCGTTGCGCACGACCTGGCCTGCGTACTGCTTGAACTCCGGGCGCGCCGCCTCGGCGAACGCGACCGCCTTGGCGGCGACGACGTGCTCGAGGGGCCCGCCCTGGAGACCGGGGAAGACGGCCCCGTCGATCGCTCGGGCGCGGTCGACGCTGCACAGGATCGCACCGCCGCGCGGGCCGCGGAGCGTCTTGTGCGTCGTGAAGGTGACGACGTCCGCGATGCCGACAGGGCTCGGGTGGGCCCCGCCCGCGATGAGACCGGCCGGATGCGCGGCGTCGAACATGAAGAGCGCACCGACCTCGTCGGCGATCTCGCGAAAAGGCCGCGGGTCGATGACCCGGGAGTACGCGGTGGTCCCGGCGACGATGAGACGCGGGTGCTCGCGGTGGGCGAGGTCTCGGACGAGGTCGAGGTCGATGCGTTCGCCCGAACCGTCGTCCGCGGCCGGGGTCACGCCGTAGCTGACAAAACGGTAGGTCTTCCCGGTGATGCTCACCGGTGAGCCATGGGTGAGGTGACCACCCTGGTCGAGCCGCATGGCGAGGATCGTCTCGCCCGGCTCCACGAGCGCGAGATAGGCGGCGAGGTTCGCAGACGCACCCGAGTGCGGCTGGACGTTCGCGTGCTCAGCTCCGAAGAGCGTGGTCGCTCGCTCGCACGCGAGGCTCTCGACCTCGTCGGCATGGACGTTGCCGCCGTAGTAGCGGCGGCCTGGGTAGCCCTCGGAGTACTTGTTCGTGAGCACGGATGCGGTGGCCGCGAGGACTGCCGGCGAGGTGAAGTTCTCCGAGGCGATCAGCTGCACGGTCGTGCGCTGCCGCTCGAGCTCCGCGGCCAGGATCGCCGCGACCTCCGGGTCGCCCGCCAGTGCTCGGTCGTAGTCGTTCGTGCTCAAGCGTCCTCCTCGAGACGGTCTATCTTCGCGATGCGTCGCAGGTGGCGGCCGGCATCGAAGCCGGTCTCGAGGAACACGTCGAGCGCGTCGAGCGCAACCGTCCGGCCTACGAGCCGCGCGCCGAAGCAGGCGACGTTCGCGTCGTTGTGGGCTCGGGCGAGGCGCGCCGAGCTGACGTCGTGGACGACCGCGGCGCGCACGCCACGGATCTTGTTCGCCGCGATCGAGATCCCGATCCCCGTCCCGCAGACGCACACGCCCGCGTCGGCGCCGCCCCCACACACCGCCCGGCCGACGAGCGCACCGAAGTCCGGGTAGTCGACCGGCTGCTCGTCGCCAGTACCGCAGTCGACGACGCCATGGCCGAGCTCGCGCAGGCGGTCCGCCAGCACCTGCTTCAGCGCGTACCCGGCATGGTCCGAGCCCACCGCTATCTGCACGGTCGCCGAGTCTAACGAGCCGCCGGGGGCGCCTGGAGCGCCTGGAGGATGTCGGCGAGCGCCACCGGTCCCGCCCGCAGCATGCGGGTGTCGCCATCGAGCAGCGAGACAACACTCGACGGCATGCCGTCGCAGCGACCTCCGTCGAGCACGGCGACCTCCGCGCCGAAGACCGCCCGCACCTCGTCCGCCGACCGGCAACTCGGCTCGAGGTGGCGGTTCGCGCTCGTCACCGCGAGTGGCCCGACAGCTGCGCACAGCTCGCGGACGAGCGGATGGCCAGGGCAGCGGATGCCGACAGTGCCAGGATCACCGCCGAGATGCACGACGACGTCGGGAGCCCGCTCGACGACGATGGTCAGAGCTCCTGGCCAGTACCGCGCCGAGAGAAGCTCGAGGCGCGCACGCGCGACCGGTGCGGCGAGCCGGAGCGCCTCGGCCGGCGAAGCGACGAGCACGGGGAGTGCGACCGACACCGGTCGGCGCTTCAGCTCGAACAGCCGCTCTGCTGCCGTCGCGAGCCTCGCGTCGGCCGCGAGGCCGTAGACCGTGTCGGTGGGAACGGCGACGACCTCTCCCCGCTCGAGGGCGGCCGAGAGCTCGTCGAGGACCGGGCGGGCTACCAACGCGCGCAGAGAACCCGCTGCCGTCCCCCGAGGTCTTGTTCGACGGCGGCCTCGCTTGCACCCGCCAGCCTGGCCAGCGCTAGCGCGGAATCTGCCTGCGACGGCGCTATCTCGACGACGAGCGCACCGCCGGGACGTAGCAGCGCGGGCGCACCGGCCACGACGATCTCGACCGCCTCGAGGCCGGTCGGTCCCGAGATCAGGGCCTCGTAGGGGTCGTGATCGCGCACCACGGGGTCGAGCCCCGCCCACTCGTGCTCCGCTATGTAGGGCGGGTTCGCGACGATGCAGTCCACGACCTCCCCGAGCCCGTGCCGCACCAGCAGCGCCGCCACGCCGTCGTACCAGTCGCCTGGCGCGACGACGAGGCGAGCCGCTTCCTGGCGAGGCAGCCGGGCACGGTTCTCGCGGGCGAGCTCGAGCGCCTCCGCCGACCTCTCGACGGCGACGACGACCGCGTCGGCGTCTTCGGCGACGAGCGCGCACGCGATCGCACCGGACCCGGTACCGAGCTCGAGCGCCACCAGCGGTGACGAGGGACCAGTGGCCGGCGGGCCTGGCCGGGAGGAACGGACCCGAGCCAGCTCGCGCAGCGCGTGGCCGGCGACGACCTCGGTCTCGGGCCTCGGCACGAGCGCGCGGCCATCGACCGCGAGCTCGACCGTCCGGAACGACCAGTGCCCGAGGACGTGCTGGAGGGGCTCGCCCGTCTCGAGGCGGGCGAGCATCGAGCACACGTGGTCGAGCACGTCAGGGCGTGCGGGCGCGTCGCCGACCAGGACGAGCTCCGCAGCCCCGACGCCAGCGGCCTCCTCGACGACACGCCGCGCAGCGAGAGTGTCGCCGATGCGGTCCGCGGAGGTCCGCACGAGATCCGACCACGTCGGCGCCACGTCCACCCGCCCCGTCACTGCTCGCCGGAGAGCTGGCGGGATCGCTCGTCGACGAGCAGCGCGTCGACGATCTCGTCGAGCTCGCCCTGCAGCACGCGGTCGAGCTTGTGGACCGTGAGGCCGATGCGGTGGTCGGTGACCCGGTTGTCCTTGACGTTGTACGTCCGGATCTTCTCCGAGCGACCGCCACCTTTGACCTGCTCCCGCCGCGCACGCGAGAGCTCCTCCGCTTGGCGGTCCTGCTCCAACTTGAGCAGGCGGGCCCGGAGGACCTGCATCGCCTTCGCGCGGTTCTGGATCTGGCTCTTCTCGTCCTGCATCGCGACGACGAGCCCGGTCGGGATGTGGGTGATACGCACGGCGGAGTCCGTCGTGTTGACGGACTGACCTCCTGGGCCCGTGGAGCGGTAGACGTCGATGTCGAGGTCGTTCGGGTCGATCTGGACCTCTACCTCGTCCGCCTCAGGCAGGACCGTGACCGCAGCGGAGGACGTGTGGACCCGGCCCTGCGACTCGGTGACGGGCACGCGCTGCACCCGGTGGGGGCCGCCCTCGTTCTTCAACCGCTGCCAGGCGTCTGCGCCCTTGACGAGGAAGATCACCTCGTCGATGCCGCCGAGATCGGAGGGCTTGGCCTCCAGGACCTCGACGCGCCATCCACGACTGTCCGCGTACCGCGTGTACATGTCGTAGAGGTCCTTGGCGAACAAGTTAGCCTCCTCGCCACCTTCGGCTCCGCGTACGGTCACGATGACATTGCGACCGTCGTTGGGGTCCTTCGGCAGTAGCTGGCGACGGAGATCGTCGCGCAGCTCCTCCGCGTGCCGCTCCGCTGACGCGAGCTCGTCGCGAGCGAGGTCGCGCTCCCCGCCGGGATCGTCGTCAAGCATCTCTCGGGCCGCGGCGACGTCGGCTTCGGCCCCGCGTAGCGCCCGGAGGGCGCGCACGAGACCTTCGAGCTCCTTGTGCCGCCTCGACAGTCCGAGGAACCGCGCGCGGTCCCGTGCGACGTCGGGAGCAGACAGCTCCGTCAGGACCTCCTCGTACTCCGCCTCGAGTGCGACAAGACGGTCGAGGTCGTCCATGGCGTCACGCGGTCCTGGCCGACCATCCCAGACGGTCTTGGTCGTTCCCACCTCCGTGGCGGAGGGCGGACGACGACCAACTCGCCCCCAGGAGAGTCAGCGCTTTGCCGCGGCTCGCTTGCCGTAGCGGCGCTCGAAGCGCTCGACCCGGCCACCCGTGTCGACGAGCTTCTGCTTGCCGGTGTAGAAGGGGTGGCACTCGTTGCAGAGCTCCACGCGCAGCTCGGGCTTCGTCGAACGAGTCGTGAAGCTGTTGCCGCAAGAGCAGCGGACGGTCGCCGTCTCGTAGGTGGGGTGGATGTCGGTCTTCATGGGTCCCTCATGTTAACGGACGGCCGGTGCGGGCCGTGCGGTCGGTGCGGAGCCGCGGCGCAGTGCCGGGGGGGTCCCGCTCAGGCGGGCGTGACGGGCGCCTTCGCGATCTCGGCGAGGAACTCGTCGTTCGACCGCGTCGTGCGGATCTTGTCGATGAGAAGCTCGAGCCCGGCTGCACCGCTCCCCTCGTTGCTGAGAGCGTTGAGCACCCGGCGGAGCTTCCAGACTTGCTGGAGCTGGGAGCGGTCGAACAGCAGCTCCTCGTGGCGCGTCGAGCTCGCGTTGACGTCGATCGCCGGGTAGAGGCGCCGCTCGGCCAGCTTGCGGTCGAGACGGAGCTCCATGTTCCCCGTGCCCTTGAACTCCTCGAAGATCACCTCGTCCATCTTCGAGCCGGTCTCGACGAGAGCGCTCGCGAGGATCGTGAGCGAGCCGCCTTCCTCGATGTTGCGAGCCGCTCCGAAGAAGCGCTTCGGCGGGTAGAGGGCACCCGAGTCGACACCACCGGACATGATCCGGCCGGTCGCCGGCTGGGAGAGGTTGTAGGCCCGGGCGAGGCGGGTGATCCCGTCGAGGATGATCACGACGTCACGGCCCAGCTCGACGAGACGCTTCGCCCGTTCGATGGTGAGCTCGGCGACAGCGGTGTGCTCGTCGGCCGGCCGGTCGAAGGTCGACGCGATCACCTCGCCGCGCACGGACCGCCTGATGTCTGTGACCTCTTCGGGGCGCTCGTCGACGAGCAGCACGATGAGATGCACATCGGGGTTGTTCGCCTCGATCGAGTGCGCGATCTGCTTCATGATCGTCGTCTTGCCAGCCTTCGGCGGCGAGACGATCATCCCCCGCTGTCCCTTGCCGATCGGTGAGATGAGGTCGACGATCCTCGCCGTCATGTTGGACGGCTCACCGGGCTGCTCGAGTCGGAGGGTCGAATCGGGAAACAACGGGGTGAGGTCCTCGAAGCGCGGCCGCTGCCGGGCCTCCTCCGGAGGCAAGCCACCGACGGTGTCGATGCGGAGAAGAGCTGGGTACTTCTCGCTCGGGCCTGCGGGCCGGCATGCACCCTCGATCGCGTCGCCCTTGCGGAGCGCGAACTTGCGCGCCTGGCTGACCGAGACGTAGACGTCCCTCGAGCTCGCCAGGTAGCCGCTCGTACGGAGGAACCCGTAACCTTCCTCTCTGAGGTCGAGCAGACCCTTGACGGGCACGAGGTCGCCTTGCCAGGACGAACCTTCCTGTGGCGCCTGCACCTCGCCGCGCTCGCGGCCACGCCGACGGCGACCGCGCCGGTTGCCGGCATCGGTCGCGTATCCCGTCGAAGGGCCAGCCTGGGTCTGTGCCTGCGGTTGGTGTGGGGCGTGCTGCGGACGCTCGCGCGCCTGAGCCCGTGGCCGCGGCTCGCCCGGACGCACCTGCTCCTGCACGTCGTGCCCGGGTGCCGGTCCTGCAGTCGTGCCGGCGTGCTCGTCGCTGGCGGCGGCGTCCGGGCCGGCGACGAGTGTCACCAGCCCCCTCGGGCCGGATCCGTTGCGTGAACGACCGTCCGGTCGGTTCCCGTCTGCGACGTCGACTTCCTCGGACCGATCTGCCGGCTCGACCGGGGCGGCGCTCGCGCCGGCTGGCACCACCGTGGTGACCGCGACGGAATCGCCTCCGGAGCTGTCGCCACCACCAAACAGCGTCGGTGGCGCGTCGGGCGCGGCCGCGGCACTCCGTCGGCTCGCCACCCGGGGCGAGCGCCGCGGACGGGCCGGTACGTCCGGCTCGGCGGGAGCCGCGAGACCGCCCGCGAGCGCGAGTACCGTCGCGACGCCGTTCGCGCCGTTCGCGCCGTCGCGGTTCGCGTGGTCGCCGTTCGCGTGGCCAGCCGATCCGTTCCCCGACGCCGCGACAGCGTCGGGCCCGACGCCGGTCGCCGTCAAGATGAGGTCGATGATGTCGGCCTTTCGCGACCGCGAGGGCGGCTTCAACGCCATTGCGGTCGCGATGGCGTGGAGCTCGTCTCGCTCCTTGCGTTCGAGGATCGAGCGCTCGAGCTGCTCTCCTGCCATCGGCATGTACTCCTGTGCTCAGTGTTGCTCATGATCTGGCCTTTGCGTCCCGGGGCTACCTTTGCTCCGCTGCCTCTGCGCCCGTCTCCTACTCGACGCTCGCGTTGCCGGCCACCGGCCACGTCGGAAGCTGCGACCGCGGCGCGGACACCGGCACAAGCGGCGAGCCGGCCCGCCGAGCTAGCTCGACCGGCCGCCCGCAACGCGGGCTAGACACATCGGGGACGCTGCGGAACGTGATCTCGGGTCAGTGTCGAGATCTCCGCGCCCACCCCCACCCGGTCGCCCCGTCGCGTACCCCCGTCGGACGGACGCGGTGCGCTGGATGCTGCCGTAGGGAAGCGGTGCTACGAGTGAGTGTAACGACTGGCTGCGAGCAGGGCAACAACACCCCGCTCGCCGAGCGCGGCCGACCGGCCAGATCGGTGGCGAGAGTGCTCAGGGTCAGAGCCCCAGTGCCTCGAGGACCGCATCGAAGGTGGCGTCGACTGCCTCCGGGACCGACACCTGGCTGATGGCGAGATCCGGATCCTTCAATCCGTGGCCGGTGAGCACGCAGACCACACGGGCTCCCGGCTGCACGGGCGTCTTCAACAAGCCTGCGACCGACGCCGCTGACGCTGCTTCGCAGAAGACCGACTCCTCGACAGCGAGGAGTCGGTACGCGGCGAGGATCTCGTCGTCCGTCACCTTCGCGATCCCGCCTCCGGACTCCGAGGCGGCAGCGCTCGCCCCGTACCAGGACGCGGGATTGCCGATACGGATGGCGGTCGCGATCGTCTCGGGATGGTCGACGACGTGACCGTCGACGATCGGGGCAGCACCCGCCGCTTGGAAGCCGAGCATCCGCGGCAGGCGCGTCGACAAGCCGGCGGTCCGGTACTCGCAGTAGCCTTTCCAGTACGCAGTGATGTTGCCTGCGTTGCCGACGGGTATGCAGTGCACGTCGGGCGCGTCGCCGAGAGCGTCGACGATCTCGAACGCGCCCGACTTCTGGCCCTCGATCCGGTACGGGTTCACCGAGTTGACGACGACGACCGGCGCGTGGTCGGGCAGCCGGCGGACGATCTCGAGCGCGACGTCGAAGTTGCCCCGGACCTGGAGCACGCGTGCGCCGTGCACGAGAGCCTGGGCCAGCTTCCCGAGCGCGATGTGCCCTTCGGGGATGAGGACCATGCAGGTCATCCCGGCGCGGGCGGCGTAGGCGGCCGCCGAGGCGGACGTGTTCCCGGTCGAGGCACAGACGACCGCTCGCGCGCCATCCTCGAGGGCCTTCGACATCGCAAGGGTCATGCCGCGGTCCTTGAACGACCCGGTCGGGTTCGCTCCTTCGATCTTCAAGAACACGTCGGCTCCGACGCGCTCCGACAGGCGTGGGGCCGGGAGCAGTGGCGTCCCACCTTCGTTGAGCGTGACGACCGGCGTGCCGTCGGCGACGGGGAGGAACTCGCGGTACCGGCGGATCACCCCTTCCCACGAGCGCCCGTGCGTGGGCGACGGGTCGCCTGCGCGGCCGCCGCGAAAGGGTGCGACCATCTCGTCCACGTCCCTTCCTCTCAGGCTTCCGGGCCGACGACCCGGAGGAGCTGGCCGATCCGCTCGACCGCGTCCACCGCGCGCAGCCCCGCGAGGGTCGCCTGCACGTCGGCCTCTCGTGCCCGGTGCGTGATGAGCACGAGCCGGGCCTCGGGGCCGAGGTCGACCTGCTCCATCGAGCGGATCGAGACGCCGTGCTCGCCGAAGACCGCGGCGACCGCCGCGAGAACACCCGGACGGTCGACGACATCGATCGTCAGGTAGTACTGCGCTTCGAGCTCGTCGATCGCACGGATCTCGACGTGCTCGCGCGCCGGGAAGTGCACAGCTGCGCCGCTCGCGAGGCTCCGGGCCGCGTCGAGAACGTCGCCGAGGACGGCGCTCGCGGTCGGCTTCCCGCCCGCCCCGCGTCCGTAGAGCATCAGCTCGCCGATCGCGTCCCCTTCGACGAACACGGCGTTGAACGGACCACGGACCCCGGCGAGAGGGTGCCCCTTCGGGACCATCGCAGGGTGCACCCGGACCCCGACGGCTCCGCTGTCACCGGCGCGCTCGGCGACCGCCAGCAGCTTCACCTCGTAGCCGAGCCGGTGCGCGACGTCGATGTCCGCCACCTCTATCCGCTCGATCCCCTCACGATAGACGTCGCCGGCGACCACGTCAGCGTTGAACGCGATGCTTGCGAGTATCGCCGCCTTCGCCGAGGCGTCGTAGCCCTCCACGTCGGCTGTCGGGTCTCGCTCCGCGTAGCCGAGGCTCTGCGCCTCCCGGAGAGCTGCGCCGTAGTCGATGCGTTCCTCGCTCATCCGCGAAAGCACGTAGTTCGTCGTGCCGTTGACGATGCCGGTGACGCGGCGGACGCGCTCGCCGGCGAGCGAGACTCGAAGGGCCCTCACGAGCGGGATCGCGCCACCCACTGCGGCCTCGAAGAGCAACTCCCTGCCGGCAGCCTCAGCTGCCGCGTAGAGCTCGGCGCCACAGTTGGCGACGAGCTCCTTGTTCGCGGTGACGACCGGCTTGCCTGCCTTCAACGCGTCGACGATCAGGGTACGTGCAGGCTCGATGCCGCCGATGAGCTCGACGACCACGTCGACGTCGTCGGCAGTGGCGACCGCGTGCGCGTCGTGGGTGAGCCTCGCCGGCGCGAGCGTCGCCGAACGAGGCTTCGCGAGGTTGCGCACCGCCACCCGGACGATCTGGAGTCGCACGCCGGAGCGGGCCGCTATTCCCTCGGCATCGCCGTCGACCAGCTCGACGAGCTCTCCACCGACGTTGCCGCAGCCGAGCACGCCGACGCGGACGACGGGCCCGCCGGCCCGGGAGCCGGACGCCTCTCGCTCGGTCACGCGCCCAAGGTAGCGCCTGTCCGCCGATGCGGCGTCAGGGCTCGAGACGGAGGAGGTCCTCGACGGTCTCCCGCCGGACGACGATCTTGGCGTCGCCACCTCCGACGAACACGACCGCCGGACGCGGCACGCGGTTGTAGTTCGACGCCATCGAGAAGCCGTACGCACCCGTGACCGGGGTCGCGATCACGTCCCCGACCTGGGTCTGCTCCGGAAGTCTGGCGTCGGCGACGAGGACGTCACCGGACTCGCAGTGCTTGCCGACGACGCGGGCGGCAAACGGGCGGCGGGCGGTGACCGCTCTCGGGAGGAAGGCCTCGTAGCCGCTCCCGTAGAGCACGGGCCTCGGATTGTCGCTCATCCCACCGTCGACGGACACATACGTCCGGATACCTTCGAGCCGCTTGATCGTGCCAACCCGATAGCAGGTCAGCCCGGCTGTGGCGACGACCGACCGACCGGGCTCGGCCGTGACGCGCACCGAGTCGGGCACGCCGGCGCCCGAGCATGCCGAGCGCAGGCGCGTCGCCCACTCGGTGATCGTCGGCGCCGTCTCGCCGCCGAGGTACGCGACACCGAGACCCCCGCCGATGCACAGCTCACCCAGCTCGAAGCGCTCGAGCAACGGCTCAAGCACGGCAACTTCCCGCTCGAACGCGTCGAGACGGAAGACCTGACTTCCGATGTGC
>DAHXNN010000189.1 GCA_027365385.1 Acidimicrobiaceae bacterium | reverse complement strand
CGCTCAGGTGAATGCCTCCTGGTGCACCCGCCCCTACCGCGACGACCTGTTCGTCCTCCACGTAGACGGGACCGACGGGAGCGCCGTGGCAGGCTTGCACGACTGCCGCGTCCAGCCGGGAGCCGCCACGCCTCGCTTCGTCTGGAACCCCGACGAGACCGCGGGCGTCACGCCCCGCGAGTCCTGGCTCGAGGTGCCCGAGCGCCGGCCGTCGGGAAACGCGTTCCGCCACCAGTGGGAGCTGTTCCTCCGACACGTCGTCGCGGACGAGCCGTTCCCGTGGGACCTTCGCGACGCGGCCCGCGGCGTCGAGGTCGCCGAGCTCGCGTTCGCGTCCGCGCTCGAGCGGAGGTGGGTCGACGTGCCCCGCACCTACCGGTGAGCACCCCGGTGGATGCCGCGCTCGGGACGTCGCCGCGCACGTCGCCGAGCACGTCGCTGGGTCGACTCGCGATGAACCAGGCGACGATCCCGCGCTGGTCGACCGCCGAGGCGATCGAGGGTTGCACCCGGGCCGGCTACGGGGCGATCGGGCTCTGGCGGGACCGTCTCGAGCCGGACGGGGCGGCGCGCGCTGGCAAGCTCGCGCGCGCGGCCGGCCTCGCGATCTCGTCGCTCTGCCGGGGAGGGTGGTTCTGCGCTCCCGACGCTGCGGGTCGGCGCGAGCGTGCCGCGGACAACCGGCGCGCTGTGGACGAGGCCACCGAGCTCGGTGCCGCGATGCTCGTGCTCGTCTGCGGCCCTGCGGCGACGAAGGACCTGGAGGCCGGACGACGAGAGGTCTCCGACGCGATCGCCGAGCTCGCCGAGTACGCCCGCCCGGCTGGAGTCCCGCTCGCCGTCGAGCCGATGCACCCGATGTACTGCGGCGACCGCTCCGTCGTCGTCACGTTGCCCGAGGCCCTGCGGATTGCCCGCTCGGTCGTCGAGGGCGGCGTGGGGGTCGTCCTCGACAGCTACCACCTCTGGTGGGACCCCGACCTCACGGCATCGATGGCCAGCGCTGCAGGCAACGTGCTCGGGGTCCAGCTCGCGGACTGGCTCGCACCCCCTCCGCACCCGCTCGAAGGTCGCGGGATGCTCGGCGACGGCACCATCGAGCTGCGGCGCTTCCTCGAGCTCGCAGACACCACCGGCTACACCGGTCCGGTCGAGGTCGAGATCTTCAACCGCGAGGTCTGGCAGGCCGACCCGACCGAGACGCTCGCCGTCGTCGCCCGTCGCTACGCGGAGCACGTCGCGTGAGCCCGGCGGGGAGGGACGCCTGCACACTTCTCGACGGCGCGACGCATGCCGGCGTCTCGGAGGCGACGGCGTCACGCGTGCTCGCGGGCTCGAGGCCGGTCGGAGACGCCCTGCGCTCACGCGTCCTCGCGTCGGCCTCCGCCCTCGCCTACACCCCCAACCCCCATGCACGTGCGCTCGCCCGCTCTCGCGACGCCTCGATCGCTCTCGTCGTCCACGACGTCACGGATCCGTACTTCTCCGAAGTGGCCCGCGGCGCTCTCGCGACCGCCCGCGAAGCCGGGCGGACGGTCGTCATCAGCGACACGGGCCGGGACCTTGGCCGGGAGCTCGAGGTCGTCCGGCGAGCACGAGCCCAGCGAGTCGAGGCGCTCGTGCTCGCGGGGAGCGGCTCGGCGGACCGCGCCGCTCGCGAGCGGCTCGGCGCGGAGCTGCTCGCCTTCGAGCGCTCCGGCGGCAGGGCGGCCCTCGTCGGCCGCCACCTCGTCGCGGGCGACTGCGTCCGGCCGGACAACGTCTTGGCGGGTCGCCTGCTGGGAGACCATCTCGTTGCTCTCGGCCACCGGGTCGTCGGGGTCGTCGCCGGTCCGGACGGCCTCACGGCGAGCGACGACCGGTTCGCGGGCCTGCTCTCCGCGCTCACCTCCGGCGCCGCGCCGGCGCAGGTCCACGTCCGCGCAGGCGATTTCACGCGAGATGGTGGCGAGGTGGCCGCCGGCGAGCTCGTCGCGCTCGCTCCCGGGCTGACCGCGATCGTCGCGCTCAACGACCAGATGGCGATCGGCGCGCTCGCCGCGCTCCGTCGCCGCGGGCGGCGCGTGCCCGACGACGTGGCGCTCTGCGGCATCGACGACATCCCCGTCGCTCGGGACCTCGTGCCTGCGCTCACCACGGTCCGCGTGCCGATGGTCGAGCTCGGCCGGCGTGCCGTCGAGCTCGTGCTCGACGCGAAGGTGCACACCCGGCGCGACGAATGCCTCTGTGTCGAGCTCGTCGTCCGCCAGAGCACCGCGGGAGTCGGCACTGCAGGAGTCGGCACTGCAGGAGTCGGAACAGTAAAGGCAGCCCGATGACCAGCGTCGTCCTCCCCGAGCTAGACGGCTCCCTTCGTCGCTACGTGTGCACCGTCTCCTCGGACTATCCCGCGACTGCCCGCCCCGCCACGAGCCGGGTCGCCTACGCAGCCGCACACGTCGTCGCCGATGCTCTCGGTGAGACCACGCCGACGGGTCCTGCGATGCTCGACTGGGACGCGACGCTCGCCTTTCGCCACCACCTCTGGGCGCTCGGCCTCGGGGTCGCCGAGGCAATGGACACTGCGCAGCGCGGGATGGGGCTCGACTGGGCGCTCGCGCGAGAGCTCGTCGTGCGCAGCTCGGTCGAGGCACGCTCCGTCGGCGGTGCGATCGCCGCAGGCGCGCAGACGGACCATCTCGCGCCTGGCAGCGCCCGCACGCTCGACGACGTCGCCGCCGCCTACCTCGAGCAGTGCGCCAGCGTCGAGGAGGCCGGCGCGACCGTCGTCGTGATGGCGAGCCGCGAGCTGTGCCGGATCGCGCGGGACGCCGACGACTACGCCTACGTCTACGACAAGGTACTCGGGGAGCTCGCGCGCCCGGCGATCCTGCACTGGCTCGGAGACGCGTTCGATCCCGCTCTCGCCGGCTACTTCGGCTCGCACGACGTCGAGGAGGCCTCCGGCTGCCTGCTCCGGATCGTCGACGCACACCCCGGCAAGGTCGACGGGGTGAAGCTCTCGCTTCTCGACAAGGAGTGGGAGATCGTGCTCCGGCGACGCCTTCCTGCAGGCGTGCGCATGTACACCGGCGACGACTTCGGCTACCCGGCGACGATCGCCGGGGACGAGCGCGGCCACAGCGACGCGCTCCTCGGTGCCTTCGACTTCGCGGCTCCGGCGGCGGCGTGGGCCCTCGCCGCACTCGACGGCGGGGACGTCGCGGAGTTCCGCAGGCGCCTCGACCCGACACTTGCGCTCTCCCGCCACGTCTTTTGCCCCCCGACCTCCTATTACAAGACCGGAGTCGTCTTCCTCGCATACCTCAACGGCCACCAGTCGCATTTCACGATGGTCGGGGGCCTGCAGTCCGGGCGCTCCGTGCTCCACCTCGCGCAGTGCTTCCGGCTCGCGGACGGTTGCGGCCTTCTCGCAGATACCGAGCTCGCAGCAGCGCGCATGGCGCACGTGCTCGGCCTCGCGGGGATCGACACCGCGTGAGGGCCCGGTGTCGAGCAGCGAGCCTGCGCCTGGGAAGGAACCTGCGCTCGCTGTGGCCGTCTCCTACGATCGCCCCATGAGCGGACCTGTGATCGCAGTCGGCCCTGTCGTCGAGGAATGGGCGATGGACGCCGTGCGCGACGGCGGCGGTATCGCGGTCGCGCTCGACGAGTCGGTCGGCGCGGGGCCGGTCGGGCTCGTATGGACAGCCGGGAGCGACACCGACGGGCTCGCGCGCGTGCTGCACGACTCCCCCCGCATCGGCTGGGTCCAGCTCCCGGCAGCCGGCGTCGAGCGCTTCGCATCCACCGCCGTGCTCCGTGCGGGCCCGCGCTTTACCTGCGCGAAGGGCGCCTACGGCGAGCCGGTCGCCGAGCACGCGCTGCTCCTCGCGCTCGCCCTCCTGCGCGGCCTACCCGAGCGAGTGCGGGCGAGGACCTGGGGATCGCCTGCGGGTACGTGCCTTTTCGACGAGCAGGTGACGATCGTCGGCGGGGGCGGGATCGCGGAGGCGCTGCTGCGGCTGCTCGCGCCCTTCCGCGTTCGCGCGACAGTCGTGCGCCGTAGTGCAGTGCCGCTTCCCGGGGCGGCTCGCACGGTCGCGACGGGAGAGCTCGCCGACGCGCTTCCCGGCTCGCTCGTCGTGTTCCTCGCGCTCTCGCTCACCCCGGAGACGACGCGCATCCTCGGGGCCGCCGAGCTCGCCCGCATGGACCGGCGCGCCGTTCTCGTCAACGTCGCGCGCGGCGCGGTCTTAGACACCGAGGCACTCGTCGATGCGCTCGCCAACGGCGCGATCGCCGGCGCCGGCCTCGACGTCACGGACCCCGAGCCGCTCCCCGACGACCACCCGCTCTGGAGCGATCCCCGCTGCATCGTCACCCCGCACACGGCCGACACCTGGGAGATGATCCAGCCCTTGCTCGCCCGGCGGATCGCGACGAACGTCCGCCTTCTCGCTGCCAACGAGCCGCTCGAGGGTCTCGTCGACCCCGCGGCCGGCTACTGAGCCGACGTCGGTGCCGGCTCCCGAGCTCCCCCCCGCTCTCGCGGACCCCGAGCTCCCTCCCGCTCTCGCGGACCCCGTGCTGCGCGCGGTCGTCGCCGCCGCCGCGGACCGCATCGTCCCCGCAGGGGACGGCTGGCCGTCGGCCACCGGAGAGGACGTCCTCGGCTACCTCGACCGCGAGGCGACCTCCGCGCACGCCGGGCTCTGGCTCGACGTCCTCGGCCCCGGGATCGCGTGGCTGGAGAGCGAGGCGTGGCGCGTCCGCGGCTCGGGATTCGCAGCGCTCGCCCCGGAGGACCAGGACCGCCTCCTCGCCGGCGACGCGCCGCGGGCGCACGCCTTGCGCGACGCGCTCGTCCGAGTCGTGACCGAGGGCTACTACGGCGACGCAGGCCGTGACGCGGACGCGGGCAGGCTGTCGTGGGAGATGGTCGGCTACCGGGCTCGCCAACCCGGCTCCGGACCGGGTTCGCTGCCTGAGCCGGCACCGCGCGTCCACGCTATCCACGAGCTAGAAGGGCGCTACGACGTCGTCGTCGTCGGGGCAGGAGCAGGCGGAGGCGTCGCCGCCGCGGTCCTCGCCGAAGCCGGTCTCGCCGTCGCGCTGCTCGAGCGGGGTGAATGGCTCGGCTTCGCAGACATCGGCACCGACCACCTCCGCAACCACCGGCTCGCCCGCTACGGCTGCAACACCGGCCCGCCACCGGCCGGCCACCCTCGTAGCCTGCTCTCCACCGGCGGCGACGAGGTAGTGACAGCGCCGCACGACGCGGGCTACCACAACAACGCGAGCACGCTCGGGGGCGGCACCCGCGTCTACGGCGGGCAGGCGTGGCGCTTCTTCCCCGACGACTTCGCGATGGCGACCCGCTACGGCATCCCGGCGCAGAGCTCCCTCGCGGACTGGCCGATCTCCTACGACGACCTGGCCCCGTACTACGAGAAGGTCGAGTGGGCGGTCGGCGTCGCGGGCGACGGCGCTGCGCACGTCTCGAGCCGGGGAGCGCGCCGACGCGGCTACCCGATGCCCGTCTTCGCGCCGAGCCACGAGGCGCAGCTGCTCACCGCCGCGGGCTGGCGCCTCGGCTGGGAGGTCGGCCCACCGCCCCTCCTCGTCAACACCGTCGAGCACGACGGTCGCCCCGCATGCGAGCGCTGCGGCCGCTGCGTCGGCTTCGCGTGCCCTGCGGACGCGAAGAACGGCACGCACAACACGACCATCCGCCGCGCGCTCCGCACCGGGTGCTGCGACCTCGCCACGGGGGTGCTCGCCGAACGCGTCCTTTGCGACACGCGCGGCAACGCCACAGGCGTCGCGATCGTCGCCGCCGACGGCACGCGCCGCACTCTTCGCGCCGGCCACGTCGTGCTCGCGGCGGGCGC
>DAHXNN010000178.1 GCA_027365385.1 Acidimicrobiaceae bacterium | reverse complement strand
ACGTAGCCCTTTCCTCGCTGCTTTACGCGGCGCGACTCCGGTTCGTGAACGGGGCCATCCCCGCCGAAAGTGCGATCGCCCCGAAAGTCGAGAACGCGTAGGCTGCTCCGAGCCCGTGTGCGCTCGTCGCACAGGCCTCGTCGATCCGCGAACGCACCGGCCTGCCCGGTCGCTCGCGATACGGCGACCGGGGGCTGGCGGGAGCACCGGATGGGTTCGCATTCGGTGATCGACGGCGCTTTGCCACGTACATCTCCGCGTCAGCCGCTGCGAGCGCGACGTCGATGGACTCGCCCGCGGCGAGCAGCGCTATGCCGACCGAGCAACTGGCCGTGAGCACCGACGCTCCGGGGAGCGCGACACCGACCGCAGCTACCCGCTCGTCGTTCACGCGCTTGAAATCGTCGACGTCGACGACCATGACCGCGAGCTCGCGGTCGGCGCGCTCGCTCGACAGCTCGAAGAAGCCACGGCGATCGAGGAGGCCCGTGAGGGGATCTCGCCGCGCGAGCTCCGCGAGCCGCTCCTGGACGAGGACGCGCTCCGCAACCTCCTCGGTGAGCTCTCGCCTCGCCTGCTCGACCTCCGCGAGCAGGTCCGAGATGCGCTGGCTCGCGCGTGCGAACGGCATCGCAACGAAGGGTGCGATGAGCAAGGGGGTCGCGAATGGCGCGATGACCATCACCTCGCCGCCGACACCGGGGCTCGGGATCGGAAGTCCGAGAAGGAAGTAGGCAAGGAAGCAGACAGCCCCCGAGCCGACGACGGCGAGAGCGGTCTCCGCAGCGATCCTGGTGCAGATCCGCCGGCGGTGCATCCCGGTCGCCTTTGGCGTGCCGACGGTCGCCGGCCGTGCGGTCACTCTGTACGAACGACGCGGTGACCACGAGGATTGAGCCCGGAGGTCGCCGTGTGGCGCGGAGACGACGTTCCACGCGGGCGCGAAGTCATTCGGATTGAGGGTACTGGACCGGGGCCGCGGCCGCGGCCGCGAGCACGCGCGACGCTGCGGCGAGGCTGGGAGTCCGTCGCGGGCAAGCACGCGTGGCATGGGCTCGGGTCCGGCCGGCACCTCCGTACCGAACGGCGATCCGTCTCCCATGAGATTGCGGTATCCAGGCTTGAGCATGGCGCGGGCGCCGTCGAGGGCGGTGGCGGCCAAGTCACTGTCGAGCCGGCCGAGCTGGTCGGTGGCAGCGGCCAGATCCCAAGTGTGGGTGGCCAGCTCGGCCAGGTACATGTCGACGAGGGTGAACCCGGTGTAGGTCTCGCCCCAGGGCATAGTGGCTGTCGCGGCGAGACGGGTGTCGTCTGACCGGGCTCACTGCGGAGGAGGCACAGGCGCTCTATCTGACTATCGGTCCCGGGTCGACCGGGGCCTTGGGGCAGGCGGTGGGCCGGGGCCTCGTCGCCGCCCGGCGCAAGGTGCTCGCCGCTTTGCCCGAACCGATACGTGCCCAGGTGGAGGCCGCCGGAGCGGCTCTGTTGATCGACCAGTCCGCTTGGGGCTGCCCCCTCTCCGACGCCGCCGGCGCACCGGCCGCCGAGGAGACCGGGACTGGTCGGATCTTGACGGCCCTCAGCGTCGCCGTCGGCGACGGACCGTTCAGCACGAGCCTCCTGGCAGGTGTCGGCTGACAACACTGCGGATAGCATCTCCGGCGTGGCAGGCAGCTGACCTCTTTTCTCCTCGTCCTTCTTCCGTCCGACGACCCTGGAGGTCTGCACATGTCTGTCCGTCCACTCACGTCGCGCGTGGCGATCGTGACCGGGGCCAACCAGGGCATCGGGGCCGCGACCGCGGTCGCCCTCGCCGCAGCCGGTGCCGACGTGGGCGTTTCGTACCTGCGACTGCAGGTCCCCGACGACGACCCCGGGCGGCCTGCCGCCTATGCAGAGGCGCGGGCGAGGAACGGGTCCGCCGTGGTCCGGGCGATCGAAGCCGCCGGTCGGCGTGCCGTGCCGGTGGAAGCGGACCTGTCCGATCCGAGCACTCCGCGACGCATCTTCGACCGGGTGGAGGCCGCGCTCGGCCCCGTCTCCATCCTTGTCAACAACGCGAGCGGTTGGCGTCAGGACACCTTCGGCGGTGAGCCCACCGACGGCGTCGGCCGGCCCAACCGTGCCGTCACCGCCGCCAGCATCGACTCCCAACTCCTCGTCGACGCGCGCGGCAGCGCCCTCATGATCTCCGAGCTCGCCACGCGCGCCCGGCGGCGCAACGCCGACTGGGGCCGCATCGTCAGCTTGACGTCAGGCGGACCCGGCGGCTTCCCCGGCGAGGTCTCCTACGGAGCAGCGAAGGCCGCCCTCGAGAGCTTCACCATGTCGGCAGCAAGCGAGCTGGCCGCTGCCGGCATCACCGCCAACGTCGTCCACCCACCGGTCACCGACACCGGGTGGGTCACCGACGCAGTCCGCCGGCTCGTCGCCGAGAGCCACGACCTGCACCACGTCGCCGAGCCCGACGATGTCGCGGAAGTCGTCGTCTGGCTGTGCACGGACGCAGCCCGCCTCGTCACCGGCACCCTCATTCGCCTCCGCTAGCGACCGCCCTCCGCCACCGCGGAGGAGCCGACGCCCGAAGGGTGCGTCCTGCATACCTCGACGGCCGGACTGGAGCGGCAGCGCTGGACATGCGATCCGAGGTGCTCGACGTTCGCAGTCGCGTGACGGTGGCCGAGATCACCACGCCGATCCGAGTTCTCGCCGAAGATGTCGGCATCGGCAACGTCGAGCACTGCCCGGACCTGCGGGCGGTCATCTCCTGCGAGGAAGGTCCAGCCGAGGAGGTTCGGCCCGTATGAGCAACAACGGGGCTCGGACCGGCTGCGGCTGCGACGGTTCGAATGATGACGGTTGGTCTTCTCCGAATTGACGTAGTACATCGTTCCCCACGACAGGGTCGTGCCGTCGGCTGCGTTGCTCGTCCGGATGCGTCGGCTCGCTCGTGCCGATTGGGACAGCTGGCGGTGAGCAGCAGACACTGCCACCGGGCAGGGCGCCACTCTCGAGCAGATGGCCCGTGTAACGCTCGACGGGGTGCGGACAGTAAAGGGTATGGAGATCGTCCCGGACGAGTCGGCGTGCTGGACAGCTGCGCTCGCCGGTGACGGCGAAGCCTTCGCCGTGATCTTCGACCTTCACCGTGACCGCGTCTACCGGCACGCGCTCCGGATGACTCGCGACATCCACGACGCAGAGGACGTGACCGCAGGCGCCTTCCTCGAGCTCTGGCGCCGGCGATCCTCGGTGCGCGTCGTCGAGGAGAGCGTGCTCGCCTGGCTCCTCGTCACGACGACGAACCTCTCGCGTAACCGCGCCCGCGGCCTTCGACGCTACCGGGCCTTGCTCGGCGCATTGCCGCGCGCCAGCGACGCGCGCGGTGCCGACGACGCCGCTCTCGAGCACATCGAGCAGTCTGCTGCCGCCCAACGGGTGCGTCGCGCTCTCAGCTCGCTGTCGAGATCCGATGCTGTTGCGATCGCGCTCACGACGTTCGAACACTGCACAGCCGCAGAGCTTGCGAAGATCCTCGGCATCTCCGAAGCCACGGCACGTACGAGGCTCCACAGAGCCCGTGCCCGGATGGCCACGGCCATCGAGTCCCTCGAGACGAACGACCGCGCCGACATCGACCAGGAGAGCAGATGAGCACTGAAGAGATGGACCCGGTCTTTGCCTCGGCGCTGCGCAACGCGCTCGTCACGACCGTCGAGCACGCGGCTCGGCACCGGCGCCGCTGGCGGTGGCACCTCGGCATCGGTGTGCTCGTCGGGTCCGTC
>DAHXNN010000169.1 GCA_027365385.1 Acidimicrobiaceae bacterium | reverse complement strand
GAGGGCACGGGCGAGGGCGACGCGCTGCTGCTCGCCGCCGGACAGCTGGGAGGGATGGCGGTCCCGCTTCTCCGCGAGGTTCACGAGCCGGAGCATCGCGACGACTCGCTCCTCGATGACGTCCTTCGCGAGCTTGCGTAGCCTGAGGCCGTAGGAGACGTTCTTGAACACGGTCATGTGCGGCCATAGCGCGTAGTTTTGGAAGACCATCGCGGTCGGACGGCGCTCCGGCGGGACCGTCGTCACGTCCTTGCCGTTGATCGCGATGGTCCCGGAGTCGGACTCGAGGAAGCCACCGATCATGCGTAGCGTCGTGGTCTTGCCGCAGCCCGACGGCCCGAGGAGGCAGACGAGGTCGCCCGGCGCGACGCGCAGCGACAGGTCGTCGACGACGACGCGACCACCGAGGGATTTGCTGAGATGCTCGATGACGAGCCCGTCCATCGCTGGCTACCGTAGCTCGAAGCCGCGCGCGAGCGCGCCGCCGAGGACGTGCTTGCGGACGAGGAGCATGAGCGCGACGGACGGTACCGAGAGAAGGACTGCGAAGACTGCGGCGGCCTGGGGCGGGTAGTCGCTCACGAGCGAGTACATCTGCACCGGCATCGTGACGTAGTTGGGAACGCCGACGAGGAACGTTCCCTGCGCCTCGTCGAACGACGCCAGGAACGCGAGCACCATCGCAACGAAGATGCCGGGCGCGGCGAGCGGGAGCGTGACGGTGAAGAAGACCCGCAGCCGCCCCGCCCCGACGTCGCGTGCCGCGTCCTCGAGCGCCCGGGGGATCGAGGCGAACGACGCAGCGGGGATCCAGGTCATGAAGACGACCGTGCCGAGGAGCTGGATGAGCACGACGCCGAAGAAGGTGCCCATGAGGTGCAATGCGTAGAACAGCCCGGCGATCGTGATGTAGAGCCCGATCTTCGGGAAGGCGTTGCTCGCGAACAGCACGACGAGGAGCGTCCTTCGTCCAGGCACGGGGAAGCGCGCGAGCGCGTAGGCCGCCGGCAGGCAGACGACCGCCGAGACGAGGGTGACGATCGGGGCGAAGGTAAAGCTCAGCCCGACGGAGCGCACGAGCTGTGGGTAGTGGAAGATCTGGCGCCACCACGAGAGCGACCAGCTCTGCGGCAGGAGCGACGGGTAGTGCCACACGCCGGCGAAGGCCCACAGCATGAGCCAGAGCAGCGGGCCGAAGATGAAGGCGGCGAGGAGCGCGATGCCGATACCGACGCCGATGCGGCGCGCCGTCACCGGCCGGCGGCGCCTGGCTCGCGACGTGGAGCGTGCATGTGCCGCCACAGTCCCTGGCGATGTGCTCTCCGGCGATGTGCTCTCCGGCGACGGGGCTCCGACGGTCACGGAGCTCATGCGGCACCCGGTGCGTTGTTGTTCGAGCGGTACGTGGCCCACAGGTAGGGGACCGCGACGACGATCGCCAGCGCGAAGATGACCATCGCGATCACCTCCGCCTGCTGGGGCTCGTTGAAGGATTGGAACGTCTGTGCGGCGTCGGGACCGAGCAGGTTTGGCGAGGTCGGGCCGACGAGGTAGGGAACCGTGAAGCTCCCGAGGATGGAGATCCCCGTGAAGCTCGTCGCGATGATCGTCGGGACGAGGTTCATCGGGAGCAGCACCGTCCAGGTGGCTCGCGCCACCGACGCACCGGCGTCGCGCGCCGCGTCGAAGGCCGAGTCGGGGATCGACCGCAGCCCCGAGCCGATCATGAGCACCGCGAACGGCAGGCTTACCCAGACCTCCGCGAGGACGACGCCGCCGAGGGTGTAGCCGAGAGCGGGAAAGCCCGGCAGGCCGACCGCGTGCGCAAGGGTCTTCACGAGACCGCCATAGCTCCAGAACTGCAGGATCGCATACGAGCCGATCACGACGGGGATGAACAGCGGAACTACCGCGAACGACGTGAGCAGCCGGGCGATGCGCGTGTCGGCGAGCCGGCCGTAGAGAGCGACAAGCCACGCGAGGACGAGGACGAGGCCGACTGAGGCCGCCGTCACCCAGACGGTCGCCACGAGGTCTTCGAGGAAGCTGTGGCTCGTGAGGACCGAGCTGTAGGCGCCGAAGGTGGCGAGACGCCCGTGGGAGGAGACCTGGTGGAGCGCGATCGAGGAGATCGCAGAGTTCGCACCGCCGAGGTGGCCGAGAGTGTAGGTCACGGTCACCGCGATCGGGAAGCCGATGAAGACGGCGACCAGCACCACCGGCGGGCTCGCCGCGAGGAAGTACCAGCCGCGCTGGATCGCCGTCTTCATCTCACCTGCCTAGGCGTCGCGTTCGACTGCCGTCAAGGACGGGACGCGCTCGGCGGACTGTGCTCTCGGCGGACTGTTGCTCAGCCGACCGTGCTCTGCCACTTGCTGTTCATGTCGCTGTCGGTGTTCGCCGAGTAGGGGAGCTCCGGCGAGGAGCTGTAGCTCGCGAACTCCGCGGCGATCGACTTCGGGAGGTACTGGAACTCGATCGCGGGCGTGCCGTTCATCGCACGCACGATCCCGACCTGCTGCGGGTTCTGCAGCGTCCAGTTGATGAACTGGAACGCGAGCGCCTTCTCGGTCGCCGAGACGTTCGACGGGACGCCGAGGTAGTCCGGGCCACCTGCGAGCGGCGGCGTGAGCTCCGTGAGCTTGATCGACTTCGGCAGCTGCCCGTTGTGCAGGGCCGTGGTGGCCTGGTCCGACCAGACGGCACCCATCGAGACCGCACCCGACGCGAGGAGCGTCATGACGCCCTGGTTGCTGTTGGGGTACTGCTGCTGGAAGATGTCCGGCGTGAGCGACTTGAGCTCTGCGAGCCCTGCCGACCAGCTCGACTCCGACTTCGGCGAGTAGCCGAGCGCCATCTTCAAGTTGTCCGCCGCGGGCGTGTACTTCGCAAGCACTGCTTGGACGAACGCCGACCCCGAGCCGCCGTCTGCGGGGTTGCAGTACGTGAACTGCCCCGGATGCGCCTTGATCCACGCGAGGAGCGCGTCGAGTGTCGTCGGAGGATTGGGGACCGCCTGGGAGTTGTACGCGATGAGCACCTCGGAGCCGCGCAACGGGATGGCCTCGCCGTTCACCACCTTGAACGCGTTCGGGTTGATCTCCTTCATGAGCGGCACCTCTGCCGGGGTCACTGGCGTGAGGAGCTTCGCGGCAGCGGCCTCTGCGGGCACCGCGCCGTCGACGATGTCGTACACGCTGTTCTTGTGCGCCTTGGCGGAGGCGGCGAGCTCGTCGAAGACCACCGAGTTCTCCGAGGAGCTCGTCGAGAAGACGAACTTGACGTGGTCTCCGGGGTGCGACTTCTCGTAGCGGGGAATGAGGGTGTTGGTCCAGAGATTCTGGACGTTGACGTCGCCCTGGGAGAACACGGTGATCGTGCCCGTCGGGCCCGAGCTCTTGCGCGGTGCCACGGAGCTTGCGGCCGCGCCGGCGACCGTTGCCGACAGCGCTCCCGCTCCGAGCATCCCGCCCGCGAGGAGAACGCGTGCGCCGCGGCCTGACATCTTGCGCCACTTCTTTGCTTGCATCTGACTACCTCTGTATGAGCTCTGGTGGGTGGGACAACGACCGGACCTGCGCCCGTGACATTTCGCACGATAGACGGGCAAGGTGAACGCCAGCCGACGCTCAGGTGAACGGGCGGCGCACTCGAGCAGCATGTCTGTGGAACCCACCACCCCCTCTACCTGCGCGCGACTTCGGGCGGCGCGGACGAACCTTGCTCGTCGCGTCGCCACAGCTCACGAGCCCCCCGACCGGCCAAGACTCACACAGCCTCCCCGTGCTGTCAAGAACGTGTCCTGACATCTTGACATTATGCTGCCGGATGGAGCAGGCAGGGCACGAGCGGCCTGGGTCGAGCCGTCGCCGGGCATGCCGCTCGGAGTCGTGCGGCCCCCGAGTCGTCCCCGAGCCGCCCAAGTCGACGGCTCAGATGACTACTAGGTGAACGAATGGTAGCGCTAAGGTAAACGGATCATGAACGCAAGTAGACGGGAGAGGCGCGCGCGGTGGCAACCGTGGTGACCGTGCTTCTCGTCTGCGCCGCGGTGGCCCTCGCGGTGACGGCGGGCGCGAACGACGGCGGCTCGATCCTCGGCGCAGGTCTCGGCGTGCCGGGCCCTCGCCCGCTCGTGAGGATCGCCATCCTGCTCGTCACGCTCGTGGTCGGGCCGACCCTGCTGTTCGGGACCGCCGTCGCGACGACGCTCAGCCACGGGCTCGTTCCCCTGCATGACCCGGGAGGCCGTCTCGTGCTGCTCGAGGCCTCGTCGTCGGCGATCGTCGTGGTGCTCGTCCTTGCCCGGGCCGGGCTGCCCACGAGCCTCACGCTCGCCCTCGTCGGGGCGATCACCGGAGCGGGCCTCGGCGCAGGCCTACCGGTCCACGTCTGGATCCTCGTCTCCATCGTCGCCTATGGTGTCGGCGCACCCGTGGTCGCCGCCGTGGTCGCGTACTGGCTCGCACGGCTCCGCCTGGTTGCCGTCGCCGGCGGGGAATCGACCGACCGGGCGCGGCACCTGCACACTGCCGTCTTCGCCCTCCAATGCCTTGCATACTCTGCGAACGGTGGCCAGAAGATGCTCGCTGTGTTCGCCGTCGCGATCGGGGCGACCTCCGGCGGGCTTGTGCACGACCCACTGTGGCTTGCGGTGCTCACCGCGGCTTTGTTTGGCGTCGGGATCCTGCTTGGCGTACGGCGCATCTCCACCCGACTGGGCAGGGACGTTCTCGCGGTTCATCTTCGCCACGCTCTCGTGGCCGAGGCGTCGTCGGGTCTCGTCGTCATGGCGGCCGGCCTCGCCGGCGTGCCCCTGACGATGAGCCAGTCGGTCACAGGCGCCCTGGTCGGCGTCGGCGCGAGCGAGTCTCCGACGAGGGTCCGTTGGCCGGTTGCCTTGACGATTGCGAGTGCGTGGGTCGTAACCCTCCCCGCGAGCATGGGATGCGCGGCGCTTGCCGGAGCCACGGTGAGGTGGCTGTGACGAGGACGCGGCCGTGAGGGGCGGTCGTCCGGGCACCGTCATGCGCTGGGGCGCTCGCCTCGGGCGCGACCTCTCCGGCCGCTCGAGCAGCCAGCTCGTAGATCTCGTGAGCGACCAGCTCGAGATCACCGTGCGCGGGGCGCGTCTCGTGGAGGACCTCGCGTCGTCGGCGATTCCACCGGCACGCGCGCACGAGACGATGCGAGACCTCGAGCACGCGGGCGACAGCGCCCGGAGCCATCTCGTCGCCGAGCTCGGGCGGGTCCTCGTCACCCCTATCGACGCTGAGGACCTGTTCCGGCTGTCGCGGTCGATCGACGACGTCCTCGACAACCTGCGCGACTTCGTGCGCGAGGTGATCCTCTACAAGCCCGCGCGTCTCGACTTCGCGTCGGAGCTGGCGCAAGTGCTCGCTGGCGGTCTCGAGCACCTGAGGCCGGCACTCGACCAGCTCGCGTCCGGCCGCCCCGGCCCGAGCCAGGACACGCTTGCGACGAAGAAGGCGGCTGGGACCATGCGCAGGCTCTACCAACAGCGGCTCGCCGAGCTGTTCGAGTCACCGCTCGACGGCGACACGCTCAAGCAGCGCGAGCTCCTGCGGCGGCTCGACGTCGTCGGCCTGAGGCTCGGCGAAGCGGCGGACGCGCTCGCCGACGGGGTCCTCAAGCGTGGTCGGTGAGCGGCACACCTCTCCCTGCGCTGCTGGAGGTAGCTAGAGCCCTACGGCCAGTAGTCGTAGCCGATCTCGGCACATGCACCTTCGACGAGCGACTGCCACTCACGAGATCGCAGGCTCAAGAGCGCCGAAAAGTCGGGAGCGGCAGGAAAGGTCGTGCGCGCCGGGACCGAGAGAGCAGCACAGCTCCGACCGGTCATCGACGACGAATAGCAGATGCCGTCGGCGCCCGGCCAAGTGGCGCGGAGCGCCCGTGCCCAGGCCGGGTTCGCTCCGACGGCGCCACGGCCTGTCGAGGGACTGCCCGGCCACGGCTGCCGCAGTGCACCCGCTTGCCCAGCGGTGGGCCACCTCGACCAGGCTCTCTCCAACTCGAGCGCCGAGATCCCGCTCTTCTCGCTCGTCATGTGACACGCGGCCGCAAACCGCACGCTGAGCGGCGTTCGCGTCCCGCGGAAGATCGTGCCAACGGTCACCGACACCTGGCGAGAGGCGGCTCGCCGAACGATTAGAGATACGGCTTCTGGTCCTTCTTCGCCTCGTCGTAGGCGGCACGAGCGGCCCGCGTGGAGTCGATCCCCGCGACCTCCGCGACGGGGACGTCCCACCACGCGTCGCTGTCGGGTGCCCCCACCATCGGGTCGGTCTCGACGTGGACGAGCACGGGCCCCGCGATCGACCGTGCGCGCTCGAGGGCTTCACGCACCTCCTCGGTGCCGCGGGCCCGCAGAACCGTGACGCCGAGGCTCGCCGCGTTCGCGGCGAGGTCGACGGGCAGGACCTCGCCGTCCAGGCGGCCCGACACCGGGTCCCTGTAGCGGTACGAGGTGCCGAAGCGCTGCGAGCCCACCGACTCCGACAGCGCGCCGATCGAGGCGAAGCCGTGGTTCTCGACGAGCACGACGAGGATGTGGACGTGCTCCTGGACCGCGGTCACGAGCTCCTGGGCCATCATCAGGTACGAGCCGTCGCCCACCATGACGCAGACCTCGCGCTCGGGGGCGGCCATCTTCACGCCGATGCCACCGGCTATCTCGTAGCCCATGCAGGAATAGCCGTACTCGACGTGGTAGCTCTTCGGGTCCCTGCTGCGCCACAGCTTGTGCAGCTCGCCCGGCAACGATCCCGCGGCACCGACCACGACGCCGGTCTCGCCGAGGGCGTCGTTGACGACACCGACGATCTCCGCCTGGGAAGGCAGCGGCTCGTGGCGCGAGGAGAGCGCCGCGTCGACGGTCCGGTTCCACTCCTCGTTGAGCCGCCCGACGCGCTCGCTGTACTCCGGCACGACGTGGACGCCTGCGAGCAGATCGGTGAGCGCCTCGAGCGCCGCGCGCGCGTCGCCGACGACGCTCAGCCCGGCGTGCTTCACCGCGTCGGCGCCGCAGACGTTGACGTTGACGAAGCGGACGCCGTCGGCGGCGAACACCGAACGCGACGCTGTCGTGAAGTCCGTCCAGCGGGTCCCGATCCCGATGACGACGTCGGCGTCTCGTGCGAGCTCGTTCGCCGCCGTCGTGCCGGTCGCACCGATGGCGCCGACCGACTGCGGGTGGTCGAAGCGGAGCGATCCCTTGCCGGCTTGTGTCTCTCCGACGGCGATGCCCGTCACCTCGGCGAACCTGCGGAGCGCGTCTGAGGCCTCTGCGTAGATCACGCCCCCGCCTGCGACGACGAGGGGGCGGCGCGCCTCGCGGATGAGCCTGCACGCGCGCGTGAGCGAGCCGGCGTCGGGGACCTGCCGCCCGACGTGCCAGACGCGGGGCTCGAACATCTCGGTCGGGAAGTCGAACGCCTCGGTCTGGACGTCCTCGGGCAGAGCGATCGTCACGGCGCCGGTGTCCGCCGGGTCGGCGAGCACCCGCATCGCGCCGATCAGCGCGCCGGCGAGCTGCTCGGGCCGGTGCACCCGGTCGAAGAAGCGCGACACGGGCCGGAACGCGTCGTTGACGGAGATGTCGGCGGAGACCGGGTGCTCGAGCTGCTGGAGCACCGAGCCGGCGGCACGCGTCGCGAAGCTGTCGGAGGGGAGGAGGAGCACGGGGAGGCGGTTGACGGTCGCGAGCGCCGCCCCGGTGACCATGTTCGTCGCACCGGGGCCGATCGAGGTGGTGCAGGCGAGCGTGGAGAGCCTGTTGCGCATGCGGGCATAGCCGGTGGCCGTGTGCACCATCGCCTGCTCGTTGCGCGACTGGTGGTAGGGGAGGATGGCCGGGTCCTCGAGCTCGGCCTCGAGCAGCGCCTGGCCGATGCCCGCGACGTTGCCGTGGCCGAAGATGCCGGTGACACCCTCGATCAGCCGGTGGCCGACACCGTCCCGCTCGCTCCACTGCGCGGCGAGGAACCGGACGGTCGCCTGCGCGACCGTGAGCCGCTCACGTGCCACTGCCTGTGCCTCCTCCGCCGATGCCCGAGCTGCCGATGCCGACTCCCGCTGGGACGACTCCCGCTGGGACGACTCCTGCTGGGACGACTCCTGCTGGGCCGACTACTGCTGGGCCGAGCAGCCGCGGGTCGACGTCCTGGCCGACCCAGGTCTCCCGGACCCAGGTGTGCGCGGGGTCGTCGCACGCGAGCCAGGCGCGCCGTCCCGGGCCCGCCATGACGTTCAGGTAGTACAGGTCGTAGCCGGGGGCGGCCATCGTCGGCCCGTGCCAGCCGTGGGGGACGAGGACGACGTCTCGGTCCCGCACCTCGGCGAGCACCTCGATGGGCCGCTCCGCCGTGCCGTAGACGCGCTGGAACGCCACGCCCTCGTGGTGCGCACGGTCCGGCCCAGCACCTGGCGCGACCTCGAAGTAGTAGACCTCCTCGAGCTCGGTCTCCCCGTCACGCTCCTCGTCGTGCTTGTGGGGCGGGTACGACGACCAGTTGCCCGCCGGGGTGAGGACCTCGCAGACGATGAGCCGCTCCGCCTCCACGTTGCCGGGGAAGCAGACGTTCGCCACCCGTCGCGAGCACGAGCCTGCTCCGCGCAGCTCGACCGGCACCGACTCCACCGGGATGTACGCCGGAGGGAGCGTGCTCGTCGCCTTCGCGCCGGGGAGGGCGAAGCGCCCGCCGGAAGGGCTCTCGATCACCGCGGTCGTCGCGCACGGAAGGTAGCAAGCGTCGCTCGCCCCTGCGAACGGGCTCGTGCGGCCGGTGAGCGCGTAACGCGCGCCACCCGTGGCTCCCGGCGACACGGTGCACGAGCCTGCAAGGGGAAGGACGAGCATCTCCTCGCCGCCCGTGTCGATCGTGCAGGCGGCCCCTGGCGCGATCTCGACGACGCGCAGCGAGGACCACGACCAGCCCGCGTCCTCGGCCGTCAGCTCGAGCGCGAACTGCCCGCGCGCGAGCGATCCCGCCTTCCTGTGCCAGTGCCCTTTACCGGCGGGGCCATCCGTGCCGGCGGGGCCAACTGTGCCGGCGGGGCCAACTGTGCCTGCGGGGCCAACTGTGCCTGCGGGGCCGGAGCCCGGGCCGGCGGGAGCTCTAGCCACCGTGCACGCTCGCTCCCGCTTCCGCTCGCGGCCGCACGAGCGCGGCAGCGGTGTCGACGGCAGCGGCCACGTCGCCGTCTGGCGGGTAGAGCAGCGTCCGTCCGACGACGAGGCCGCGCACCCCGGGGACAGCGAGGGCCTCTGCCCAGCGCGCGTACGTGGCTTCGGGGGAGCGAGCCGGGTCACCGCCGAGCAGCACTGTCGGGAGCGTCGTCGCGCGCATGACGCGCGCCATGTCGTCGACGACGGGGACCTTCAGCCAGGTGTACGCGCTCGTCGGTCCCAGCGCGGAGCTGACCGCCATCGAGCGGATCACGGCATCGGGATCGAGGTCGTTCACGACCCGGCCGTCGACACGGCGCGACCAGAACGGCTCGACCATCGCCACGAGCCGGCGCTCGGCGAGCTCGCCGACGGCGCGGGCGCAGGACTCGAGCGTGGCGACGCTCCCGTGGTCGTCGAGGTCCACGCGGCAGAGCATCTTCCCGCCGTCGAAGCCCATCGCCGAGAGCGACGAAGCGTCGTAGCCGGTGAAGCGGTCGTCGAGCTCGAACACCGCACCCTGCAGGCCGCCTCGGTTCATCGAGCCGACGACGACCTTGTCCTCGAGGGCGCCGAGCAGCAGGAGATCCTCGAGCAGGTCCGCGGTCGCGAGCACGCCGTCGACGCCCGGGCGTGCGAGCGCGAGCGCGAGCCGGCGCAGGAGGTCGATCCGGTCCGCCATCGCGTGCTCGTCGCTCCCGACGCCGAGCGCACCGCGCCCGGGATGGTCTGCGGCGACGAGCATGAGCCGGCCCGTCTCGTCCAGCAACGGCCGCCGCTTGCGCCGCCCGGCGGCCTCGCGTATTGCCTCCGGCCGGCGGGCACGCACGTCGGTGAGGCCGCGGATCGCATCCTCGAGCCCCGTCATGTCGAGCCCCGTCACGTCGAGCCCCGTCACGTCGAGCCCAGCTCGGTCGAACCGAGGGGCCCCGGGCCCAGTCTCGTCATGCTCGGGCATCGCTGGCCCTCCCTACGGCCTCCTCGACCTCGGCGGTCGTCGGCATCGCCGTCGAGCACTCGAGGCGTGACGCGACGATCGCGCCAGCGGCGTTCGCGAACCGCATGACGCTCTCGAGATCCCAGCCGGCGAGCAGGCCGTGGCAGAGGGCTCCGCCGAAGCCGTCGCCGGCACCCAGCCCGTTGAGCACGTCGACCTCGAGGACCGGGACGTCGACGACCCGGTCCCGCGTCACAGCGAGCACCCCGTCGCCGCCGCGCTTCACGACAGCGAGCTCGAGACCGAGGTCGAGGAGCGCACGCGCGGCCGCGAGAGGGTCCCTCGTCCCGACGGCGACCTCCACCTCCTCGAGGTTGCCGACGGCGACGCTCACGTGCGGCAGTGCCCTCGCGATCTCCGTGCGTGCGACATCCACCGACTCCCAGAACATCGGTCGGTAGTCGAGGTCGAGCACGGTGTGGCGCCTGCGACCGCGCGCCTGCCACGCCGCGTGGTGCGCGGAGCGGCTCGGCTCCTCCGACAGCCCTGTCACCGTCGCCCAGAAGATCCGTGCGGACGCGATCGCTGCGAGATCGAGCTCGCCGGGATAGATCTCGAGGTCCGGCGCCTTCGGGAAGCGGTAGAACCAGAGCGGGAAGTGGTCGGGCGGATGGATCTCGCAGAAGGGGATCGGCGTCGGCAGCCCGGGGACCGACGTGACGTACCGGTCGTCGACGCCGAGCTCCTGCAGGCTCCGGTGGACGAAGCGGGCGAACGGATCGTCGCCGGCATCGACCTCGCATGGGAGCGGGTCCTCGATCGGGCGTGACGGGCGACGGGGCGTGACGGGCGACGGGCGTCGCGGCGACAGCTGCACCGCGGTCCGGGAGCACAGGTGCGCGTTGTCATGAGGTACTAATGTCCAGGCAAAGTTGCGAGGACTCGCCGGGGGAAGGGGACACGGAGCTGACGACCGACGATGACCAGGGCTACGACCTCGTCACGATGGGGCGTGTCGGTGTCGACCTCTACCCGCTCGAGGTGGGCGTCGCTCTCGAGGACGTGACGCGCTTCGGCAAGTACCTAGGCGGGAGCGCGACGAACGTGGCGGTGGCAGCGGCCCGTCACGGGCTG
>DAHXNN010000164.1 GCA_027365385.1 Acidimicrobiaceae bacterium | reverse complement strand
CGGCGAGCCCTGCAGCGAACCCGACGACCCACGAGCGCGCGAGGCGGTGGGCGACGAGGACGACGAGCAGCGGACCGCACCCTTGGACCGCGCCGACGACCCCCGCCTCGAGCCGGGGTGGGCTGTGACCAATCAGCAGGTAGATCGGCACGTCGAGGAGCGGGTTGATGAGGGACTGCAGCTGCGCCGCGTAGACGTCCACGCCGAGGCGGTCGTGGAGGAACGCGTACGCGATGTAGTAGTGGTAGTTCAACAGGTCGTAGTTCGCGTCCTGGCCGATCGCAAGGGCAGCGAGCGCGCAGCCGACCGGGAAGGCGAGCAGCAGCAGGCGCCGCAACCCGATCGCGTGCGCGCCGGCAGCTCCGAGCAGTCCACGGGTGGCAGCGCTAGCCCGGCGGTACATCTCGGTGCGGCTCACGAGTCCGTCGAGCGGCAGGCTACGGCACGTCCCTTTCCGGTCTTGCGATCGGGCGCCCGGGTGCCGACATCCCGGGCGCACTTGTCAGTCGCGTTACGAAGCTAGCACCGGCGCTCTGTGACCGCCGTCCCGGCCCGTCCGTGCCTCGTCTCCGAGGTCGGGCCTCCCGCCCGCGGAGGACCAGCTACCGTGCCGGGACCAGGACTGCGCGTCCGAGTACCCGGCATGGCGGACAGGAGACCCGATGGCGCACCGAGCGCCCAGCACGACTGCGGCGACGCGGCCCAGCGGAAGAGCCGCGCGCCGCGGGAGACCGGACGGGACCGGGGTGCTCCGGTGGCTCTACCCGGCCGTGCTTGCCCTTCTCCCGCTCGGCTGCGCGCTCGCGGCCCTTGCGATCGGCCAGGATGCGAACTTCGACCTGTTGAACTACCACTTCTACGACCCCTACGCGTGGCTCCACGGCCGCCTCGCTGTCGACGTGCTGCCCGCGTCGCTGCAGAGCTACCTGAACCCGCTCGTCGACGTTCCCTTCTACGAGCTCATGAGGCACGTGCCACCGCGTGCAGAGGCAGTTGTCGTCGGCGCCGTGCAGGGCTGCAACCTCGTCCTCGTCGCGGCCATCGCCCGCAAGTCGACCGGGTCCCGGCTGCTCGCCGTCGCCGCTGCCGTCGCCGCAGGCGTCGCGGGCGGCTTCGCCTCCGAGATCGGCAACTCCATGGGCGACACGATCGTGAGCATCCCGATCCTTGCGGGGGTCTGGTGCGCGCTATGCGCGATCGAGCGCTCGAGCGTGGCACCGGGTGCACGAGCGCGGCACGCGGGCCAGCCGGGCGGGAAGGGCGGCACGGGGGGAACGGGACGGGGATGCTCGCCATGGAGCCCCCGGCACGCCGAGACGGCCTGGTGGGCAGCGGCCGGAGCGCTCGCCGGGCTCGGCGTGGGCCTGAAGCTCTCCGAGCTGGAGGTCTGCATCGGTCTGGTCGCAGCCGCCGGTGCTATCGCGGGCTCGTGGCGCGACCGGTTGCGCCGGGTCGTCGTCGCGGGCGCCGCGGACGCCGCGGGACTACTCGCGACCGCTGGCTACTGGACGGCGCACCTCTGGCTCGCCTATCGGGATCCGCTCGTGTTCGACGCGTCCTCGAACGCGCTCTTCCCGACTCCCTACCTTCCCGCCGCCGCGGCCCAGGGTCGGGGGTTCCTTCCCGCTGACCTGCTCCAGGCGATCTTCTATCCCGTGTACTGGTTCTTCCACCCTTTGGCCGTGGCGGAGATCCCCCTGCGCGAGCTCTCGATCCCGCTCGCGTACGTGCTCGTCATGACGCTCGTCCTCGCCGTCGTGGCCCGCGCTCTCTCCCGCGGCGCCACCAACCTCGGGATGCTCGGCCGGACGGCGCGAGCTGGTCACCGGACCTCCCGAGCTGGAGACCGAGCGACGCCTGCCGGAGAGGGCGAGCTCGCGTTCGAGCAGGGAGCAGACCGCTTCCTGCTCGTACTGTTCGGCGTGTCCATGGCGGTCTGGACCAAGCAGCTCGGGGTGTACCGCTACCTCATCCCCGTCGAGCTCCTCGCACCCGCCGTCATCTGGTCGGCCCTGCGGCGACTCTCCTCCCTCTTCGCAGCCCGCGGGCACGTCGGCGGGGCGACCGCAGCTGCCGGGGCGCCGTCGGCAACACGCCGGCTCGTGCTCGTTGCCTCCTTCTTGGCCGCCTGTGCAGCATGCGCGGCGACCGCATATCCGGCGAGCTACTGGCTGCGCGCACCATTCGGGTCGACGTTCTTTCGCGTGCCGACACCGCCCCTGCTCGAGAACGGCAAGCCGGACGCCGTGCTCCAGGTGAGCGAGCAGCCTCTCGCTTTCATCTACCCCCTCCTACCGCGCCGAGTGATCGCCGTGGGCTACGTCGGCAACATCATCGACCCGACCTACGTGCGGCTCGCGGACTCCGCGGCTCGCCGGGCGCTGGAGGCGGGCGGGTCCGTGCTCGTCGACTTCGTGGGCTCGTACGGCCGGGGGACGAGGACACCACCCGGCACGCTCACCTACCTCGCGGAGCTCGGGCTCACAGGCTTCACGCCCGACGCGTGCGACATCGTCCGCGCGAGCGTCGGAGCGGCGCCCTTCTACCTCACGTTCTGCCGGCTCGAGCGGCTCGGAGGTGGTCCCGCGGGCAAGCGGTGACGAGCTCGAGTCGGTCGCGCATACGACGACCGGCCGCAGCCGAGCTGTAGCGCTCGCGCATCGCTGCCGCGCCAGACGCTCCGATGCGTCGCCGGAGCTCCGGATGGTCGTAGAGCATGCGTAGACGTCGCGCCGCCTCGCCGACGTCGGGCTCCGCCCACGTCTCGCCGGCGACGTAGACGTTGCGAGCCGCCGGATTGAAGCGGAGATCACCCGCGTCGACCTCCGTCGTGCGGTAGCCGACCGGGCACGAGCTCGCCACGTGGAGGAAGTCGGCAGGTCCGGAGTACGCGGTCGCGACGACCGGCCGGCCGAGGTGCATCGCCTCGGCGATCCCGAGCCCGAAGCCTTCGGCGCGATGGAGCGACACGTAGACGTCGCACGACGACGTGAGCGCGGCGATCTCGCTGTCGGTCATCTCCACGTCGAGGACCGTCCCCCCGACGTCCGCGACCGCGCGTCCGAGCGCGAGGGATGCTTCGGGCAAGCTAGCGAGGTTGATCGTCTTCACGACAAGGTGGACGGACCGAGCGCGCTCGTCCGGGGAGAACGCCCGGCGGAACGCCTCGACGGTCGCGAGCGGGTTCTTGCGGGCGAGCGTCGAGCTCGCGTCGAAGCTGCAGAGCACGAGGAAGCGGTCGTCGGGCAGGCCGAAGTCCCGTCGGGCGAGACCGCCGTCCGCGACAGGCTCGACGACACAGGGCTCGACGACACAGGGCACGATCTCGACGGGGCAGAGCGCGTGCCTGCGGAACACCTCGGCGACGAACTGCGACGCCACCCAGATCTCGTCGACGCGCGCGGTCTCGCGAACGAGGTCCGGCGGCAGTGTGGCGAGCTCCCAGAACCACGATGCCACCACCGGCCGCGAGCTGCCCTCCGGGCGCAGGAATGTCTCGGGGACGACGTGGAGCTCGTTCACGTTCAAGAAGACGAGGTCGACCTCGTAGTGTCGGCCGCGCGGCAGCGTGCGCAGGTCCGCGGGCAAACGATGTGCAGCTCGTGGCGCGCCGTAGTCGTAGTCGACGAGAGCGACGGGAACGCCGGCACCGACGAGGGCGCGCACGCTGCGCCGCGCCGCTTCCGCCAACCCGGTGGTCGCCTCCCAGCTCGCGATCGCATTGACGCCCGGAGCGGATCGACCGCCGGCGCCCGCGGGAGCCAACTCCCGCTCAGGGTCGCCGGGCAAGGAGCGCGTACTCCCGCGCTCCCGGCGCGTCTGGCGACGGTCCACCCCGACCCGCGAGCGGGCGTACCTCGACGCCGAGGAATCCGCGCGCCTCGGCCAGGAACGCCAGGAAGGACGCATCCATCTCGCGACCAGGGACGCCCGACACACGTGGCGACGCGCTGGGGGCGGCGCGTAGCGGGTCCGTCGTGTCGACGACGAGCAGGCCACCCGGCTCGATCGCGTGCGCTGCGAGGTCGAAGAGCTCCACGAGCCCTTCGGGTGCCAGGTACCCGACGACCCGGACGGCGGTGATCGACCCGAGACTCGCCTCGGCGAGGCCGCGCAGGTGCCCGACGACATCGGCGACGACGACGCCAGCCACCTCAGGTGCGCCGGATGCGCGGGCCGCGTCGGGCTCGATGCCGTACGCCTCGAGGCCCGCCTTGCGGAGACGCTCGAGCCATTCCCCCCGTCCTGCGCCGATGTCGAGGACAGGCTTCGACGTACCGACGCCGACGACATCGCCGAGGTACGCAGCAGCCCTCTCCTCCGCCCGCTCCAACGGGTCGCGCAGCGCGTCCTCGAACGCGGCACGGATGCGCTCGAAGGCGCCCGGGAGCCCGGAGAGCTCAGATGAGTCCGGCACTCCGGGAAGAGACTCACGGAGCCTGCCAAGCACGAGGTCGACCTGGGCGAGACGGATCCTCGTCGCCGCGAGCTTGTGCTCGAGGATCTCGTCCGACGCGCCGATCCTCCGTTCGAGCACCTCCTCGGCGGAGCGCCGCTCGGCCAGGTCTGCGGCGACGACGTCCGCGCCGGTCTCGACGCGCGCGGCCAGCTCGCCTATCTCCGTGCGGAGAGCGCCCATGCCGTCGTGGTAGCGCGAGAAGGACTGCCGCTCGACGAGCTCGAGGTCGCGGCGGACGTCCGCGAGGTCCTCCTCGAGCGAGGTGACCGCGTAGCCCTGGCTGTCGAGCTTCGACACCACCGCTTCGATCGCCCAACCCTGGCGCTCGGCCGTGTCGCGCAGCTCACTGGCGAGCGATTGCGCCCGATCGAGCGCGAGACGGAGCGCCTCGAGGGATGCTCCCTGGCTCTCGATCGTCGGCGCGAGCGCATCGAGCGCGTCGAGCGCGTAGCCGTGGCTGTCGAGCTTCGGTACCGCGGCCTCGATCGTCCACCCCTGGCGCTCGAGCACGGCCGCGAGGTCGTCGACCCTCCGAGCAAGCAGACCGAGATCGGCCTGGACGTCCGCGACCACAGGAGCAAGGTCGCCCGCGCGACGGTCTGCATCCTGCTCGGCGAGCGTCGCCCGCACCTGGGCAACCTGATCGGCCAGCACGTGGTTGTACGCGACCTGGTGCCGCAGCACGGGCCAGGCCACCCTGGCGAGAAGACGCCTCGCGAAGCCCACTCGGGCACCGGCGTCCGCGCCAAGACCGAGATCGGGTCCCGGCGAGGGCACGCTCGGCTCCGGCCGGCGTGGTGAAGGCTGTGACAATGATGCTCTCCTTCCTCACCGGCGCACCCGACTGCTGTGTGCTCGGCTACGTGACCTCGACCGCCCTCGTGACCGGTGGTGACGGCTAGGCAGACCCTAACTCCGAGCGGCCTGCTTGTCGTCGCCGGACGCGCTCGACGCGACGAGACCTCGTACCGCGGCCAGATCGACTGTCTCGTCGGCACGCCTGCTCGTCGCGACAAGGGTCGCGAGAGCGGTGCTGCCTGCCCGACCGACCGACCGGGAGCTGAGGTGGGCCGCGGCAGTGGCGCGCGCAGCGGCTCCCATCCGCTGGCGCCTGGCAGGGTCGGCCGCGAGCCGTTGCATCCAGCGCGCCGCTCCTTCGACGTCCGGCTCGATCCAGAGGTAGCCGCTCCCCGGTGATGCCCCTGTGCCCGCGTCGAGGTAGGCGTCCGCGTCGGCCACGTCGCGCACCGAATAGCCGACGCGGCAGCTGTCCCGTCCACTCGTGTGGCCATCGAGGGAGGACCAGCCAGCGGCCACGACCACCTTGCCCTGCGCCATCGCGTCCGCGATCTGCAGGCCGAAGGGCTCAGACCGGTGCAGCGAGACGTAGACGTCGCTCGCCGCCATGAGCTCCCGCAGCTCGCCCGGCGAGGGATCGGCGACGAAGGTGCCGCGTACCCGGGCGACCTCCTCGGCCAGGCGCTCGGCGGCCTCGGGCCGCGACCCGACTCCCCCGAAGGCGAGGACGAGGCGCGCCGTCACGCCGCGCTGCGCGTGCGGAAATGCCGCACGGAATGCATCGACCACGGCAAAGGGGTTGGCGTACGAGATGCCCGAGCTCGCGTCGACGCAGGCGAGGAAGCCACACGGGCGAGGCTCACCGCCACCTGCAGGGTCGCCAGCGGCGTCGGGCACAGCGGCGTCGGGCACAGCGGCGTCGGGTAGCCCTGCGGGCCAGGGGACGATCGCCACCGGCACCGTCGTGCTCATCGCGGCGACCTCTGCGCCGTGCTCACCTGGCACCCACACCTGCTCGGCGAGCTCGAGCAGGAGACGGTAGTCGGTCGTGAAGGGTACGAGCCCCGGCGAGAGAACCGCTACGACACGGTGGCCGCGAGCACGCCGGACGCGGGCCAGAGATCCCGCACGCTGGGCTCCCCTGTCGTCCGTGACGTAGAGGTCGACGATATGAGGGCCACGCCCGGCGACCGCGATATCCGCGCGGTCGAGCTGCCGCTCGGCGCGCTCGACGAGAGCACGATCACGGCGGGCGTGCGCAGCAGCCTCGGCGCGTGCCGCGTGCGCCCACGACCTCTCGTCTTCCCCTCCACCACCCGGGAGCGCACCGCCTACGCTTGGGTGGGCGGCGGCGTCACCGTCGGACGGGTCCTCGGTCCCGACCGACTCGGCAACCGGTCCGAGGGGAGGAGCCAGCTCGACGAGCACCACGTCGACACCGTCCGAGCGCAGCGCCTCCCCGAGACGGCGGCCGGCCACTGCCGCCTCGCCGTCGCCGCCCGGCGTGAACAGGTTGGCCCCGAGAACGGCACGCGTCGCGAGAAGGAGGTGCCGCCGGCGCTCTCGCGTTGCGTCGCGTCGCGATGCGCAGTGCTCGACGTGACGTACGTACTGCTCGGCGACGACTCGGTACGTCGCTTCGCGCTCCACGAAGCGTCTCGCTGCGTCACCGGCACGCCGACACCTATCGGGATCGGACGCTGCCGCGTCCATCAGCTCGACAAGGCTGTCGTGCTCATGGTCGAAGTCGGTCGTCACGCGCCAGCAGTAGCGGCTGTCGAGCTCGCGGAACTGCAGCACGTCGCTCACGATGGCCGGGCGACCCGCGCCGAGCGTCCGCATGAGCGTCGCGCTCATCTCGCCGGCGGTCGGCCAGCGCAGCGATATGCCGACGTCGCAGAGCGACATCTCCCGCTCGAGGTCCTCCAGCCGGAGGTTCGTCTTCACCTCGAGCGCACCGCCGAGCTCACGCCGCTCCGCGATCCTCCGGACCTCGATCTCGAGGAGGCGGTCGTCGGAACGTCCCGCGACGACCATACGAGCAAGCGGGTGGCGAGAGCGCACTTCGGCGAACGCCTCGACGATCGGCAAGATCCTCTTGTAATAGTTGATGCCCCCGAAGACGCCGAAGACGACCTCACCTGGCTGGCGCGCCACGGGGCGCGGGACGTCAGGGACGAGCTGGGCGGGGAGCTGGATCGTGGCGATGTCCGAACCCTGGTAGCGCCGGGTCATCTCGCGCGCCATCGCAGCAGAGTGGACGAGCGTGCGCACGTTCGACTCGATGATGCGCCGAGCGAGGAGCACCTCCAACCGGTCGAGGTCGATCCTGCCCTTGCCAGCGTCGACAAGCGGGAGGTCGTCGTCGGGCCCGATCTCCGGGCGGTCGTAGGCGACCTCCTCGCGAAAGATCGTGCTCTGCGCATCGCCGCACATCTCCGCGGTGAAGTCCGCGAGCGATGGGTCGTGGAGGACGAGAAGACCTGGCTCCTCGAACGCCCTTCCGTAGATGAACCGGTGGAAGTTCGGATTGTTGCCCATCTGATAGATATTGCAGTCGAACGCATCTTCCTTGACGCTCGAGGCCCCGACGACCTCCACCCCGTCAGGGGCTCGGACGCTGTAGAGAACGTCGTCGCTCACGACGGCGGTCACGTCGAGCAGGCCCCTCAGCTCCTCGAGCAGCTCGTAGCTGTAGTCCCCGATCCCCGTCCGCTCCGGCGGCAGGGGCGAGAAGTAGGCGACCCGCACGGGAGCGAGCCCCCTACGGCCGGCGACCGACGACCACGTAGTCGGCGGGCGAGAACAGGTGGACGTTGACGACGTCGACGAGCGCACCGACCGCTTCGGCCCAGGGCTCGTCCGGCTTCGGTCGCTCGAGACCCTGCGCCTGCTCCGCACGTTCGAGACGGCGGACCTCCACCGCGCCGAAGCCGCGTGCACCGACGAGGAACGCGAGGAGCGCAGGCGGGATCGGCCGGCGGTGCGTCGGGTCGAGGTAGAACGACGACGCCCCGACGACGACGTTCTCAGGGTTCTGGGTCTCGAGCAGGATCACGCCTCCCGGGCGGATCGCCTGTGCCGCGAGCTCGATGATCTCGATCAGCTCGTCAGTCGCAAGGTGCTCGACGACCTGGATGGCGGTCACCGCACCGAGCGATGCCGGCGAGAGGCCGGCGAGATGGGCGCGCGCGCCCTCGCCACGCACGTCGAGCCCGCGCGCCCTGCAATGGGCGACATGCTCGGCGTTCAACTCGATGCCATACGCCTGCACGCCTCCCGCCGCGAGGATGTCGAGCAGCTCGCCCCGGCCGCAGCCGATGTCGAGGACGGGGCCACCGAGACCGGCAAGGTCCTCGAGGTAGGGACGGACCCGCTCGCGCACGACCGGCGCCGGCCCCCGGAACGCCTCGGCGAAGACTGCCTCGAGGCTCTCGAAGCCACTCGGCAAGGATGCGAGCTGCTCAGGAGACGGCACCCCCGGGAAGCTCCGACGCGCCTCCGCGAGGAAGAGGTCGAGCTGGCCCATCCGGAGCCAGACGTCGTCGAGAGCGGCCCGCCAGGCGTCCTTGTGGCCCGCCGCCTCCTCAACCGCCTCGCGAGCCGCCTCGCGAGCCGCATCGCGAGCGACACCGACCGCCGCGGCGACTGCGGATTCGAGGCTCTCCCGTGCTGCCGCGGCAGCGTTCTCCGCTGCGAGGTCGGTAGCGGCAGCGACCGCCTCCACCGCGCGTGCAGATGCACCCGCGAGCGCCGCCTCTCGGACTGTCGGGACAGAGGACTCCAGCTCGTCGAGGCGCAGCTCCAGCTCGTCGAGGGCCGACCGCAGCCGGCCGATGCCGTCGTGGTAGCGGGCGAGTGCCTGGCGCTGGCCCAGATCTACCTTGTCCTGTACCAGGTCGATCTGCCGGATGAGGTCGCCGGTCGCCCGTTCGAGGTGGGTGAGGAGGAACTCGTGACGGTCGAGCGGCTCCTCATGGCGGACGAGGACGCTGCTGTGATGCGCGAGATCGCCATCGACACGTGCGAGATGGACGAGGTCGGCGTCGAGCCGCGCGCGGACGGCATCCAGCTCGGCGAGAAGGCAGCGGTTGACCTGGACCTGATGGCGCAGGACTGGCCACAGCAGCCGGCCGAGCAGGCGCCGGACCGACCGGAACCTTCCCGGGCCGACCGGAAGCCCGAGGTCCGCGTGTGTCTCGGCAGCGGCCCAGCTCGGGGTCAGACCCGGCACGACACGCCGCTCGTCGTGGTCGGCTCGATCGTCGCCATGGCCGTCTAAGCCTACAGGGGGTCGGGCCACGCTGCCGAACCACCACCGGCAGGCGAGCGGCTCCCGACGGACGCGGCAGCACCAGCCCGGCCGGGCGGCCTCGTGCAGTGCCGCGCCTCAGCGCGGCCTCGCCGCCCACAAGCGCCACGACGACCGCTGGCGCGCGGCGGCCCGGCGGCGCGCGGCGAGCACGGACTGCGCGTGGGCGAAGCGCTCGGCGACGACACGGGCGCGGGCGTCGAGGCCATGCTCGTTGAGAACGTCGACTCGGGCCCGGGCACCTCGCGCGCGAGCAGTCTCAGGATGCTCGTACACCTCACGCATCGACGCTGCAGCGACATCGAGGTCGGGCTCGGCCCAACGGGCCCCGTGCGGGTACGGATCGTGCGCGACGGGCACCTCGCCCGGGGAGTACGGAACGAGGTAGGAGTTCTCCTGCGACATGAAGTCGAGATTGCCGGAGTACGCCGTCGCCACCACCGGCTTCGCGAGAGCCATTGCCTCCGCGAGGGTGAGGCCGAAGCCCTCCGAGCGGTGAAGCGACACGTAGCAGTCGCATGCAGCCATGAGCGCCGACTGCTCGCTACGGTCGAGATAGTGGTCGAGGACGATCACGTCGGGGCGGCGTCCAGCCTCCCTCTTCAACCGTTCGACCTCGCCTGCGCGCCGGTCGCCGTTGACCGCTTTCACGACGAGGACGGGTCCCTCTCCTGGCGCGAACGCCCTGCCGAACGCGTCGAGGAGACCGAACGGGTTCTTCCGCTCGACGTCGCTCATGACGTCGAAGCAGAAGAGGAAGAGGAAGCCGTCGGGCAGCCCGAGATCGCGACGGCCGACGGACGTGGGCACGTTCGGCTCGACTACCGGAAGCGGGAAGGCGACGACGGGCACGGGCGAGACCGCATCGATCGCGCGGCGGGTGAACTCGCTGTTCGCCCAGACCTCGTCGACGTAGTCGAACGACTCCTCGAAGCGCCGGGGGAACTCCTCGAGCTCCCACGCCCAGAGCCCGATCGTGTAGCGCCCGGCGAAGAATCCTGGCCCGACGCGCCGCGCGAAGCGCGGGAGCTCGTCGGCGTTCACGCAGACGAGGTTCACGTCGAGGTCGGGACCGAACGACGCGGCGACGTGGTGGCACTGGCGGCTGACGGACGTGGCGTCGACGTAGGTGGACGTCGCGATGCCCGCGCGTTGCGCAGCGAGCAGGGCCAGGCGCCCGTGCTCGCCGACTCCCGTCTCCGCGCGGAGATAGCCGGCCACGCGTATGCCCGCCTCGAGACGGAGCAGTGGTGCAGGCGCGGTCGAATCCGCCTTCGGCACCTCGAGCGCGAGTCGAGCGTCGAGGCGGCCCTGCGCGACCTCGTGACGACTCCATTCGGCAAAGTGCGCAAGATCCTCGCCGTCCGGGTCCGAGAACACGGCGACGAGGTCGGGGCGGCTCGCATGCAACGCCGAGAGATAGCGGGTGAGGTGCCCGCCCGGGCGCTCGTGCGGCACGGCGTTGAGCCAGTCGAGGAAGAGCTCCGCCCCCCCGCGGACGAAGGGGTTCGGGGGCTCTGAGGTCGTTGCACCGCCGCTCTCCTCGCACGCGAGCAGCGCCGACCGGTAGAGCGAACGCATCACCGGGTCGTAGGCCAGCCCGTTCGCGAGGCGCCCGAACGCGTACGGCACAGCGCTATCTCGCCCATGGCCCGCAGCGACGAGCCGGTCGCCATAGTCGTCGCAGAGCCGGGCCAGGTCGGGCCGGCTGGAGAGCACGACGCGCGGTCGGTCTCCCTGGTGCTTGCTCAAGATGTGGCGGCTGTCCGGACTGTAGCCGCTGAAGTGGAAGAAGTGCACCTGCTCGCCGTCGAGCCGGGGCGATCTTCCGTCGAAGGTCAGCGTCCGCCCGTGCAGGTTCCAATAGGCGACGTTGTACGTCGGGTCGCGGACGATCCCGGCGCCGAACATCCCGGGGGCGAAGTCGACCCAGCGCTGGTCGACGAAACGCATCCTGGCCGGGTCGGCTACGCAATCTCGTCGTAGTCGCTCCTTCCAGAACTGGAGGAACTCCGCCGCACGTGCCGAGACGGCCACGAAGCCGAGGTTGTAGATACCGGAACCGAGGATGTCGCTCTCCGTCACGCTCCGGCCGTCGCGAGGCAACGGCCGGGTGAGGTGGGGAGTGAGGACGATGCCCTCGGCACGGGCTCGAGCATCGAGCTCGTCGAGAGGGGCGTAGACGACGACGTCCGGATCGAGGTAGAGGACCGCAGGCGCCCCCCGGGCGAGGAGGGTCTCGACGAGCCAGGGCTTGACCGCTGTCGAGATCTCGAGGATGTCGTAGATCGCCACCATCTTCGCGAGCTCGTCGGGCTCGATGCCTATCTCGTCGAGGTGGAGCACGCCGAAGGGCTCCGTCGCCCCGTCCATGGTGCGCTCCGGGTCGTCGACGAGCAGGACCGCAAGGGTCGACCCGGGGTGGTGGCGCGCGAAGGACACGGCGAGCACGCGCGCCGCAGGCAGATAGTTACGGGCGATGATCGTGCAGGCGTGGATCGTCACGGCGGTGCTCCTCGGGCAGCGTGGCGAGGGCAAGGGTAGTGGAGAGCACATGGGCGCCTTCCACCCGACCGACGATCGAGGCGCGTTCCCCTCGCCCCGGACGGCTACAGGCTGCGGCGGACAGCTTCTGCCGCACCGCTCACATACCCCTTGCGCAATCGCTTCTCGACGTCCGCGATACGTCGGCGGACGAAGAGCTCCGCTCGCGCGACACCGTGCTCGGCGAGCACCCGCCGACGTGCCCGGCTCCCGAGGGCTGTCGCCTCCTCGGGCCGGGCGACGACACGGCGCATCTGCTCGGCAGCTGCGCCGAGGTCCGGCTCACCCCAACAGCTCTCCGGATCGTAAGGCGAGGCACCAGGACCGACGGCGACCCGGCGAGCGGAGACGAGCAGCGCCGTCTCGTCGTCCATGAGATCGAGGTTCCCCGAGTAGCTGGTCGCGATGACGGGCTTGCCAAGTGCCATCGCCTCCGCCATCCCGAGCCCGAAACCTTCGGCCCGGTGCAGCGACACATAGCAGTCGCAGCTGTCGAGGAGTGCTCCCCGCTCGGAGGCGGTCAGGTAGCCGTCGAGGACGACGACGTCGGAGCGGTCGCCCGCCTGGAGGGCAAGACGCTCGGACTCGGCCGGGCGTCGGTCTCCGTTGACGCTCTTCAGGACAAGGACCGGGCCATCCCCGGGCGCGAAAGCGGAGGCGAACGCCTCGAGCACCCCGAGCGGGTTCTTCCTCTCGAAGCCGGAGAGGAAGTCGTACGTATAGAGGAATCGGTAGCCAGGAGGGATCCCGAGGCCCGAGACGTCGAAAGCCCGGTCGACCGGCGGCGGGACGACCGGGTGGGGGAACACATGCACGTCCCGATCGGCCACGGGAGCGACCGCATCGCGCACGTACGCGCTCGGCACCCATATCTCGTCGAGCATCGACGAGCTCGCCGCCATCGCCTTCGGCATGGACTCGGTCTCCCACGCCCAGAACCCGATGCTGTAGCGGCCGTCGAAGAAGTCCGGCCCGACAACCGACGCGAACCCGGGGAGCTGGTCCGCGTTGACCCACACCAGGTTGATCCGCCGGTCGGCGACCGGCGGTACCTCGCCACCGAAGTCCTCCGGACCTCGATGGAGCTGACGGCTCGGCGTGGTCCCGATCACGACCGGCACGACGTCGATGCCAGCCGAGCGCATGGCGCCGAGCGAGAGCCGGGCAGCCTCGCCGACCCCGGACTCCGCTCGCAGATAGCCCGCCAGGACGACGCCTTGTCGCAGCCCCCCCGGCGCGGCGACCACGACACCCGTCGGCGCCGACCACCACGGCGTGCGTGCGAGCGCATCGCGCAGCGCGGGCGACACCCCGGCCTCGTCGAGGCCGTGGTGGACGACCCACTCGCGGAAATGTGCCATGTCGACGGTCCCGAGCCGAGGGAAATGCCACGCGAGGTCCGGACGCTCGCGGTAGACCTCGAGGAGGTAGCGGGGGAGGTTGGGAGCGGTCGAGTCCGACGGGTCGGGACTGGCAAGCCACTCGTGGAAGGAGCCGACCTCGGCAGGCTCGAACGGGTCCGGCAGCGCGCGCGTACCGTGGGCAACGGCAGCTACCACGCGGCGTGCGATCCTGCGCATGCGCTCGTCGAGCGGCGAGCCGTCGGCGAGCGCGACAGCTCTCGCCCCTCCCGACGATCCGGCAGCAGGCACGGGCGCCGGCGCCGTCGCGCGCCCGAGCTCGACTGCTCGCTCCCGGCACAGCCGCCAAAGTGCCGGCACCTCGCTCGCGAGCACCCTCGGTCGCCGGGAGCCGACCGGAGCGACGAGGTAGGGCACCTCCGGGTCGAAGCCCTGCAGGTGGACGAGAGAGACCGGCGAGCCGAGTGCACGGTAGCCGTCGGCCGCCGACCAGGTCAGGCCGCGCTCGTGCGCGTTCCAGCTAGCGACACCGATACCCGCGGACCGCGTCAGCTCGGCTCCGAACAGCTGTGGGGCGAGCGCGAGAGCTGGCTGGGAGCGGGCCGGTGCAGGATCGGGCGACGACGCCTCGCGGCGGACGGAGCGCTGCCACCACTCGAGGAATGCCTCGGCTCCGGGCGCGACCGCGACGATCCCGGGATCGACCGCACCATCGGTCACGACCTCCTCCTCGGTCGGGGCGCGCCCGTCGTCGGGCATGGGCCCGAGCAGCCTCGGCACGAGCAAGGTTGTCGCACCGTGAGCTGGCACGAGGTCGACGAGCGGCGCTAGCACCACGACCTCCGGGGACAGCCAGACCACCGGACGCCCGCGGAGCACGAGCGCGGAAAGGAGCGCCGGAGCCAACGCCGCTGCAAGATCGTCGCCGCCGCAGCACAGCGCCATCTCGTGCGCTGACGAGGCGTCGAGCCGCACGTCGGCCAGGTCAAGAAGCTCCATCGTCGGCTCGACCCCGGCGACGTCGTCGCCCAGCTCCTCCGCCTCCGCCTCCGCCTCCGCCTCCGCAGGGGTTACCGCCCCACCCCGGTCGTCGAGGAGCAGGACGACGAGGCGCTCACCGCCGTGGTGGCGGATGATCGACCTCGCGAGCGCTCGGACCGCCGGCCACCGGTCCCGGGTCGCACTTGTGCACACGAGCGGCAACGTCACGGCGACAACTGTCCCACGGTCGAGGGACCGTCATCGTCGCCGATGGCGCCCGCGCGCACCACCCCACGGGTCGTTGCCCGGCGGAGCCCGTCGTCCCCGGGCGGGGACGACGGGCTAGACGAGAGCAGACCGGAGCGTCTCGAGGGTTCGCTGCCAGGCCAGCGCGGACGCCGGCGCGTCGTAGACCTCAGGTCGAGTGTCGTTGAAGAAGGCGTGGTCGGTGCCGGGATAGGTGTGCATCGTGACGTCGGAACAGCCTGCAGCGCGGAGCGACACCTCGAGCTCGGCGACGTACGGCGCGCTCGCGAAGTCGTCGTGCTCGGCGAAGTGCCCGAGAACCGTCGCGTGCAGGGCAGACCAGTCCGGCTGGGCTTCTGGCCAGAGGATGACGCCATAGAAGGGAACGACGGCACGCACCGCATCGGGTCGCTGCGTCCCGAGGACGAGGGCGAGACCTCCTCCCATGCAGAAGCCCACGACGCCGACCGACGAGCCCGCCGAGCGCTCGAGGAGCGCGTCGACGGCTCCTGAGAAGTCCTTGCCCGCCTTCTCGAGGTCGAGCGCCATCGCGAGCTTCCCGGCCTCGTCCGGCTCGCTCGCCGTCTTGCCATGGTAGAAGTCCGGTGCGAGGGCGACGAAGCCCTCCGCCGCGAAACGATCGCACACGTCCTTGATGTGGGGCACCATCCCCCACCACTCCTGGATCACGAGCACTCCCGGACCGCTACCGCTCGCGGGCGTCGCGAGGTAGCCCTGCCCTGTCGTGCCGTTGCTCGGGAACTCGATCATCATGGGCATGGTGCGACGATATCCCGCCTGGGCCCGCGGGCGTGTCAGCGGGTGAGCTCGAGCGGCACCGGGCACTCGGCCGACGCGAACGCAGTCGCCGGGCGGACGGCGCCGGAGGGGCCGACGACCCTGGCGAGGTGCCCGACCGCGACGAAGCGATCCTGGCGGCAACGCCTCACCGCAGCCGTGAACAGCGCGGCCGGTAGCACCCGCCCGACACCCGCGACCGCCCACACGGCGACACCCGCCTCGCGCGCCTGCGTGGCGAGCGACGCGCCGGCGGCGACGAGGCAGCCGGCGGGGCCGGCCGCAGACGCCTCGACGACGAGCAGCCGCGCGCCGACGAGCGCCCCCACTACCTCGTCGAAAGACCAGCCCGTCGCCTCGGGGCCACGAGCCAGCTCCCTCAGCAGGCTCGCGAGCGTGGACCGGTCGCCGACGAGCCGCACGTCGATGTCCGGACGCGTCGCGAGTGCTCCGACGACGCGCGGAGTGGCCTCGGCGACCACCGCCGCGCCTGGCGGGAGGGACGCGGCAAGCTCCTCGACGGTCGGGTCGGAGTCGAGCGACGCGACCACGAAGCGGGCAACCTCGCCCGGGTGCTCGGCACAGATCACGAGTGCAGCGGCCCACCAGAGCGGACCACAGCAGGGATGGGTGTCCACGAGGCGGCGAGCCGCCATGACCACAGCTCGCGGATCCCTCGCGAGGTCCGCCAACGCTGCCGTCGCCTCGGGGACGAGAACGTCGACATCGAGATCCCCGTAGCGAGCGAGGAAGCGCAGTCGCTCGATCGGGTGCATCGGATCCACGCTAACGGGGACCGGCGCCCAGGGCGCAAGCGGGTCGACGCCCGGCCCGTACGGGTCGGGCGTCGCGGGCGGGGCGGACGCCCGGCTCAGCCGACGATGCCACCCCGCGTCATCGCGAGCACGTCCAGCGCTCGGTCGACCTCGTCCTCCGCGAGCAGCCCCATCTCGAGCACGACTGCCTTCAGGTCCTTGTTCTCGGCGAGGGCTTTCTTGACCACCTTCGCGGCGTTCTCGTAGCCGATGTAGGGGTTGAGAGAGGTCACGATCGACGGCGAGGAGAGCGCGTAGGTCCGGCAGCGCTCCACGTCGGCGACGATGCCGTCGACGCACTTGTCCGCGAGCGCCCGGCTGACGGACGCGAGCAGGCGGATCGATTCGAGCAGGTTGCGCGCGATGACCGGGAGCATCACGTTCAGCTCGAAGTTGCCGGCAGCGCCTCCGAACGCAACTGCGGCGTCGTTGCCGATGACCTGAGCGACCACCTGGCAGACGGCCTCGGGGACGACCGGATTGACCTTGCCCGGCATGATCGAGCTGCCCGGCTGGAGATCGGGTAGGTGGATCTCGCCGAGACCGCAACGCGGCCCGGACGACATCCAGCGGAGGTCGTTGGCGACCTTATAAAGAGAAACTGCAATCGTCCTCAGGACGCCCGACGCCTCGACGAGCGCGTCACGTGCGCCCTGGGCCTCGAAGTGGTCACGAGCCTCGCTGAGCGGCAGACCGGTCGCCCGCCGGAGTCGCTCGACGACCTCGGCGGCGAACCCGGGCTTGGCATTGAGGCCGGTGCCGACCGCCGTTCCACCGAGCGGCAGCTCGGCGACGCGCCCGAGGCTCGAGTGCAAACGTTCCACGCCGTGCTCGACAGCAGCTGCGTAGCCCCCCATCTCCTGGCCGAGTGTCACCGGCGTCGCATCCATGAGGTGCGTGCGCCCCGACTTCACAACGTCTGCGAGCTCACTCGACTTGGCCCGGAGGACCAGTGCGAGGTGCTCGAGAGCGGGGACGAGGTCGCCGACGATCTCCCGGGCCGCGGCGAGGTGGATCGCCGAAGGAAACGTGTCGTTCGACGATTGCGAGGCGTTGACCTCGTCGTTGGGGCTGACCTTACGCCCGAGTCGCTCTCCGGCGAGCTGCGCGAGCACCTCGTTCATGTTCATGTTCGTCGACGTTCCCGAGCCGGTCTGGAACACGTCGACTGGGAAGTGCACATCGTGCAGGCCCGCGGCCACCTCGGTGGCGGCTGCGTCGATCGCAGCCGCCACTCCTGGGTCGATGACGCCGATCTCCGCGTTGACGAGCGCCGCCTGGCCCTTGACGAGGGCAAGCGCGGCGACGAGCGACGACTCGACCCTCCTGCCGGAGATCGGGAAGTTCTCCACCGCACGCTGGGTCTGCGCACCCCAGCGCGCCTCGGCCGGGACGAGGACGTCACCCATCGAATCGTGCTCGACTCGCATCCCGGGACTCGCCGCGGCGTCCGGACCACCCCCTGGAGCGCTCATAGCCGTCCTCCCGTCGTCGACACTTCGCCACGGCGACGCAACCTCGCCGTGACCGGCTGGACCCACGGTAGCGGGCGAGCGTCACGAGGGCGAAACGCGACCGCAACAGCCAGGTGCTTGCGCAGTGGTTGCGCCCACCGATAGGTTTCCTCGGCATTGTGACAGCAACCGGGAAGATTCTCGCGTTCGCGTCGCCCCTGCGGCACCACGACGGCAGGCTCACGCGCGTCGACAGGACACGACTCGACGCGCTCCGCCAGGGTGTGGCGCCGCGCCTCGGACGCAGTGGCCTCGTGGCTGCGGGAGTGGCCCTCGCGGCCGCCGTGCTCCCAGGGAGCCTCGGTGCAGGCACTCCCGCCGCGGCTGCGTCCGTCGCGTCGCTCCAGGCCACGGCTGCACACATCGCTGCCGAGGTCAACGCGTCGGATGCCCGCCTCCAGATCCTGTCCGAGGAGTACGACCAGGCAGCGCTGCGCGTGGCGTCGCTCGGGCGGCAGATCCGCGCGGACCGCGGCCTCCTCGGACGAGCTGAGAGCTCGGTGCACCTCGACGCCGCGAGCCTGCGCCACGACGCCGTCGCCGCGTACGTCAACGCCGGCTCGTCGAGCGAGCTGTCGGTCGTCATGTCCGCCGACGCGAGCTCCCTGCCCATCCAGCAGGCATACCTCCAGGCTGCGTCCGGCTCGCTCAGCACGGCGATGACCTCGCTGCAGGACTCTCGGCACCGGCTGACGGTCCGTGCGGCGACACTCGGCCAGGCGCAGAGCGCGGCGGCCCGCAGCGAGCAGACGCTCGCCTCGTCGAAGCAAGCGGCCGCGTCCGTTCTTGCGAGCCTCGGAGCGCTGGAGCAGGGGGTCAAGGGCAGGCTTGCAGTCGCTGTGTCCCAGCAACAGCAATTGCAGCAGCAGCAAGCAGCGGCTCGGTCAGCCGCGCTGCGTGCGGCGGCGCCGACCGTCGCCGAGGCAGTGTCCCAGCCCGCGCCCCCGAGCCCGAGCCTCGTACCGGCAACGTCCTCCTCGGCAGGCAGCTCGGCCGGCGAGGCTGCCGTGCATGCCGCGGAGAGCCAGCTCGGCGTGCCCTACGTCTGGGCGGGGGCGACCCCCGGACAGGGCTTCGACTGCTCCGGTCTGACGATGTGGGCGTGGGGACAGGCAGGAGTCAACCTCCCCCACAGCGCGCAGGACCAGTACGACAGCATCGAGCACGTCTCCCTCTCCGCCCTCCAGCCGGGCGACCTGATCTTCTACGCGAGCGGCGGTTACATCTACCACGTGATCATGTACGTCGGCGGCGGCCAGGCGGTCCAGGCGGAGAACACCGGCACCTCGATCCAGATCACTCCGGTGTGGCCAGGCGCCTACGGCGCCGGCCGACCCTAGAAGCTCGACACAGGTCGGCACAGCCGCTCACGTGCACGCAGCGGTCGTCGCCGACGGCACCGTCGGCTGGGAGCAGCGCCCGGACCCCGTTCCCGGCACGCAGGAGGTCCTCGTCCGGGTCGAAGCCGCTGGGTTGAACGCCGCGGACCTCCTCCAACGTGCCGGCCACTATCCCCCGCCACCCGGAGCGCCGGCAGACATCCCCGGCCTCGAGTGCGCCGGCGTCGTCGTAGCAGTCGGATCCGGAGTCGAGCGCTTCGCTCCCGGTGACCGCGTCATGGGCCTGCTCGGCGGAGGTGGCCAGGCGGAGCTCGCCGTGCTCCACGAACGCGTCGCTCTCCCCGTTCCACCGGGCACGTCCACCGACGAGGCGGGTGGGTTCTGCGAGGTCTTCTCGACCGCCTACGACGCCTTGTTCACCCAGGGACATCTCGCGCCAGGCGAACGGCTGCTGGTCAACGGTGGAGCCGGCGGCGTGGGGGTCGCCGCCCTCCAGCTCGCTCGAGCCGCAGGAGCGACCGTCGTCTCGAGCGTGCGCGACCCGGCCAGGAGAGAGGCCGTGGCGGCCCTTGGAGCCGTCGTCGTAAGCCCCGAGCGTACGCACGAGCACGGTCCCTACGACATCGTCCTCGAGCTCGTCGGCTCGCCCAACATGGCTGCAGACCTGACGGATCTCGCGACGGGGGGACGCGTCCTCGTCATCGGCACCGGAGCCGGCCGTATGGCAGAGCTCGACCTCGGGATGCTCATGGGCCGGCGGGCGACGGTCCGGGGATCGACGCTCCGGGCACGACCGCTCGAGGAGAAGGCAGTGGTCGCGCGGGCGGTCGAGCACCATGTCCTTCCCCTCCTCGCCTCCGGTCGGCTTTCCGTGCCGATCGAGCAACGATTCGCCTTCGCGGACGTCGCAGCGGCGTACGAGCGCTTCGCTGCCGGGTCGAAGCTCGGAAAGATCCTGCTCACAACTCACAGGTTCGCCACAGCCAGCATCTAGGACTGCCACAGGAACGGGCGCGACCGTTGCACCGTGCGTTCGATACGGCGGCTCGTCAACCGGCAACCACGGGGATCCGCGCCGACTGCGCCTCCGACCGCTAGACCGCGGAGGTCACGACCGAAGACGGTGGTCTTCTACTCGGTTCTCGTCCTCGCTGTCGCAGCGGTTGCGGGCTTCGGGCTCAACTCGGTGTTCGACGCGGGCTCGGCTCCGGCGGCCGCCGTCCGCACGGCATCTGTGACGGTGGGAACAGTGCAGTCCTCGGAGAGCTCGACGGGCAACGTCGCCGCCGCGAGCACGGCTGAGCTCGCCTTCCCGGTGAGCGGGACGGTCACGTCGATCGACGTCGCCGTGGGCGACCACGTCACCCCCGGAGAGGTGCTCGCGCGGATCGGCACGAGCCAGGCGGACGCGACACTCGCGACAGCACGGGCGACGCTCGCGGCGGCGCAGCAGAGCCTCGCGACAGCGGAGCAGGGCGGTGCCGGGTCGACGGTCGACGCCGACCAAGCCGTTCTCGTGGCCGACGAGGCGTCGCTGACGAGCGCTGAACAGCAGGCGAGCTCGGACGCAAGCACCCTTGCGACCGCACGTGCGCAGCTCGCCTCTGACGAGCGGCTCGGCTGCGCGACCTCCGGGGGATCGGGCTCTGCGGGGAGCACTGGCAGCTCGACCGGCACTGGCAGCTCGACCGGGCAGCTGCGCTCGTACAGCTCGACGTCGAGCGCTGCTCCGAGCGTCACCACCGGGTCGGCGGGCAGCATGACGGCGACAGGTGCGTCGCTCAGCGGATCCGTCGACCCCGACGGATCCGACACCACCTACTCCTTCGACTACGGGACGTCGTCGAACCTCGGGAGATCGACGCCGGCGGTCGGCATAGGTAGCGGGACCTCCGCGACGGCGGTCACGGCCGACGTCCAGGGCCTGCGGCCTGATACCACCTACGCGTTCCAGCTCGTCGCGACCAATGCGTTCGGCACCGTCCACGGTGCGACCGTGAGCTTCACGACGGCACAGAGCTCGTGCGCGGTGGACCGCACCACGGTCACGACGGACTCCCAGACCCTCGCTCACGAGCAGGCGACTCTCGTCCAGGCGCAACTCGCGCTGGCGGGAGAGAAGGCCTCGATCGCCGCCAGCACGCAGACCGACGCCGTGACCGTAGCCGAGGACAAGGCAACTGTCCTTCTCGACCAGGCGACCGTGACCGAGGACGCCACGAACCTCTCCGGCACGACGCTCACCTCGCCGATCAGCGGCACGGTCAGCTCGATCAACGGATCGATCGGCTCGAACGTCAGCGCCGGGACGTCGACGGTCACGTCGGCGACAGCGGGCAGCACCTCGAGTGGATCGTCCTCGGCGACGTCCGGCGCCGCGTCGTCTGGATCAGGGTCCAGCTCATCGGGGTTCATGACGATCACGGACCTCGGCGAGCTCGAGGTCGTCGTCGGATTCCCCGAGGCTGACATCGGGCAGGTCGCAGTCGGCCAGCCGGCGACGATCACCCTGCCCGCCCTTCCGAGCACAGAGCTCTCCGGAAAGGTGACGGCGATCTCGGCCACCTCGACAGTGGCGAGCAACGTCGTCACCTACGACGCCACGATCAGCATCCTCGACCCACCTGCGACGGTACGCGACGGCATGACCGCGGACGTCAGCGTCGTCGTGGCCTCGAAGACCGGCGTCCTCGAGGTGCCGAGCGCCGCGATCACGACCGCCGGTACGACGTCGACGGTCACCGTCGAACGTGGCACGACGCAGACCTCCGTGCCCGTCGTAGCGGGCATCGTCGGGAGCTCGACGACCGAGATCGTCAGCGGGCTCAAGGCGGGCGAGAAGGTCGTCCTGCCGACCGTGACGGTCGCAGCCGCATCGGGATCGGCGACGACTGGTGGCGGGTTCGGCGGTGGCGGCGGGTTCGGCGGTGGCGGCGGACTGGGCGGAGGAGCAGGATGAGCGCGCCCCCGGGTAGCCCGACGGCGCCGCCGGCATCTCGACGACCCGTCATCGCCCTCACGGACATCGTCAAGACCTATGCGATGGGCGAGGCCGAGGTCCATGCATTGCGAGGCGTGTCGCTCACCGTCGAGCGAGGTGACTTCGTTGCGATCATGGGCACGTCGGGATCGGGCAAGTCGATGCTCATGAACATCGTGGGCTGTCTGGACGTGCCGAGCCGCGGACATTACTGGCTCGACGGTGTGGACGTCCGGACGCTCGACGAGGACGCCCTCGCGGCAGTCCGCAACCGGAAGATCGGCTTCGTCTTCCAGAGCTACAACCTGATCCCGCGCACCACCGCGCTTGCAAACGTCGAGCTGCCACTCGCCTACGCGGGGGTCCACTCCGCCCAACGACGCTCCCGGGCGCTCCAGGCGCTCGAGAGCGTCGGTCTCGGATCCAGGGGAGGCCACGTCCCGAGCGAGATGTCCGGTGGGCAACAGCAACGGGTTGCCATCGCACGTGCAGTCGTCACGAACCCGTCGCTCGTCCTCGCCGACGAGCCCACCGGGAACCTCGACTCCGCGTCGAGCAACGACGTCATGGCGATGTTCAGCCGACTCAACGCCGACGGGCGGACGATCGTGCTCATCACCCACGAGGACGACGTCGCCGACTTCGCTAAGCGGATCGTGCGCCTGCGTGACGGCGCGATAGTCGACGACCGCCGTACCGCGCCCGTGCTCGGGCCGCCACCGCTTCTCGACCATGCGCCCCACACGCAGCGTTACGGTGCGGTCTCCGAGGCTGGCGTGTCGTCGTGAGCTGGCTCGACAACCTCCACATCGCCGTCCAGGGCGTCCTCGCGAACAAGCTCCGCTCGCTCCTCACCGTGCTCGGCGTCCTGATCGGCGTCGGCGCCGTCATCATCCTCGTCGCCGTCGGCACGGGCTCGTCCGCCGCAGTCCAGGCGCGAATCGACCAGCTCGGTACCAACACGATCACCGTGCTCAACCGCGGGTCGTTCGGGCGCGGCCCGTCGACGACGGCAACTCAGACCCAGCCGGCGCAGCTCACCCTCGCGGACGTCCAGGCGATAGGGAACACGGCGCAGGCACCAGACGTCCTGTCCGTCTCGCCGGTCATCTCGACGAGCGTCACGGCGACCTTCGGCGCGGCGACGACCACCGCGTCCGTCGTCGGGAGCACGCCGTCCTACCTCACGGCCGACGACTACACCGTCGAGGCCGGAAGCCCGATCACGAGCGCGGAGGTATCCAGCCGGGCGCGCGACGTGCTGATCGGCCAGACCGTGCTCAGCAGCTTGTTCGCCTCCGGGACGAACCCGATCGGCCAGAGCATCCAGCTCGGCTCCTCGACCTTCAAGGTCGTCGGCGTGCTCGCGACGAAGGGGACGTCGGGTGTGACGAATCAGGACAACGTCATCATTGCTCCGTACACCGCTGTCCAGGACGAGCTCACGGGCGAGGCGTCGACCTTCACCGAGCTGCTTGTCCAGGGCCGCTCCTCGAGCACTCTCGACCTCGCGGCGACGGAGGTCGAGGACATCCTCGCGGCGCAGGACAACACGACGGTTCCGAACCTCCCGTTCACGGTCGTCAACCAGGCGACGCTGCTCAGCACGGCGACGTCGACCTCGAGCACCTTCACCGTCCTCCTCGGTGCTGTCGCAGCGATATCCCTGCTCGTCGGTGGCATCGGCGTCATGAACATCATGCTCGTCTCGGTGACCGAGCGGACCCGTGAGATCGGCATCCGCAAGGCGATCGGAGCACCGAAGTCGGTCATCCTCGCGCAGTTCCTCTTCGAGGCCGTCCTTTTGTCACTGCTCGGCGGCGCGGCCGGGGTCGTCGTCGGACTCGTCGGCTCGCGCTTTCGGATCGACGGAGTCCAGCCCGTGGTGGCGAGCTACTCCATCGCCCTTGCCTTCGGGGTGTCGATCGTCGTCGGGGTCTTCTTCGGTTTCTACCCGGCAAACCGCGCGGCCTCGCTCCGCCCGATCGACGCCCTGCGCTATGAATGATCGAAGGGAGCACCAATGCCCGATGATCTGACGGGCGATCTCGCCAGCGACGAATGGCCCGTGAGGACGACGCGCCGAGGAGTCTCGATGCGGCGCCCGACGGCGATACTGCTGACACTGCTGGTCGCCGCAGGAGCGTTCTGGGGCGGTGCAGCCGTACAGCGGAGCCAGGGCGGCTCGACGAGCGGCGCCGCGACGGCGTTGGCCTCGCGGTTCCGGGCCCTTGTCGGCAGAGGCACCTCGGGCGCTTCTGGCTTTGCCGGCGCCTTCGGCGGTGGAGGCGCCGCCAGCACCGCCGCGGCTACCGGGACGATCACGGTCGTCGACGGCGCCACCTTGTATGTCACCGAGGCGGGCGGGAGCATCGTCGAGGTGATGCTCGGGCCCTCGACGAAGGTCACGAGAGACGCTCCGTCCAGCGCGGCGGCACTTCGCCCCGGGGACTCGGTCGTCGTCGAGGGATCCACGTCGAAAGCCGGTGCCGTCTCAGCGACGTCGGTGGCCGCTACTGCGGCGGGAACGTCGGCGTCGTCCGGTGGCTTCGCTGCATCGGGAGCTGGTGCATCGGGAGCTTCGTCGCCGGGAGGCTCGACTGGCCACCCCTCCTCTGGGTCCAAAGGTTAGGAAGATGAGAGGTCGACCTATGCACACCAACGCTACGACGCCCCGCCTGCTGGCGCGGGCCGAGGTGCCGGGCCGGCAGCCGCCCATGCGCGCTGCACGGCTGCGGCCGTCCCTCGCCGGTGCGCTCGCGGCCGTGCTTGCGGTCGCAGCGGCGTCGGTCCCAGCGTCTCTTGCGTCGGCATCTCTTGCGTCGGCATCTCATGCATCGGCATCGGCATCGGCATCGGCATCGGCATCGGCATCGGCATCGGCACGATCCGCGAAGCCCACGCCGCCCGCCAGGAAGGCGACAAGATGCACGAAGGTGCGGCGGGTGGGAGCCGACCTAGCCGGATGCGACCTCGCAGGGATGGACCTCGAGAGGGCAGATCTCGTCGGCACGGACCTCGCGGGAGCCGACCTCGCGGGAGCCGACCTTGCGGGAGCCGACCTCGCGGGAGCCGACCTCTCGAGGGCACGTCTCGTAGGTGCTCACCTTGGCGGTGTCGTCACGGGAGGGGTCCGTGGCACGCCGGCGTCGCTGCCGCGCGGCTGGACGCTCGTCTCCGGCTACCTCGTGGGCCCGGGAGCGGACCTCCGCGGGGCGCACCTCGCCGGCGCGAGCCTGCGCGGGGCAGACCTCGCGGGCGCGAACCTCGGCACGGCGACGCTCGCCGGCGTCGTCTCCGGCGCGATCACCGGCACCCCGTCGTCGCTTCCGCCCGGCTGGACGCTCGTCTCCGGCTACCTCGTAGGCCCCGGAGCGGACCTCGCCAATGTCAGCCTCGCGGGCGCGGACCTCGCGGGCGCAGACCTCGCGGGCGCAGACCTCGACCACGCGAGCCTCGCCGAGGCAAATCTCACGGGGGCGGACCTCGACCAGACCGCTCTCGCCACGGTGACGCTCGCCGGCGTGGTATCCGGCTCGGTGACCGGCACGCCGGCATCGCTCCCGGTGGGCTGGACCCTCGTGTCGGGCTTCCTCGTCGGACCGAAGGCGAACCTCGTGACGTCGCTCGGGCTCGGGACGAACCTCGCGGGTGTCGACCTCGCGGGCGTCGACCTCGCGGGCGTCGACCTCGCGGGTGTCGACCTCGCCGGAGCGACGCTCACCGGGGCCGACCTCGCCGGAGCGACGCTCACCGGGGCCGACGTGGCCGGTGCCCGCCTTGCAGGCGCGACGCTCACCGGCGTCGTCACGGGCCAGGTGACCGGAACGCCCTCCTCGCTCCTCCGGGGGTGGAAGCTCGCCGACGGCTACCTCGTGGGCCCAGGTGGCAACCTCGCCGGTGTCGACCTCGCGAATGCGGACCTCACAGGGGTCGACCTCGCCGGGACGAACCTGTCCGGAGCGTCGCTCTCCGGCGTGATCTCCGGCCACGTGAGCGGCACGCCGTCGGCTCTCCCCTCGGGCTGGAGCATCGTCCGCGGCTACCTGTTCGGACCGGGGGCCAACCTCACCGATGCGAACCTCTCCCACGCCGTGCTCGCCAACGTGAGCCTTTCGGGCAGCGTGCTCACCGGACTCGACCTCGAGGGCGCACGCCTCACCAACGTCGACCTAGCCAGCACGACGATGACGCGCGCGGACCTGAAGGGGGCCCACCTGTCGGACGTCGACGTGAGCGGCGCGGCTCTCACGGATGCCGACATGGACGGGGTGTCGCTGTCGGCGACCTCGCTCGCGGGTGCGAGCCTCACAGGCGTGACGTCCGGTGCCGTCTCCGGGACAGCGACGGCCCTCCCCTCGGGATGGGTCCAAGCTGCGGGCTATCTCGTCGGACCGGGGGCCGACCTCGCGAACGCGCATCTCGCCGGAGCAGACCTCGCCGGGGTGGACCTCGCGTCTACGGACCTCACGAGAGCGAACCTGACGAGCGCGAACCTGACGAGCGCGAGAGTCGCCGGGGCAGACATGGCAGGAGCAGACCTCTCCTCCGCGAACCTCGCCGGGGTGGACCTCGCGTCGACGGACCTCAGGAGCGCGAACCTGTCGAGCGCGAACCTGTCGAGCGCGAGAGCCGCCGGGGCAGACATGGCAGGAGCAGACCTCTCCTCCGCGAACCTCGCCGGAGCGGAGATCGCGAAGGCGAACCTCACGGCAGCGAACCTCACGGGAGCGAACCTCGCGGGAGCGCCCCTCGCGGGCGCGCACCTCGGCGGGATCGTCACGGGCAGCCTCGTCGGCACGCCGTCGTCTTTGCCAGGGGGCTGGGTGCTCACGAATGGCTACCTCGTCGGACCCGGCGCGGATCTCGCCGGGGCGAAGCTCGCAGGGGCGAGCCTCGCGGGAGCGGAGCTTTCGAGCGCGAGCCTGACAGGCGTCACCTCCGGCGGGATCTCGAGCGCCCCCACGTCGCTCCCGGCGGGCTGGGTCCTAGCTGACGGCTATCTCGTCGGACCTGGCGCGGATCTCACCGGGGCGAGCCTCACGGGAGCGAACCTCGGGGGGCTCGACGTCAACGGCGTGAACCTCGCGAGCGCGACGCTCACCGGCGTCAGCTCCGGGGGCGTCACCGGGACGCCGGCCGCCCTTCCCCCCGGGTGGGAGCTCGCCGGCGGCTACCTCGTCGGGCCAGGAGCCGACCTCACGAACGCGAACCTCACGGGGCTCGACGTCAACGGCGTGGATCTCTCGGGCGCGACCCTCACCGGCGTCAGCTCGGGGGGGGTCACGGGGACCGCGACCGCTCTCCCGTCGGGATGGACCGTCGCCGGCGGCTACTTGGTCGGTCCTGGAGCGAATCTCTTCGGCGCATTCCTCGACGGCGCGGACCTCGTCGGCGCGAACCTCGCGGGGGCGAACCTCGCCGACGCGAACCTGGAGGACGCGAACGCGCCGAGCGCGAGCTTCTCCGGGGCCGACATGGCAGGCGCAAACCTCGCTGATGCAGACCTCTACGGGGCGAACCTCTCGGGAGCGAACCTCGCCGCAGCCGACGTCTCGGGGACGAACCTCGGCACCGCAAACCTCGCCGGCCTGGTCTCGGGTGACCTGACCGGCACGCCAGGGGTCCTGCCGACGGGCTACTCGGTGCCGACGAGCGGGACTGGCGCCGACTCGATCGTCGGGCCGGGGATCGGCGCGGGAGCGTGAGCGGCCCTCGGACTGTGCCGGGGCTCGGACCGGCTGAGGTCGTGCCGGTCCCCGGCGCTTCGTCGAGACCTCGGCCGCGCTCGGGCGGTCAGCGACGCTCCGGTGCGGCACCGACGAGACGCCATGTCGCGGGGAGCAGCCCCGACGCGACGAGCATCTTCACGGCATCGCCGGCGAGGAACGGCGTGCAGCCGAGGGCAAGCGCTCGGACGAGGCCGACGTGGAGGGCGACGGCAAGCCACGGCACGGCGATCGTGTACAGCACCGCCTCTCCCGCGATCATCGTGGCGAGCGCACGCGGCACTGTC